>JBBQNZ010000106.1:0-14630 GCA_038330415.1 Actinomycetales bacterium | reverse complement strand
GGACCTCAACTACGTCAAGCTCGACGGCTCGGTCGGCATCATCGGCAACGGCGCGGGGCTCGTCATGAGCACCCTCGACGTCGTCGCCTACGCCGGTGAGGAGTTCGGCGGCCAGAAGCCGGCCAACTTCCTCGACATCGGCGGCGGCGCCAGCGCCGAGGTGATGGCCGACGGGCTGCACATCATCCTGTCCGACCCGCAGGTCAAGAGCGTCTTCGTCAACGTCTTCGGCGGCATCACCTCCTGCGACGCGGTGGCCAACGGCATCGTCGGCGCCCTCGACGCCCTCGGCGACGAGGAGGACCGCCCGCTGGTCGTGCGCCTCGACGGCAACAACGTCGAGGAGGGCCGGCGCATCCTCGCCGAGCGCAACCACCCCCGCGTCCTCATCGAGGACACCATGGACGGCGCCGCCCGCAAGGCCGCCGAGCTGGCCTCCGGCAACTGACCCCCCGAGCGCGAAGAGAGACAACGACACCCATGGCCATCTTCCTCACCGCAGACTCCAAGGTCATCGTCCAGGGCATGACCGGCTCCGAGGGCATGAAGCACACCCAGCGGATGCTGCGCTCCGGCACCGCGATCGTCGGCGGGGTCAACCCGCGCAAGGCGGGCACCACGGTCGAGTTCGAGGGCGGCACCACCGTTCCCGTCTTCGGCACCGTCGCCGAGGCGATCGAGGCGACCGGCGCCGACGTCAGCGTCATCTTCGTGCCGGCCGCCTTCACCAAGGCCGCCGTCACCGAGGCGATCGACGCCGGCATCCCGCTCGCCGTCGTCATCACCGAGGGCGTCGCCGTCAAGGACACCGCGGAGTTCTTCAACTACGCCCAGGAGAAGGGCACCACGCGGATCATCGGCCCGAACTGCCCCGGCCTGATCAGCCCCGGGGCCGCCAACGCCGGCATCATCCCGGCCGACATCACCGGGCCCGGCCGCATCGGCCTGGTCTCGAAGTCGGGCACCCTGACCTACCAGATGATGTACGAGCTGCGCGACATCGGGCTCTCCACGGCCGTCGGCATCGGCGGCGACCCGATCATCGGCACCACCCACATCGACTGCCTCGAGGCGTTCCAGAACGACCCCGACACCGACGCCATCGTCATGATCGGCGAGATCGGCGGCGACGCCGAGGAGCGGGCGGCGGCCTACATCAAGGACCACGTCACCAAGCCGGTCGTCGGCTACGTCGCCGGGTTCACCGCCCCCGAGGGCAAGACGATGGGTCACGCCGGCGCCATCGTGTCGGGCTCATCGGGCACCGCGCAGGGCAAGAAGGAGGCCCTCGAGGCCGCCGGGGTCAAGGTCGGCAAGACGCCGTCCGAGACCGCCGACCTGATGCGCGAGATCATGCGCGGACTCACCGCCGCCGACCCCGTCTGACCTGCACCTACCCCGACTTCTTGCGGATTTCCCACCCTGCCAGCGGACGTCCGACCCCAGCCTGCGGTGGGAAATCCGCAAGAAGTCGGGAGAAGTAGAGCAGTAGTCGGGGGTGCGCACGGCGTTGCTCGGACGTCCGTGGGGCGTTCTCCCGCAGACTGGTCGCGATGAGTGTCAGTGAGCGCCTCCGTTCCGTGCTGCCCGGGTCCGACGACGCGGGGGATGCCGGGCAGCCGCCGGCGGGGTCGCGCTGGGTCCGCGCCGCCGGGGTGGGGGTGATGACCGGGCTGACCTCGGTGCTGGTCGTGCTCGGGCCGGTGCTGCTGGCCTGGCTCGTCGAGCCCCTGGCGACCGGCGACGGCTGGCAGGCGGCCGGCACTGGCGCCGCGCTGTGGCTGCTGGTGTCCGGGGCGCACCTCGACACCGGGGGGGCGTTCCTGTCGGTGGTGCCACTGCTCGGCACGGTCGCGCTCGTCGCAGTGGCCTGGCTGGGCGCGCGCGAGGCCATGGTCGACGTGTCCACCGACGGTGACCACTGGTGGGGAACGCTGCCGCGCCCGCTCGCCGCCGCGCTCGGCGCCTGGTGGGCCGGGTATGCCGTCGCCGTCGCCGTCGCGGTGGGGCTCACCTTCGCCGGCCCGTTCCGCGTCACCCCGCTCTCGCTGGTGCTGCCCGTGGTGGCCGTGCCGTTGGTCGCCCTCGGGCTCGCCCTGCGGCCGGTGGTCGCCGACGACCCCGACGTGCTCGGCCGGCGCCTCGGGTTGGCCTGGCTGCCCGACAGCCTGCGCCGCGCGGTGCGTCCGGGCCTGGCCGGGGCCGCAGTGCTGCTCGGCGTCGGGCTGGTCGTCGTGGTCGCGTCGGTCGCCCTGTCCTGGGACCAGGTGAGCACGATCTCGACCGCCGTTGCGGCCGGTGGCGTCGGGGCCGTCGTGCTCGCCCTGGCGCAGGTGGTCGCACTTCCCAACCTGGCGCTGTGGGCCGTGTCGTTCCTGGCCGGCCCCGGTTTCCGCGTCGTCGAGGGTGGCTCGGTCAGCTGGTCGGGCTCCAAGGGTGGGCTCCTGCCGATGGTGCCGGTGTTCGCCGCTCTGCCGCAGCCCGGCGGCTTCCCGTGGTTCACCGCGCTCTCGGTGCTCGTCGTGGTCGCGGTGGGGGCGTTCGTCGCCCGCCGGGCGCTCAGGGCGGTCGCGCGGCTGTCGCGGCTGCGCACCAAGCTGGCCGTGGCGCTGTCGGCGTGCGCCGTCACCGCCCTCACCCTCGCCGCCCTCGACCTGGTGGCCGGCGGCTCGGCCGGGCAGTTCCGGCTGGCGGCGGTGGGTGCCCCCACCGGCCGGTTGTTCCTCGCCCTGCTCCTCGAGCTGGGCCTCGGTGCGCTCGTCGTCGTGCTGCGCGACGCCTGGCGGCTGCGCCGCTGAGCACCGGGGGTGTCCGGCGACGCCTCGCGGCTGCGCCGCTCGGCACCGGGGCGCCGGCCCGGCATCCCGGCTGCGTGCCAGACTGACCTCGTGCCACCTGCTCTCGCGCCGCTCGGGCTCGTCGTGCTCGTCTCCGGGTCGGGCAGCAACCTCCAGGCCCTCATCGACGCCTCGGCGCAGGATGCCGCGCCGTTCCGGGTGCTCGCCGTGGGCGCCGACCGCGACGGCACCGGCGGCGCCCAGCGCGCCGAGCGGGCCGGCATCGCGACGTTCGTCGCCCGGGTGCCCGACTACGTGACCCGAGCCGACTGGGACCTCGACCTGGCGCGGCTCGTCGCCGGGCACGCCCCTGACCTCGTCGTCTCCGCGGGGTTCATGAAGGTGCTCGGGCCGGCCGTGCTCGCCGGCCACCGGGTGGTCAACACGCACCCGGCGCTGCTGCCCAGCTTCCCCGGGGCGCACGGGGTCCGCGACGCCATGGCGCACGGGGTGAAGGTGACCGGGTGCACCTGCCACTGGGTCGACGCCGGGGTCGACACCGGGCCGATCATCGACCAGCGCGCGGTGCGCGTCGAGCCCGGCGACACCGTCGAGTCGCTGCACGAGCGGATCAAGGTGCTCGAGCGCGAGATGCTCGTCGACGTCGTGCGCGGCCTGGCCGCCGACCGCTCCTGGCAGTAGCACCGGCCCCGGACGACCCCGACTTTCCAGGGGAGGAGCCCGGGGAAGGGGAGGGGAAGGGTCAGGCCAGCTCGCGCAGCCGGGCCGCGATCGCCTCGGGGCGCGCGTCGTTGACCCAGCCGCCGACGCCGCTCTCGGAGCCCGCGAGGTACTTCAGCGTGCCCGGGGCCCGCAGCACCGACACCACCTGGAGGTGCAGCCGGGAGACGTCGCGCCCGATGCGCACCGGGGCCTGGTGCCAGGCGGCGATGTAGGGCAACGGGACAGCACCGCCGTCGGCCGTCACGTGGTAGCGGTCGAGGCGGCCGAGCAGGTCGAGGTAGACCAGGGCCAGCTCGTCACGCTCGTCGTCGTCGAGGGCCACGAGGTCGGGCACGTCGCGGTGGGGGGCGAGGTGCACCTCGACCGGCCAGCGGGCGGCATAGGGCACGTACGCCGTCCAGTGCCGGCCGGACGTCACCACCCGGGAGCCGTCGGCCCGCTCGGCATCGAGCAGGTCACGGCCCAGCAGGCGCCCGGTGCGGTCGTGGTGCGCCTGCGCCTGGCGGAGGATGTCGCGGGTACGGGCCGGCACGTACGGGTACGCGTAGATCTGGCCGTGCGGATGGTGCAGGGTCACCCCGATCTCGGGCCCGCGGTTCTCGAAGCAGAAGACCTGCTCGACGTCGTCACGCTGCGCGAGGCAGGCCGTGCGGTCGGCCCAGACGTCGACCACGGTGCGCACCCGGCTCGGCGCGAGGGTCGCGAAGCTGGCGTCATGGTCGCTGGTGAAGCAGACGACCTCGGTGCGGCCCAGGGCGGGGCGGTGCTCGAACGGCGAGGTGCCCGGGGCGTCGTCCACGGCCACTGGGGCGTACGAGGGGAAGCGGTTCTCGATGACCACCACGTCGTAGTCGGCGTCGGGAACCTCGGTCGGCTGCGGCCCACGGCCCGACGGGCACAGCGGGCAGGACTCGCGCGGGGGGAGCAGGGTGCGGTTCATCCGGTGGTCGGCCACGGCGACCCAGTCACCGACGAGCGCGTCGTAGCGCACGTGCCCGGCCGCTGCTCGTTCCCCGAGGGCGCGGGTGTCGTCGACCGTGCGCGGCGGGGCACCCGGGGTGTCGTCGAAGTAGATGATCTCCCGGCCGTCGGCGAGCGAGCGCGACGTGCGCCGCACGGTGGCCGCCGTGGTCGTCACTCCGCCTCACCACCACCCTGGCGGCGGACCCCGCGAACCGCCGCGGGCAGGGTCGGCGCCACCTCGGCGAGCACCAGGTGGTCGACGCGCTCCTCGAGCACGGCGCGGGCCCGGCTGGGCACCCCGGCGTCGGTGATGAGGGTGTCGACCTCGCCCAGCGCCATGAAGGTCGAGAGCCCGATGATGCCGACCTTGGTGTGGTCGGCGAGCACGCAGACCGACCGGCTGGCCCGCACCATCGCGCGGTTGGTCTCGGCCTCGACGAGGTTGGGCGTGGTGAGGCCCGCATTGCGGTCGATGCCGTGGGCGCCGAGGAAGAGCCGGTCGACGTGCAGCCCCTGCAGCGCCGAGACGGCCACCGGGCCGACCAGCGCGTCGGAGGGGGTGCGCACCCCGCCGGTCAGCACGACCACGTGACCGCCGCCGCCCGACTCGTGGAGCAGCTGCGCGACGGGGACCGAGTTGGTGACCACGGTGAGGTGCGGCACGTTGCGGATGGCGCGGGCGAACTCGAACGTCGTGGTGCCGGCCGAGATGCCGATGGTGGCGCCCGGCTCGACGAGCCGCGCCGCCGCGATGGCGATGGCGTGCTTCTCGGCCGTCATCAGCGAGGACTTGGCGCTGAACCCGGGCTCGTCGGTGGCCCGGGGGAGCAGGGCCAGGGCGCCGCCGTGCACGCGCTCGATCAGGCCGTCGGCGTCGAGCCGCTCGATGTCGCGGCGCACGGTCATGTCGGACACGCCGAGCTGCTCGACCAGGTCGGAGACGCGCACCGCCCCGGTCTCCTCGACCTTGCTGAGGATGGCCGCGCGTCGCTGGCTCGCGAGCACGCTCACTCCTCTCGCACCACGGCAGCCGTGCGAGGGGCCAGGCGTAGCGCCGGGCCGACCTGAACGCCCGAGACCAGGTCGTGGCCGGCGGCGTCGACCTCGCGGTGCTCGTCGGTGTGGTTGAGCACGAACAGCCAGCTCCGCTCACCCGAGCGGCGGCGGACGACCTCCACGCCGGCGGGCGGCACCGCGGCCGGTGCGACCTCGGCCTCGGCGACCACCCGGTCGAGCAGCGAGCCCAGCGAGGCGTCGTCGGGCAGCGTGCCGAGGTACCAGGCAACGCCCTCCCCGACGGCGCGCCGGGTGACGGCCGGGCGCCCCGCCAGCGGCCCCGCCGCGTAGGTCGTCACGACCTCGGCGTCGACCGCGCGGGCGTGCTCGCTCCAGTGCGACCCGGAGCCGCCGTCGGACAGCGCGACGGACTCGGCCACCCGCAGCGGGAAGAACTCCTCGACGCGGATGCCGAGCAGGTCGCGGAAGGCCCCGGGGTAGCCGCCCAGCCGCACGTGGTCGTCGGGGTCGCTGATGCCGGAGAAGTACGTGACGAGCACGTGGGCCCCGCCCTCGGCGGCGGCGCGCACGGCATCCGCCTGGGCGTCCGAGACGAGGTAGAGCGTGGGGACCACGACGACCCGGTAGGGGGACAGGTCGGCATCCGGGTGCACGACGTCGCAGGTGATGCCGCGGTCACGCAGCAGCCGGTGCACGGTGTGTGCGGCGGTGGCGTAGTCGATCTCCGACGACGGCATGCACGGCCCGGCGACCGCCCAGGCGGACTCGTAGTCCCAGAGCACGGCCACCTCGGCCTCCACCCGGGAGCCGACCAGCTCACCGAGCCGGCCGGCGATGGCGCCCAGCTCGCAGACCTCGCGGAAGCGGTCGCTGTCCTCGCCGGCGTGCGGCACGAGCGCCGAGTGGAACTTCTCCGAGCCCGACCGCGACTGGCGCCACTGGAAGAAGCCGAGCGTGTCGGCACCGCGCGCGACGTGGGTGAGCGAGTCGAGGATGGTGCCGCCGGGCACCTTGGCCGGGTTGACCGGCTGCCAGTTCACGGCGCTGGTCGAGTGCTCCATGAGCAGCCACGGGCGACCCCCGGCCAGACCACGGGTCAGGTCACCGGCGAAGGAGAGCTCGGCCCGGGGGTATGGCAGGGAGTCGACGACGTAGTGGTCGGTGCTCACGACGTCCTGGAACGGCGCCCAGTCGTTGTAGTCGAGCAGCCGGAAGTGGTCGAGCGTCATGAAGTTGGTGGTCACGGGCACGTCGGGGGAGTGCCGGCGGATCACCTCGTGCTCGGCCCGGTAGAAGTCGAGCAGGGTGTCGGAGCCGAACCGGTGGTAGTCGAGCACGTGCGTCGGGTTGTTGAACGTCGTGGTCAGGCGCGGCGGGCGGATGTCGTCGTAGGACGTGTAGCGCTGGCTCCAGAACGCGGTGCCCCACGCGTCGTTGAGCGCGTCGAGCGTGTCGTAGCGGCGGGCCAGCCAGTGGCGGAACGCGATGGCGCAGGTGTCGCAGTAGCAGGGCAGGTTGTGGCAGGCGTACTCGTTGGAGACGTGCCACATGGCCAGGGCCGGGTGGTCGCTGTAGCGCGTGGCCAGGCGGTCGGTGAGGGACAGGGCCAGCTCGCGGTAGAGCGGGGATGACGGGCACCACGACTGGCGGCTACCCGGCCACAGGGTGTGGCCGTCGCGGTCGACGGGGAGGATCTCGGGGTAGGCCGAGGTGAGCCACGGCGGCGGCGTGGCGGTGGCCGTGGCGAGGTCGACGGCGATGCCGTTGGCGTGCAGCAGGTCCATGACCTGGTCGAGCCACTCGAAGGTGTACTCGCCCTTCGACGGCTCCAGCCAGGACCAGGAGAACACCCCGAGCGTCACGAAGCTGACCCCCGACTCGCGCATCAGCCGCATGTCGTCGTCCCAGACGGCACGCGGCCACTGCTCGGGGTTGTAGTCCCCTCCGAAGGCGATCCGGTCGTCAGGCCATCCGCGCATGCTCGCCAGTCTGTTGAGGTGTCGAACAAAAGTCAACACTTTGCAACACAGTCAACCGTGACGTCCAGCAAGGGTCCAGCCGTTGTCCAAGGTTCTCCAAGCCAGACAACGGGACTGTGGCGCACGGATCTCCGGAACCAAAACGTGATCGAGCGGACTCGTGTCGACCCTTGACACCAGTTCCGGGCCGGGCAACACTCGGTCTCGTCAGTGTTGGTTTCTGATCGAATGTGTCAGAACCGTTGGATGTCAAAGGAGACCCCCATGGCGCGCCCGGCCCCTCGCGATTCGTCCCTCGCGAACGTCGTTCCCAACTCGGTCCGCGGTGTCGACCGCCGGTCCATCCTTCGCGGTTCGGTCACGGCAGCCGCCCTGCTCGGCGTTCCGCCGCTCCTCGCCGCCTGCGGCGACGACGCCTCGCCGGCTGCGTCCGGCAGTGCCGGCGCCAGCGCCAAGGCCGGCCCCGTGTCGTTCGGCATCAACGAGGCCAAGGGCTCCGGCCCGGCCAACGAGCGCCTCCAGGGCATGGCCGACGCCTACGCCAAGAAGACCGGCTCCGCGGTCACGGTCAACGCCGTCGACCACAACACGTTCCAGGAGAGCATCAGCACCTACCTGCAGGGCACCCCCGACGACGTCTTCACCTGGTTCGCCGGCTACCGCATGGCGCAGTTCGCCGAGAACGGCCTGATCTCCGACGTCAGCAGCGTGTGGCCGATCGAGGGCATGAGCGACGCCTTCAAGAAGTCGGCGACGGCGCCCGACGGCAAGCAGTACTTCGTGCCGATCAGCTACTACCCGTGGGCGGTCTTCTACCGCAAGTCGGTCTTCGAGAAGAACGGCTGGGCCGTGCCCACCACGATGGACGAGATGACCGCGCTGATGAAGGACATGCAGGGGAAGAAGCTCAACCCCATCGCCTTCGCGGCCAAGGACGCCTGGGCGCCGATGGGCACCTTCGACATCCTGAACATGCGGCTCAACGGCTACGACTTCCACATGGCGCTGTGCCAGGGCAAGGAGAAGTGGGACAGCCCGCAGGTCAAGAACGTCTTCACCACCTGGAAGGACAAGCTGCTGCCCTACCAGCAGGAGAACGCCCTCGGCCGCACCTGGCAGGAGGCCGCCACCTCGATGGCCAAGGGTGAGAGCGGCATGTACCTGCTCGGCACGTTCGTCGTGGACGGCATCCCGAAGGAGACCCAGGCCGACCTGGACTTCTTCACCTTCCCCGCCCTCGATGCCACCATCGGCTCCGACGCCCTCGACGCCCCGATCGACGGGTTCTGCTGTTCCGCCGCAGGCAAGAACCAGGAGTCCGCCCTGGCCTACGCCAAGTGGCTGGGCACCCCCGAGGCCGCCGATGCCGGCAACAGCGCGGCGAGCGCTCCGTTCATCGCCGCCAACTCCGGTGCGAGCACGTCAACGTACGGCGACCTCCAGAAGAAGTCCGTCGAGCTCGTGTCGAAGGCGAAGTCGATCGCCCAGTTCCTCGACCGCGACACCAACGCCGACCTCGCCAACACGGTGATCACGGCGTCGCTGCAGGACTTCCTGAAGAACCCGAACAACATCGACTCCATCACCGCCTCCATCCAGCAGCAGGCCTCGTCCATCCTCGGCTGACCCGAGAGGAACCGCATCATGGCTGAAGCCGCCACCGCCGCCGCTCCCTCCGCCCCCAAGAAGAGTGGGGGCCGGAGGGAGCGGCGGCGCGGGACCCGGGACCGCTTGGTCATCTGGGCGATGGTCCTCATCCCGACGGTGCTGGTCGTGTGGCTCGTGTGGCTGCCCGCGCTGGCGTCGATCTACCTGTCCTTCACCAAGTGGAACGGGTTCAAGCTCAGCGGGATCCAGTGGATCGGGACGAAGAACTACGTTGACATCGTCACCATCTACCCGGCGTTCTGGCCGGCCATCAAGCACAACCTGATCTGGCTGGTGTTCCTGTTCGTGCTGCCCACGCTGCTGGGGATGCTGCTCGCCGTGATCCTCGACCGTGAGATGTGGGGCAGCCGGTTCTACCAGACGGCCTTCTACCTGCCGGTCGTGCTGTCGCTGGCGCTCGTCGGGTTCATCTGGCAGCTCTTCTACTCCACCGACCAGGGGCTGATCAACCAGGTCTTCGGCACCAACGTCGACTGGTACGGAGACCCCAGCGTCAACCTGTGGGCCGTGCTGGTGGCGACCGCGTGGCGGCACACCGGCTACATCATGCTCATCTACCTGGCCGGTCTGAAGGGCGTGGACTCGACGCTGCGCGAGGCCGCCGCCGTCGACGGCGCCAACGAGGTGAAGACGTTCTTCCAGGTCATCTTCCCGGTGATGCGTCCGATCAACCTGATCGTGCTGGTCATCGTGGTCATCGAGTCGCTGCGTGCGTTCGACCTCGTCTGGGTCATCAACAAGGGTCGCAACGGGCTCGAGCTGATCTCGGCCCTGGTGTCGCAGAACGTCATCGGCGAGGCCACCCGCTACGGCTTCGGCGCCGCCCTCTCGGTGATCATGATGGTGATCTCCTCGGTGTTCATCATCATCTACCTGCGGATCGTCTTCAAGGGGGACCAGCAATGAGCGCGACCACCACTGTGTCGGCGCCGGTGCGCCCCAACAAGGCTGCCGCGCGAGGCCCGGGCGGCGGGGTGCTCAATCGGCGCCGCGGCAAGGTCGCCACCGTCATCATGCTGGTGCTGGCGCTGATCTGGCTGTTCCCGCTGCTCTGGTCGCTCTACAACTCCTTCCGCGACTACTCCTACACGCAGACCAACGGGTACCTCTCGTTCGGCGGGTGGACCCTGGACAACTACACCAACGCCTGGAGCCGCGGCCAGTTCGGGCTGCACCTGCGCAACTCGCTGCTCATCACCATCCCGGCGGTGCTCCTGACCCTGTTCTTCTCCTCGCTGATCGCCTTCGTGCTGGCTCGGTTCTCGTACCGGTTCAACCTCATCCTGCTGGGCGTCTTCCTGGCTGCCAACCTCCTGCCGCCGCAGGCCCTCCTCATCCCGGTCTTCCGGATGTTCAAGGAGATCCCCCTGCCGACGTTCATGAGCGAGGGCGGCACGATGCTCAACAGCTTCTGGGCGTTGATACTGGTCAACACGGCGTTCCAGATGGGGTTCTGCGCGTTCGTACTGAGCAACTACATGAAGACGCTCCCGTACGAGATCTACGAGTCGGCGGAGATGGATGGCGCGAGCGTCTGGCGACAGTACTGGCAGCTGACCATGCCCCTGGTGCGCCCGGCCCTTGCGGCCCTCGGCACCCTCCAGGTGACCTGGATCTACAACGAGTTCTTCTGGGCCACCGTGCTGCTGTCCAAGGGTGACAAGTACCCGGTGACCAGCGCGCTCAACAACCTGCGTGGGCAGTTCTTCCAGGACACCAACCTCGTTGCGGCGGGCTCGATCATCGTGGCCATGCCGGTGCTCATCGTGTTCTTCGTGCTGCAGAAGCAGTTCGTGTCCGGTCTGACCCTCGGGTCGACCAAGGGATGAGCTCTACCACCACGGTGCTCCGCGGCGCCGGGACGGCGCTCGTGCTCGCCCAGACGGGCGACGGGCTGCCGTCCGTGCTGCACTGGGGACCCGACCTGCCGGATGCCGCCGTCGCCGACCTCGCGCTCGTCACCTCCCGCGCGGTGCCGCACAACGCCCTCGACGCACCGTGGCCGCTCACCGTGCTCCCCACCTCGGGGGAGGGCTGGCTCGGCACCCCCGGGTACGCCGCGCACCGCGCCGGCGGTCGCACGGCGCCGCGCTGGGTGGCGACCGTGCACGGCGGCGACGGGGTCGCGGAGGTGCGCGCCACGGCATCCGACGTGGGCGTGGAGGTGGTCGTGCGCTACCGGCTCGACGAGCACGGCGTGCTCGTCGTCGAGGCGTCGCTGACCAACACCACGTCGCCCACCAACAGCACCGACGACACGGCACCCCTCGACGTGGCGGCCCTGCGGGCGGTGCTGCCGCTGCCCGCCCGCGCCGACGAGGTGCTCGACCTGACCGGCCGCTGGTGCCGCGAGCGGTCTCCGCAGCGGCATCCGCTCGCCGACGGCACCTGGCTGCGCACCGGGCGCCGGGGCCGCACGGGCCACGACGCGACCCTGCTCATGGTCGTCGGCACGGCCGGCTTCGGCTTCCGGTCCGGAGAGGTGTGGGCCACGCACGTCGCGTGGAGCGGCAACCACGAGCACCTCGTCGAGCGGCTCCCGGAGGGGGCCGGCCCGCACGCGGCGGTGCTCGGTGGGGGTGAGGCCCTGGCACCCGGCGAGGTGCGGCTGGCGCCCGGCGACACCTACACCGCGCCACCGGTCGTCTTCGTGCACTCCACCGAGGGGCTCGACGGGCTGACCCGCGCGCTCGTGCGGCACCAGCGAGCGCAACCGGGTTATCGCTCGAGCCCGCGGCCGCTGGTGCTCAACACCTGGGAGGCGGTCTACTTCGACACCGACCTCGACCACTTGAAGCTGCGGGCCGCCCCCGCCGCATCGATGGGTGTCGCGCGGTTCGGGCGCGCCGCCGGCTGGTTCGGTGGTCGCCGCGACGACCACCGCGGCCTGGGCGACTGGCAGGTGTCCGCCGACGTGTGGCCGCAGGGCCTCGGCCCGCTGGTCGACCACGTCAGGGGCCTGGGGATGGAGTTCGGGCTGTGGTTCGAGCCCGAGATGGTCAACCTCGACTCCGACGTCGCGAGGGCCCACCCCGAGTGGGTGCTCGGACCGGTGGCGGGGGCGCCGCTGCCGTCGCGCCACCAGCACGTGCTCGACCTGGCCGACCCCGAGGCGTTCACCTACGTGCGCGACGCGATGAGCGAGGTCATCGGCCGCTACGGCGTCGACTTCGTCAAGTGGGACCACAACCGCGACCTGCACGAGGCGGTGCGCACCGACGTCTCCGGCACCGACCGGCCCGCCGTGCACGCGCAGACCCTGGCGACCTACCGGCTGCTCGACGAGCTGCGCGCGCGCCACCCCGGCCTCGAGATCGAGTCGTGCTCGAGCGGTGGCGCGCGGGTCGACCTCGGCGTGCTGGCCCGCACCGACCGGGTCTGGACCTCCGACTGCAACGACGCGCTCGAGCGGGTCGCCATCCAGCGCTGGAGCGGCCTGCTGGTGCCCCCGGAGCGGATGGGCTCGCACGTCGGCCCGCCGCGCGCCCACACGACCCATCGCGACCTCGACCTCTCGCTGCGGATGCTCGTCGCCCTCGGCGGGCACGCCGGGCTCGAGTGGGACATCACGACCTGCACCCCCGACGAGCTCGACGCGCTGCGGGCGTGGTCGGGGCTCTACCGCGAGCTGCGGCCGCTGCTGCACGGCGGCGATGCGGTGCGCTCCGACCACCCCGACGACGCCCTGCTGCTCAGCGGGGTCGTGGCTCAGGACCAGGCGGATGCCGTGTTCACCGTCGTCGCTCCGGTGACCGGCCGTGGGGTCACGCCCGGCACGGTGCCGCTGCCGGGGCTCGACCCCGGGCGCCGCTATCGGGTGCGGGTGCGCCCGGAGGCCGGCCTGCCGGCCACCACGCAGGTGGCGCCCCCGGCGTGGTGGGAGGCGGCGGTCGGCGACGGCGTCGTCGTCGCCGGCGCCGCCCTCGGCACGGTGGGGCTCGCCCTGCCGGTGCTCGCCCCGGCGCAGGGCTTCCTGCTGCACCTCGAGACCGCCACCGGCTGACCACCGCTCGGGTGACACACTTCCGGCGTGGCCACCGACCCCGCCGAGCTGACGCCGGCATCCCTCGCCTTCGTGGCCGAACGGCACCTGGCGACCTTCACCACGCTGCGCCGCGACGGCTCGCCGCACGCCGTGCCGGTGGGGTTCACCTGGGACCCCGAGGCGTTGGTGGCTCGAGTCATCGCCGCGCGGAGCAGCGCCAAGGTGCAGCAGGCCCGGGCCGGCCGCCGCGCCGCCCTGACCCAGGTCGAGGGCCGGCGCTGGATCAGCTTCGAGGGCACCACGTCGGTGCTCGAGGACCCCGACTCCGTGCGCGACGCCGAGCAGCGGTATGCCGTGCGCTACCGCCAGCCCCGGCCGAACCCGGAGCGGGTGGTCGTCGTGCTGCACGTCGACCGGGTGCTCGGTGGCACCTGGCCCGACCCGCTGCCACCGTCGCCGTACGCCACCTGACCCCTACCTGGCTAGACTGCTGCGCGACGACTGGCGAGGGTGGGTCACCACCGGGAAGTCACACGTCGGGGCATCGCCCGCCTGGGTGCCCCGGAGCTTGACCGACCCGACCCCGCAAGGAGCACCCCAATGTCCGCCGTCTCCGCCCCCGGCCCCGCCCAGGACGCCCGCCCCGTCCGCCGCGCGCTCGTCTCCGTCTACGACAAGACCGGGCTCGACGACCTGGTCCGCGGCCTGCACGACGCCGGCGTGGCGCTGGTCTCCACCGGCGGCTCCGCCGCGCTCATCGAGTCGCTCGGCCTGCCGGTGACCCGGGTCGAGGACCTCACCGGCTTCCCCGAGTGCCTCGAGGGTCGGGTCAAGACGCTGCACCCCAAGGTGCACGCCGGCATCCTCGCCGACACCCGCAAGCCCGACCACGTCGCCCAGCTCGCCGATCTCGGCGTCGAGGCGTTCGAGCTCGTGGTGGTCAACCTCTACCCCTTCGCGGCCACGGTCGCCTCGGGCGCGTCCCCGGACGAGTGCGTCGAGCAGATCGACATCGGCGGGCCCTCGATGGTGCGCGCCGCGGCGAAGAACCACCCGAGCGTCGCGGTCGTCACCGACCCGGCCACCTACGGCGACGTGCTGGATGCCGTGCGCGGCGGCGGTTTCACCCTCGAGCAGCGCAAGCGCCTGGCCGCCCAGGCGTTCGTGCACACGGCCACCTACGATGTGCACGTCGCGTCGTGGATGGGCAACGCCTACACCGACAGCTCCGACGGCACCGGCTTCCCCGCCTGGGTCGGCGCCACCTGGGAGCGTGCCGCGGTGCTGCGCTACGGCGAGAACCCCCACCAGCGAGCTGCCCTCTACACCAACGGTTTCCAGCCGCAGCCGGCGCTCGCCCAGGCAACCCAGCTGCACGGCAAGGAGATGTCGTACAACAACTACGTCGACGCGGATGCCGCGGTGCGCGCGGCCCACGACCACGGCGACCAGCCCACGGTGGCCGTCATCAAGCACGCCAACCCGTGCGGAATCGCC
>JBBQNZ010000105.1:0-15187 GCA_038330415.1 Actinomycetales bacterium | reverse complement strand
ACCCGCACGACCGGCCGCCCGGCGAGCTGGGCCCGGAGCCGGTCGTCGGTGGTGGTCAGCGGGTTCAGCCCCTCGAAGACCAGGGCGAACCCGCAGTTGCGGGCCACCGCCAGCGCGGCCCGCTCGGCCTCGGCCGGGTCGGCCACGAGCTCGGCGCTGCCCTCGACCAACCGGCCAGGGAGAGCGAGGGTCACCCTGGGGTCGGCGGTGAGGTTGCGGCACCAGTCGGCGCGGCGGCCGAAGCCGGAGAGCAGGTAGACCCGGCCGTCGAGGATGGCGTAGTTGAGCGGGGTCCTGCGCGGCAGCCCGCTGCGGCGCCCGGTGGTGGTGAGCACGAGGAACCAGCCGGCCACGGGGCTGCCTGCCCAAGCGCCGAGCACCGGGTGGCACAGCACCGGCAGCATCACGCGCCGGTTGGCCCAGCGGAAACCCCGCAGCGTGTCGTCGCGGACCGGACCGGAGGGGCCCTCGGCGCTGCGCACGGTCACCCGTGCCGTCATGGCCTCAGGGTAGGACGACCGGCCCACCCACCGCCGTGACCCGCGTCATGCAGGCGTGTACCAACATCGACCAATAGGTCAATGTCCGCACGGCCGGCAGGTGCCGACGTCGACCGTCGACCGATAGGTCAACGCCTGCACGAACGGAGCGCTAGCGCGGCGGCCGCCGGTACGCCTGCACCGTGCCGGTGTCGGGGGCGAACCCGCGGGCGCGGTAGACGCGGCCGGCCGGGTTCGTGGCCTCGGTCACGATCACCCACTGGTCGCATCCGCCATCCGCGGCCCACTGCGCCGCCACACCGAGCAGGTGCGATGCCAGTCCATGCCGGCGGTGCCCCCCGTCGGTGGTGACGTCCTGGTAGCGCGCGGTGGAGCCGCAGCGCACGATCCCGAGGTCGGCGACGAGCGCACCATCCGCGAAGGCACCGAACCACGCGCCGAGGTCTCTGGCCGAGAGGTCATGCCGGGCCTCCAGCTGCCCACGGGCGAAGCGCAGGAACGACTCCGGGTCCTCCTCGCCGGTGGCATGGTTGTCGGCCACTGCGCGCGCCAGGTCCTGCTCCCAGTCGTCGCCGTCGAGGCGGCGCACGGTGTACCCCTCGGGGAGCGGGGTGGAGCGCGGCAGCCTGCGGGTGGACAGCACGTCCTCGAGCTCGAGGCTCAGCCCGAGCTCGACCCACGAGTCCGGCGCTGCGGGCAACCGGGGCAGCCCCACCGAGACCCAGCTCGCCCGCGGGAAGGCCGCCCCGAAGACGCCCACCCAGCGGTCGGCGTCATCCACGGCATCCGCGTCGGTGACGAGCACGAAGTTGCCCCAGTGGTAGTCGGGGTTGGCCGGGGTGCGGACCACCACGTGGTCGTCGTGCTCCTCGACCACCGAGCCGGTGTGCTCGAGGATGGCGAGGTCGGTGGCCCAGCCGGGCGGGCACGAGCGCATGCCGCGACGCTACCGGAGCTTGGTCAGACGCCGAGCCGGGCGCGCTTCAGGGTGTCAACGTCGGTAGGTGCTCCCTCGAAGGCGACGTCCGCCACCCGCATCCGGCCGAAGGCGACGAGCAGCAGCTCGACCGGCTCGCCGGTGACGGTGACGACAGGCGTGCCCTTGGTCGTGATCGGCTCCGACCCGGGCGCGACCAGGCGCACGCCCACGTCGGCCCGGCGGAACATCAGCGAGGCCGACCGCCGCAATGCCGACAGCGCCGCCCTCGACGTGTGCTCGGGGACCTCACGACGCGGCCCGACGGCGCCGTCGCCGCGCAGGGCGTCCTCGTGGTGGACGATCAGCTCGGCAGTGTTGAGCAGCGCGTCGACCCGGTCCAGCCGCGATGGTGACCACCACGGCGGCCCGGAGCGCACCTGCTCGACGAGCCGGGGGTAGTCGCCCGCCGCGATCGCGGCCTGGCCACGCTCCATCCGCCCCTCGAGCGGGCCGAACCACATGCCGCTGGCCAGGTCGGGGCGGTGCTCGCGCAGGATGAGGTGGGCGGCGAGGTCGCGGGTGCGCCACGGGTCGCACAGGGTCGGGGCGTCGGGGCCGAGGGCGAGCAGCGTGTCGCACAGGGCACCCCGCTCGATCTGCACCACGGGGACGTGCTGGTCGATGGTCATGCACCCCATTCTCGGTGCCGAGGTTCCACGGTGCGTCATCGCGGGGTGCAGGTCCCACCTCGCGGACGGCCAGCGCCCTACGCTCGGCCGGGTGAACCCGTCCCGCGCCCGCGCTGTGCACGCCGTGACCGCCGCCGTCGCGATCGCCGCCCTGGTGCTGCAGACCGTGCTCGTCATCACCGGCGACTCCGTGCTCGCCGAGACGCAGGTCCCCCCGCTGCTCACCCGCCTGGGCCGCCTCGTCTCCTACTTCACGATCCAGAGCAACCTTCTGGTCGCCGTCACGGCCGTGCAGCTCGCCCGCGACCCGCTGCGCGACGGGCGCTGGTGGCGGCCGGTGCGCGCCGCCGCGCTGGTCGGCATCACGGTGACGGGGCTGGTGCACTTCACCCTCCTGCGACCGCTGCTCGACCTGCACGGCGCGAGCTGGGCGGCCGACAAGCTGCTGCACATGGCGGTGCCGCTGCTCGCGGTGCTCGGCTGGCTGCTCGCCGGCCCCCGACCGCGCGCCCCGTGGCGCGACGCGCTGACCGCCCTCGCCTGGCCGGTCGCCTGGCTGGCCTGGACCCTCGTCGTGGGGGCCGTCACCGGCTGGTACCCCTACCCGTTCCTCGACGTCGGCGCCAAGGGGGTCGGCTCGGTCGCCGTCACCTGCGTCGGGGTGACCGTGCTGTTCCTCGCCCTGGCCGGGGTGCTGTCCTGGCTCGACCGCCGGATGCCGCCCGCCCCCGTCCGCCGGACGGCCGCTGCACCGGTGACCTCCGCGACCACGGCAGAATGACCGGGTGCCCACCCCCACCACCCCGGATGCCGTGCTCGACCCCGCTATCGCCGCGCGCCTGAAGCGTGACGCGGCCGGCCTCGTGGCCGCCGTCGTGCAGCAGCACGACACCGGCGAGGTGCTCATGCTGGGCTGGATGGACGACGAGGCGCTGCGCCGCACCCTCACGTCGGGCCGGGTCACCTACTGGTCGCGAAGCCGGGGCGAGTACTGGCGCAAGGGCGACACCTCCGGCCACGTGCAGCACGTGCGCTCGGTGGCGCTCGACTGCGACGGCGACGCCCTGCTGGTGCGGGTCGACCAGGTCGGGGCGGCCTGCCACACCGGCGACCGCACCTGCTTCGACGCCGACGACCTCGGCGCGGTCGTCGGTGCGCCGGAAGCCACGGCGTGAGCACGGCATCCGCGTCGGCGACCACGCCCGACCTCGCCTACGGGCAGACCTGGCCCACCCTCGACGCGTTCGGCGTGCTCGCCCGCGACCGCCGCGTCATCCCGGTCGTGCGGCGCCTGATGGGCGACGCCGAGACCCCGGTCGGTGTCTACCGCAAGCTCGCCGGCGACCGGCCGGGCACCTTCCTGCTCGAGTCGGCCGAGCACGGCGGCGTCTGGTCGCGCTGGTCGATCGTCGGCGCCGCGAGCCGGGCCACCCTCACCGAGCGCGACGGCCTGGCCCACTGGGTGGGTGAGCCCCCCGTCGGCGTGCCCACCACCGGCCTGGCCACCGAGGCGCTGCGCGGCACCATGGAGGCCCTGGCCACCGAGCCGATCGCCGGCCTCCCGCCGCTCACCGGGGGCATGGTCGGCGCCATCACCTACGACGCCGTGCGCCGCTGGGAGAAGGTGCCGAGCACCACCCCCGACGAGCTCGAGCTGCCCGAGCTCGCCCTGATGCTCGCCACCGACCTCGCGGTGCTCGACCACACCGACGGCTCGATCCTGCTCGTGGCCAACGCGGTCAACTACGACGACACCGACGAGCGTGTCGAGCTCGCCTGGGCGGATGCCGTGCAGCGTCTCGACGCGATGACCCGGGCGCTGGCCGCCCCGGCCGACAGCACGGTCGCCGTCGTCGACACCCACGCCGTCGACGACGCCATGGCGCAGGTGCGCTCGAACACCACCCGCGAGCGCTACGAGGAGGTCGTCGAGCTCGCCAAGGAGGACATCCGCGCGGGCGAGGTGTTCCAGGTCGTTCTGTCGCAACGGTTCTCGATGGACTGCACCGCCGACCCGCTCGACGTCTACCGGGCCCTGCGCGCCGGCAACCCGAGCCCCTACATGTACCTGTTCCGCCTGCCGCACCCTGACGGCTCGTCCTACGCCGTCGTCGGCAGCAGCCCTGAGGCGCTGGTGCGGGTGACGGGGGAGCGGGCCATCACCCACCCGATCGCCGGGTCACGGCCCCGCGGGAAGACCCCCGAGGACGACGTGCGCCTGGCCGAGGAGCTGCTCGCCGACCCCAAGGAGCGCTCCGAGCACGTCATGCTCGTCGACCTCGGCCGCAACGACCTGCAGCGGGTCTGCCGGCCCGGCACCGTCGACGTCGTCGAGTTCATGGACGTGCGCCGCTACAGCCACGTCATGCACATCGAGTCGACCGTGGTCGGTGACACCCGCCCGGGCGCCAGCGCCTACGACGTGCTGGTGTCGACCTTCCCCGCCGGCACGCTGTCCGGTGCGCCCAAGCCCCGCGCACTCGCCCTGATCGAGCAGTACGAGCCCTCCCGGCGGGGGGTCTACGGCGGGGTCGTCGGCTACCTCGACTTCCACGGCGACCTCGACATGGCCATCGCCATCCGCACGGCCGTGGTCAAGGACGGGGTGGCGCACGTGCAGGCCGGCGCCGGCATCGTCGCCGACTCGGTGCCCGCCCGTGAGTTCGAGGAGTGCGTGCACAAGGCCACCGCGGCGCTGCGGGCGGTCGCGACGGCCGGGGCCATGCGGGTCGTCACGTGAGGCGGCTGTCGTCCAAGGGCGGTGTCGTGCTGCTCGCCCTGCTCGGCGCCGGCCTGCTCCTGGTGAGCGCCTTCCGGCCATGGGTCACCGGCTCGGTCGACGACGTGCTCGGTGCCACCAGGCTCAGCGCCACGGGTGCGGAGGTCGCACCCGGCCTGAGCGCGGTCGCCCTGGCGATCGCGGCGGCGGCCATCGCCATGGTGGCCGCCGGGCGCATCGCCCGCACCGTCGCCGTCGTCGCGTATGCCGTGTGCGTCGCGGTCGCGGTGGGCCTCGCGGTGCGCGTGCTGCTCGACCCCGAGGGGGTGCTCGGACCGGTCGCCGCCTCGCGGGTCGGCCGCACCGGCTCGGTCGAGACCGTCGCCGACGCCACCAGCTGGCCCTGGGTGGCGCTGGTGGCGTGCGCCATCGCCCTGGTCGGCCTGGCCGGCGCGGTGGTCGGCATGCGCCGCTGGGGCGGACCGACCCGGCGCTACGAGGTGCCTGACGGCGGCGGCGCCGCCGTCGCGGCCGGGCCCCGCGGTGAGCGGGTGGCGAGCGACTGGGACGAGCTCAGCTCGGGGCGCGACCCGACCGATGTGGGTCCCGACGCCCCGACCTGACAGAATCGACCGCAGCCAACGGGTCACTCGGCCCACGCACGAAAGTAGGCGGCATGAGCGAGCACGACGACAACCACGGGCACAGCACGGCCGCCTGGACCGCGGTGATCATCCTCATCGTCGCCTCGGCGATCATGTCCCTCGCGGTGCTGTTCCCGAACGTCGGGCTGTTCGCCGCCGGTGTGATCGTCGGCATAGTCGGTGTCGTCGCGGGGAAGGTGCTGTCCATGGCCGGCTACGGTTCGGCCCAGCGCGACCGCGACGAGGACCCGTCCATCCGCTGATGGCGACCGCACCGTGACCACCGTCCTGGACACCATCGTCGCCGGGGTCCGTGAGGACCTCGCGCTCCGCGAGCGGCGCACCTCGCTGTCCGACGTCGAGCAGGCCGTGCACGTCGCCAGCCCGGCGATCGACGCCGATGCCGTGCTGCGGCGCCCCGGCCTGTCGCTCATCGCCGAGGTCAAGCGAGCCAGCCCGAGCAAGGGCGAGCTGTCCGACATCCCCGACCCCGCCGCCCTCGCGGCGGCCTACGAGGCCGGGGGAGCGTCGGCCGTCTCGGTGCTCACCGAGCAGCGCCGCTTCGGCGGCAGCCTCGACGACCTCGACGCGGTGCGCGCAGCGGTGCGAGTGCCCGTGCTGCGCAAGGACTTCGTGGTCACCGACTACCAGGTGTGGGAGGCCCGCGCCCACGGCGCCGACCTCGTGCTGCTCATCGTCGCGGCCCTCACCGACGGCGAGCTGTCGGCCCTGCTCGCCCGGGTGCGCGAGCTCGGCATGACCTCGCTGGTCGAGGTGCACGACGAGGTCGAGACCCAGCGGGCCATCGACGTGGGGGCCCGGGTCATCGGCGTCAACGCCCGCAACCTCAAGACGCTCGAGATCCACCCCGAGACCTTCTCCCGGCTGCGCCCCCTCATCCCGCAGGGCTACGTCACCGTCGCCGAGTCGGGCATCCCCGACGCCGCGACCGCCGCCGCCTACGCCGAGCAGGGCGCGGACGCCGTGCTCGTGGGCGAGGCGCTGGTGCGCACCGGCGACCCGCGTGCGGGGGCGGCGGCGATCGTCGCCGCCGGCGCCCCCCGAACCCACATCCCGAAGGACCTCCGTGCCTGAGCCGACCACCACCAGCACCGCCGACGTCGGCGGTCTCGTCCCCGAGCCGCTCGCGCGCCCGGGTCGCTTCGGGCCGTTCGGTGGTCGCTACGTGCCCGAGGCGCTCATCCCCGCGCTCGAGCAGCTCGACGAGGCCCGCCAGAAGGCCGCCGTCGACCCCGAGTTCATCGACGAGCTGGCCCGGCTGCACCGCACCTACACGGGCCGGCCGAGCATCATCACCGAGGTGCCGCGGTTCGCCGCGCACTGCGGTGGCGCGCGCGTCATCCTCAAGCGCGAGGACCTCAACCACACCGGCTCGCACAAGATCAACAACGTGCTGGCCCAAGCCCTGCTCACCAAGCGGATGGGCAAGACCCGGGTCATCGCCGAGACCGGCGCCGGCCAGCACGGGGTCGCCACCGCCACCGCCGCCGCCCTGATGGGGCTGGAGTGCCGCGTCTACATGGGCAAGGTCGACACCGAGCGCCAGGCGCTCAACGTCGCGCGGATGAAGATCCTCGGCGCCGAGGTGGTGCCGGTCGAGCACGGCAGCGCCACGCTCAAGGACGCCATCAACGAGGCGCTGCGCGACTGGGTCACCAACGTGCAGAACACGCACTACCTGATCGGCACCGTCACCGGCCCGCACCCGTTCCCCGAGATGGTGCGCGACTTCCACAAGATCATCGGCGAGGAGGCCCGCGAGCAGGTGCTCGAGCTCACCGGGCGCCTGCCCAGTGCCGTCATCGCCTGCGTGGGTGGCGGCTCCAACGCCATGGGCATCTTCCACCGCTTCGTCCCGGATGCCGGGGTGCGGCTGATCGGCATCGAGGCCGGTGGTGAAGGCATCGAGTCGGGGCGGCACGCGGCGCGGTTCGCCTCGACGGCGACGCCCGGTGTGCTCCACGGCGCGATGAGCTACCTCATGCAGGACGCCGACGGCCAGACCGTCGAGTCGCACTCCATCTCCGCGGGCCTGGACTACCCCAGCGTCGGCCCGGAGCACGCCTGGCTGCGCGACAGCGGCCGCGCCGAATACCGTTACGCCACAGACGACACGGTCATGGAGGCGTTCCGCCTGCTCAGCCGCACCGAGGGCATCATCCCGGCCATCGAGTCGGCGCACGCCCTGGTCGGCGCCATGGAGGTCGGGCACGAGCTCGGCCCCGACGCCCTGCTGCTCGTCAACCTCTCCGGCCGCGGCGACAAGGACATGGAGACCGCCGCCGCCTACTTCGGCCTGCTCGAGGGGTCGTCGTGACCACCACGGTGCGCGGGGTCGAGGAGGTCCTGCGCCGCTGCCGCGAGGAGGGCCGCGCCGCGCTGGTCGGCTACCTGCCGGTCGGGTTCCCCACCGTCGAGGGGTCGCTCGAGGCGATGCGGGTGCTGGTCGAGGCCGGCTGTGACGTCGTCGAGGTGGGCGTGCCCTACAGCGACCCGCTGATGGACGGCCCGGTCATCCAGCACGCCGCCGCCACGGCCCTGGCCGGCGGCAGCCGGGTCGACGACGTCTTCCGCGCCACGGCCGCCGTGCGCGACGCGGGCGGCACCCCGCTCGTCATGACCTACTGGAACCTCGTGCTGCACCGGGGGGTCGAGCGCTTCGCCGCCGACCTCGCCGGGCACGGCGGCGCCGGCCTGATCACGCCCGACCTCATCCCGGAGGAGGCGCAGGACTGGATCGCCGCGAGCGACGAGCACGGCCTCGACCGGGTCTTCCTCGTGGCGCCCTCGTCCACCCCCGAGCGGCTCACCAAGGTGACCGCCGCGTGCCGGGGGTTCGTCTACGCGGCATCCACGATGGGCGTCACCGGCGCCCGCACGAGCGTCGACAGCGACGCGGAGGGGCTGGTGGCGCGCACCCGTGCCGTCACCGACCTGCCGGTGTGCGTCGGGCTCGGGGTGTCGACCGGGGCACAGGCCGCCGAGCTGGCCGCCTACGCCGACGGCGTCATCGTGGGGTCCGCCCTGGTGCGCACTCTCACCGGAGACGGGGAACTCGGCGACCGGCTCGAGGCGTTGCGCGCACTGACGGCCGAACTGGCCGACGGAGTGAGGACGAGGCGATGAGCACCGAGATGGACGGCGCGACCACGGTGACCGCCGACGACCCCTCGCCGGGTCGCGAGCGCGTGCTCGATGTCGTCGGCACCCTGGCCCGGCTCTTCCTGGGGGTCGTCCTCATCTGGGCCGGGGCCACCAAGGTGGGGCACCCGCTCACCGCCCAGCGCGCGGTGCAGGCCTACGAGATCTTCCCCGACGGCCTCGCCAACACCATCGGGCTGGCGCTGCCGTTCCTCGAGATCATCCTGGGCGTGCTGCTCGTGCTCGGGCTGTTCACCCGGCCGGTCGCCATCGTCTCGACGCTGCTCATGGTGGGGTTCATCATCGGCATCTCGCAGGCCTGGGCGCGTGGCCTCACGATTGACTGCGGCTGCTTCGGCGGCGGTGGCGAGATCGGTGCCACCGACACGAAGTACCCCCTGGAGATCGGCCGAGACGTCGTCTTCGCCCTCGCCGGTGCGTGGTTGTGGTGGCGCCCTCGCACCCTCGTATCGCTCGACCGCTACCTGTTCGGACACTGAAGGAGACCCTGAGCCACCATGGCCAAGAAGCAGACCCCCCCGCCGACCTCGGCACGGCAGGCCAAGATCCAGGCCGCCCAGGGCTCCCAGGGCGGTGGGGCGAACAAGATCGTGGTCGCCACCGTCGTGGCGGTCGTCGCGATCATCGCCGTCGTCGGCGGCGTCATCTGGTCGCAGAGCCAGAAGGAGGCGGCCACCGGCACGTCAACGGCGGTGCCGGCCGGAGCGTCGATGGGGACGGGCTACCCGGCGTTCGCGACGACCGCCACGCCGGCGGCCGGCGTGCCCACGGTCGACCTCTACGAGGACTTCCAGTGCCCCATCTGCGCCCAGTTCGAGTCGGCCCTCGGCCCGACCTTCCAGGACCTCGCGAGCCAGGGCAAGCTGAAGCTCAACTACCACGTGCTGAACTTCCTCGACGACAACACCGGCGCCAAGAACTCGACGCCCGCGGCGAACGGTGCCTTCTGCGCCGCTCGGATCGGCAAGTTCCAGGACTTCCACAACGCGGTGTTCGCCAGCCAGGTGCCCGAGGGCCAGGACGTCACCGACGCCGAGCTCGCTGCCTGGGCGACCACGGCCGGCATCACCGGCGACGCCCTGGCCACGTGGCAGAAGTGCGTGGCCGATGGCACCTACACCGCGTACGTCACCTCGGTGAACGAGGCCGCCTTCAAGATCCCCAAGTTCCAGGGAACCCCGACCGTGGTCATCAACGGCCAGACCGTTGACCTGACCACGATCCAGTCCCCCGAGCTGCTGACCCAGGTCATCGAGAACGCGACCCAGTGACCTCGTACATCCCGAGCCCCACCGTCGGGGTCTTCACCCTCGGGCCGCTGCCGATCCGGATGTACGCGATGTGCATCCTGCTCGGCATCGTCGTGGCCGTGTGGCTCACCGGCCGCCGGCTCGTCCCCCGCGGGGGCGAGCCCGGCCAGGCCCTCGACGTCGCGGCGTGGGGCGTCCTGTTCGGCATCGTCGGCGGCCGCATCTACCACGTCATCACCACGCCCGGCCCCTACTGGGGCGAGGGCGGCCACCCGCTCGACGCCCTGAAGATCTGGAACGGCGGCCTGGGCATCTGGGGCGCCATCGCCCTCGGTGCGCTCGGCGTCTACATCGGCTGCCGCCGCTCGGGCATCAGCTTCCTGACCTTCGTCGACGCGGCGGTGCCGGGCGTCGCGTTCGCGCAGGCCATCGGCCGGTTCGGCAACTGGTTCAACAACGAGCTCTACGGCGGCCCGACGACCGTGCCGTGGGGCCTGGAGATCCACCAGTGGGACCAGGCCGCGGGTCGCGCCGTGGTCGACTCGGCCGGCAAGCCGGTGCTGCTCGGCGTCTTCCAGCCGACCTTCCTCTACGAGTCGCTCTTCCTCGTGCTGCTCGGCACCCTGCTGCTGGTCGTCGACAAGCGACGCTCGCTCGCTCCGGGCCAGCTGATGGGCCTCTACGTCGCGGGCTACCCGGTCGGGCGGATCGTCGTCGAGAAGATGCGCACCGACGAGGCCGAGCTGATCTGGGGCCAGCGGCTCAACGTGTGGACCAGCGTCGTCGTCTTCCTCCTCGGCGTGTGGATCGTCTGGTACACCGGCCGCCGGGCGGCTCGAGCGCCCGCCGACGCCACCGCGGTGGATGCCGGTGATACGTCCGTGGATGCCGGTGAGCCACCCGGCCCGACCGGTGAGCCGGCCGCTGCCGATGAGACGCCCAAGTCTCAGGATGTGGGATAGGGCGGTTCGAATGGCAAGACGCGGGGAGTGACGGATATCCTGCCGGGACGTGGCCAGAGCCGTCCGCGCCTGACCTTGCCGTGCCCGGTCCGCTCTGCGGCCGACGACCCCGAGGACGGTGATGCGACGTGACCGTCGCCCGCTTCTCCGCCCAGCCCGCCGACACCGGCCTGTACCGCCGCGAGCACGAGCACGACGCCTGCGGTGTGGCCATGGTGGCGACGATGCGGGGCACTGCTGGCCACGACATCGTCGTCCACGCCCTCGACGCCCTGCGCAACCTCGACCACCGTGGCGCCACCGGCGCCGACCCGCTGGTCGGTGACGGCGCCGGCATCCTCACCCAGGTTCCCGACGCCTTCTTCCGGGCCGTGCTGGATGCCGACCTGCCGCCGGCGGGTGCCTACGCCGTGGGCATGGCCTACCTGCCCGACGACGCCGACGAGCGCGCCGCCGCCCAGGCCCGGATCGAGGACATCGCCGCGAGCGAGGGCCTGCGCGTGGTCGCCTGGCGCGACGTGCCGGTGACGCCCGACCTGGTCGGCCGGGCCGCCCGCGAGTGCATGCCGTACTTCCGCCAGCTCTTCGTGGCCTCCGAGGCCGGGCTCACCGGCCTCGAGCTCGACCGGGTCGCCTTCTGCCTGCGCAAGCGCGCCGAGCACGAGGCCGCGGTCTACTTCCCGTCGCTGTCGGCCCGCACGGTTGTCTACAAGGGCATGCTCACCACCGGGCAGCTCGAGCCGTTCTTCCCCGACCTGTCCGACGAGCGCTTCGCGTCCGAGCTGGCGCTGGTGCACTCGCGCTTCTCGACCAACACCTTCCCGAGCTGGCCGCTGGCGCACCCGTACCGGATGATCGCGCACAACGGCGAGATCAACACCGTCAAGGGCAACCGCAACTGGATGCGGGCCCGCGAGAGCCAGATCCGCTCCGACCTCATCCCGGGTGACCTCGACCGGGTCTTCCCGGTCTGCACCCCGGGCGCTTCCGACTCCGCCACGTTCGACGAGGTGCTCGAGCTGCTGCACCTCGGCGGCCGGTCGCTGCCGCACGCCGTGCTGATGATGATCCCGGAGGCCTGGGAGAACCACGCCACGATGGACCCCGCCCGGCGGGCGTTCTACGAGTTCCACTCCACCTTCATGGAGCCCTGGGACGGCCCGGCCTGCGTCACCTTCACCGACGGCACCCTCATCGGTGCCGTGCTCGACCGCAACGGCCTGCGCCCGGGTCGCTACTGGGTCACCGACGACGGCCTGGTCGTGCTGGCCTCCGAGGCCGGCGTGCTCGACATCGAGCCCGAGCGCGTGGTGCGCCGCGGCCGCCTGCAGCCCGGCCGGATGTTCCTCGTCGACACCGCCGCCGGGCGCATCGTCAGCGACGAGGAGGTCAAGTCCACCCTCGCCGGCGAGCACCCCTACGAGGAGTGGCTGCACGCCGGCCTGATCGGTCTGGCCGACCTGCCCGAGCGCGAGCACATCATCCACACCCCGGCCTCGGTGGCCCGGCGCCAGCGCACCTTCGGCTACACCGAGGAGGAGCTGAAGATCCTGATCGCCCCGATGGCGTCCACCGGTGGCGAGGCGCTCGGCTCGATGGGCACCGACAGCCCGATCGCGGTGCTCTCCGAGCGGCCCCGGATCATCTTCGACTACTTCACCCAGCTCTTCGCGCAGGTCACCAACCCGCCGCTCGACGCCATCCGCGAAGAGCTCGTCACCTCGCTCGGCAGCTCGATCGGGCCCGAGGGCAACGTCCTGGCCGCCACCCCGGCGCACGCCCGCCAGGTGGTGCTCCCGTTCCCGGTCATCGACAACGACGAGCTCGCCAAGATCGTGCACATCAATGCCGACGGCGACCTGCCCGGCTACAGCACGGTCGTGGTCAAGGGCACCTACGACGTCAACGGCGGCGAGGACGCCCTGCGGGCCCGGCTGCACGAGATCTTCGCCGAGGTGTCGCAGGCCATCCGCGGCGGCGCCCGCTTCGTCGTGCTCTCCGACCGCGACTCCGACCGCGACCTCGCGCCGATCCCGTCGCTGCTGCTCACCTCCGCCGTGCACCACCACCTGATCCGCGAGAAGACCCGCACCCAGGTGGGCCTGGTCGTCGAGGCCGGTGACGTGCGCGAGGTGCACCACGTGGCGCTGCTCGTGGGCTACGGCGCGGCGGCGATCAACCCCTACCTTGCGATGGAGACCGTCGAGGACATGGTGCGGCACGGTGCCATCACCGCGGTCACCGAGGACAAGGCGGTCGCCAACCTCATCAAGGCGCTCGGCAAGGGCGTGCTCAAGGTGATGTCGAAGATGGGCATCTCGACGGTGGCCTCCTACCGCGGCGCCCAGGTCTTCGAGGCGATCGGCCTGTCCCAGGGTCTCGTCGACGAGTTCTTCACCGGCACGGTCAGCCAGCTCGGCGGGATCGGCCTCGATGTCATCGCGGCCGAGGTCGCGGCCCGGCACGCGGCCGCCTACCCGCCCGACGGCATCCGCCAGGCGCACCGCAAGCTGCTGGTGGGCGGCGAGTACCAGTGGCGGCGCGAGGGTGAGCCGCACCTGTTCGACCCCGACACCGTCTTCCGCCTGCAGCACGCCACCCGGTCGCGGCGGTACGACGTCTTCAAGCAGTACACCTCGCGGATCGACGAGCAGTCGGGGCGCCTGATGACGCTGCGCGGTCTCTTCGAGCTCGGCGGCACCGACCCGCGCCCGCCCGTGCCGCTCGCGGAGGTCGAGCCGGTCAGCTCGATCGTCCAGCGGTTCAACACCGGGGCGATGAGCTACGGCTCGATCAGCATGGAGGCGCACGAGACGCTCGCCATCGCGATGAACCGGCTCAAGGCACGCTCCAACACCGGTGAGGGCGGCGAGGATGCCGAGCGCCTGATGGACCCCGCCCGCCGCTCCGCGATCAAGCAGGTCGCCTCGGGTCGCTTCGGGGTCACCTCGCTCTACCTCACCCACGCCGACGACATCCAGATAAAGATGGCGCAGGGTGCCAAGCCGGGCGAGGGCGGCCAGCTGCCCGGCGCCAAGGTCTACCCGTGGATCGCGAAGACCCGGCACTCGACACCGGGCGTGGGGCTGATCAGCCCGCCGCCGCACCACGACATCTACTCCATCGAGGACCTCGCCCAGCTGATCCACGACCTGAAGAACGCCAACCCCGAGGCGCGCATCCACGTCAAGCTGGTCTCCGAGGTGGGCGTCGGCACGGTCGCCGCGGGCGTGAGCAAGGCGCACGCCGACGTCGTCCTGATCTCCGGCCACGACGGCGGCACCGGGGCGAGCCCGCTCACCAGCCTCAAGCACGCCGGTGGCCCGTGGGAGCTCGGCCTGGCCGAGACCCAGCAGACCCTCGTGCTCAACGGGCTGCGCGACCGGATCGTCGTGCAGGTCGACGGCCAGCTCAAGACCGGCCGCGACGTCGTCATCGCCGCCCTGCTCGGGGCCGAGGAGTTCGGCTTCGCCACCGCACCGCTCGTGGTGTCGGGCTGCGTCCTGATGCGGGTGTGCCACCTCGACACCTGTCCGGTGGGCATCGCCACCCAGAACCCCGAGCTGCGGGCCCGCTTCTCGGGCAGCCCGGAGTTCGTCGAGACGTTCTTCGAGTACATCGCCGAGGAGGTGCGCGAGCACCTCGCGGCGCTCGGCTTCCGGAGCATCGAGGAGGCGATCGGCCAGATCCGCTCGCTCGACACCGCCAAGGCGATCAACCACTGGAAGGCCTCCGGCCTCGACCTCAGCCCGATCCTGGCCGAGGTGCACACCCCCGACGGCTCGGGCACGCACCACACCGTCGCCCAGGACCACGGCCTCGAGAAGGCGCTCGACCACCAGCTCATCGCCGCCGCTCGCGACGCGATCGACCACGGCGCCCCGGTGTCGGCCAGGTTCTCCATCCGCAACGTCAACCGCACCGTCGGCACGATGCTCGGGCACGAGGTCACCAAGGCCCACCCGCAGGGCCTCGACGACGGCACCATCGACTACACGCTCACCGGCTCCGCGGGGCAGAGCTTCGGCGCGTTCCTGCCGGCCGGCATCACCCTGCGGCTCGAGGGCGACGCCAACGACTACGTCGCCAAGGGCCTGTCCGGCGGCCGGGTCGTCGTGCGGCCGGCCCCGGGCTCGGCGCTGGTGGCCGAGGAGAACGTCATCGCCGGCAACGTCATCGGCTACGGCGCGACGTCGGGTGAGGTCTTCCTGCGCGGCCGGGTCGGCGAGCGCTTCTGCGTGCGCAACTCCGGTGCCACGGCGGTCGTCGAGGGCGTGGGCGACCACGGCCTGGAGTACATGACCGGCGGCACCGCGCTCAT
>JBBQNZ010000104.1:0-15670 GCA_038330415.1 Actinomycetales bacterium | reverse complement strand
GTGCGACGAGCGCCAGTCGAGGATGCGCTGGGCCAGCACCGGACCCACGCCGGGCAACGAGTCGAGACCGGCGAGGTCGGCCGTGTTGAGAGAGACCGGTGCCCCCAAGCCGCCCGACCCCGCTCCCCCGCTTCTCGCAGGCCCCGCGCCCGTCGAGGGCGCCGGCAGCACCGGATCACCGACCGCCGGGACACGCACCTGCTCGCCGTCGACCAGCACGCGGGCGAGGTTCAGCGCCGACAGGTCGGCCTTCGTGGCCACCCCGCCTGCCGCCTCGACGGCATCGGTGACCCGCGACCCCTGCGGAAGCCGGCGCACGCCAGGGTGCTTCACGCGACCGACCACGTGCACCACGACCACCCCCGTGGGCGCTGACGGCTGCGCCGCCGATGCCTGCCCAGCTGCGGCCGCTGATGCCGCGGGAGTCACCCCCGGCGACCCGCTGCCCACCGAGCCGCTCACCCCGACGGGGACCGCGCCCGCCGTCACCGCGCTCGGCCCGGCCCGCGACCCGCCACCCGGCGCGATGACCGTGCCGCCGCCGGCGGACTGCGCCCAGGCGACGCGCAGCCCGAAGACCGCTGCCGCGAGGACGACGACGAGGACGATGCCCAGCAGGGCCGCCCGGCCCGGCTGCCAGCGCGCTCCGACGAACGCGGTCGGCAACCGGACCCACGCACGCGGATGCCGTGCCCGCGCGTGCCGCCCGCCGCCCCGCACGTCCAGGGCGTCAGCCGCGTCGAGCGTGTCGAGCCCGTCGGCGACCACCGGCCGGTCGCCGGCCGCCTCCGCCGGGCGTCGGCCGGCTCGGGGAGGAGCGACCGCCTCGAGGTCGAGCTCGGTGGGCACGTACGAGCCGGGGCTGGCCCGCAACCGGGCCAGCGCCCGCGGTGAGAGGCCCTCGGGAGGGTGGCGTCGCGGCATCCCTCGACGCTAGGAAGAACGCGCCTGCTGGTCTGTGCCGCAACCCGATCTGTGGATGACACCGACGGCAGCGGCGCCCTGTGGACGACGAGGCCGGCCCGTGGTTCACCACGTGAAGCATCCGGACTCCCCGGACCATCAAGCCGTACAAGACCCATCGGACGTCCCGGACGTGACCTATTGGTCGATTCCGGTACGAGGGGCGACGGGATCTCGCAGGTAGCGCTGCTCAGGTGAGGTGCCGCTTCCACCAGGCCACGATGTTGCGCCGGTGCCGCGACAGCACGAGCAGCGACAGCGCCATCAACCACACCCCGACGACTGGCGCGATGAACGGCACCGCGCCCACCGTGGCCAGTGCTCCCACCACACCGACCAGGCCCATGGTGACGACCGACGCCTCCCCGACGAACGGCACCGCGACCTTCACCAGCGCGAACACCACCAGCGCCCCGACCGCGACCCACGGCTCGATGGCCAGCACCGTGCCGAGCGCGCACGCCACCCCCTTGCCGCCCCGCCCCCGCAGGAACGGTGAGAACACGTGCCCGAGCACCACCGCGAAGCCCGCCACCAGGGCGGCGCCGAGTCCCATCGTGCGCAGCACCAGCAGCGTGGGCAGGTAGGCCTTGAGCACGTCGAGCACCAGCACGAGGGCCCCCCACTTGCGCCCCAGCACGCGCCCGGCGTTGGTCGCGCCGGGGTTCCCCGACCCCGACGCCCGCAGGTCACGCCCGAGGGCCCGGGCGACGAGCGTCGCGGGGTTGATCGAGCCGATCAGGAAGCAGACGACCGCGACGACCGCGACCTCGACGACGACCAACAGCACCATGGCTCAGCGCGCCGGTGCCGACACGATCCGGGGCACGACGGCGACGGCCAGCGTGCCCGGCCCCACGTGCGCCCCCACCACGGCCCCCAGCTCGACCACGCGCAGCCCCGCCCCCTCGCCCAGCCGCGCCCGGAGCCGCTCGGCGAGCCGCTCGGCCCGCTCGGCGGAGTCGAGGTGGTGGATCGCGACGTCCACCCCCGACGCCCCCCGCGGCAGGGCGGCCGCCGCCTCCGCCGCGAGGTCCTCGATGCGGGCGATGGCGCGGGTCGAGGTGCGAACCCGCTCCAGCGGCACGATGTGGCCGTCGCGCAGCCCGAGGATCGGCTTGATCGACAGCGCCGACCCCACCAGGGCCCCCGCCTTCCCGATCCGGCCGCCGCGGCGCAGGTACTCCAGGGTGTCGACGTAGAACACCACGGTGGATGCCGCGCACGTGACGCGCACGGCCTCCGCGACCTCCGTGGCCGACGCCCCACCGGCGGCCAGCCGCGCACCGGTCAGCACGGCATACCCCATCGCCATGCCGAGCGCTCGGGAGTCGACCACCGTGACCGGCACCGGCGACTCCTCGGCGGCGATCGCGGCGCCGCCGATCGTGCCCGACATCTCACCGGAGATGTGCACCGAGACCACGGCGTCGGCGCCTGCGTCGGCCGCCGCCCGGTAGGCGTCCAGGAATGCCGCCGGCGCCGGCCGCGAGGTCGACACCGGCGTGAACGAGCGCAGCGCCGCAGCCACGGCGGCCGGGTCGATGTCGACGCCCTCGGCGTGCTCGGCGCCCCCCACCACGACATGCAACGGAACGACGTGCACGGCCAGCCCCTCCAGCATGTCGGCGGGGAGGTAGGCCGTGGAGTCGGTGACGAGGGCGGTGCTCACGCGAGCAGGCTAGTGCTCACCCGCGCGGGTCCGGCATCCCGGCTGCCACCCAGCCCACCGCCGCCGACGCCCACCCCTCACGCGTTCTGCCGTGCGGCCAGCTTGGCGGCGCGTGCCTCTCGCTTCTCGACGAACGTGCTCGCCTCGGCATCGAGCGCCTTGACCGCGCCCGCCAGCTCGTCGCGGGCCGCCTCACCGTCGGCGTCGAGGCCCTCGAGCTCCCAGATGCCCCACTGGCGCAGCAGCGGCGCGACGATGTCGTCGTGGTGGATGCGCAGGTCGTAGATGCCGGCCATCGCCATCTGCACCGCCTTGCGCCCGAACCCGGGGATGATCGAGCCCGGCATCTGGAAGTTGACGACCTCGTCGGTGATCGCCCGCATCGTCTGGCTCGGTGTGAGCTCGAGCGCCGCCTGGACGATGTTGCGGTAGAAGATCATGTGCAGGTTCTCGTCCTTCGCAACCCGCGTCAGCAGCTTCTCGGCGATCGGCTCGTCGGTGAACTTGCCCGTGTTGCGGTGCGAGACACGGGTGGCGAGCTCCTGGAACGACACGTAGGCGCACACGTTGAGCAGCGGCTTGTCGCCGGAGTCGTAGCCGGTCTCCATCGTCGACATGCGGGCCCGCTCGAGCTCGTCGGGGTCGACGCCGCGGGTGACCAGCAGGTAGTCGCGGATGCAGAACGCGTGCCGGCCCTCCTCGGCGGTCCAGCGGTTGACCCACGCGCCCCAGGCGCTGTCGCGCCCGAAGGCGCGCTCGATCTCGCGGTGGTAGCTGGGCAGGTTGTCCTCGGTGAGCAGGTTTACCTCCAGCGCGGTGCGGGCGATCTGCGACAGCTGGGACTGGTCGACCGACCACGGGTCACCGCCGAGCTCCTTGAAGTCGCGGCCCAGCGACCACGGCACGTACTCGTGCGGCATCCACTCCTGCGCCACGCTGATGTGCCGGTTGAGGTTGTCCTCGGCGACCGGCTCGAGCGCGGCCAGCAGCTGTGCGGTGTCGAGATCAGTCATGGTGAGTCTCCTCGGTGCTGGGTGAGGTGCTGGGGGAAGGGCTGAGCGTGGGGGTCGCGTGCTCCAGACCCTCAGAGTGCACCCTCTCCCTCGGGTGGACGAGCGACCGCGACGGACTTTCGGATGACGTGGTGTCGCCCGCACCCCAGTTGCTACCGGGCTTCAGCCGGGTCGGGACCCCGTCGACGCACCTCAGGTAGATCTCGACCTCGCGCTCGGAGGCCTCGAACTTCACCTCGAGCGCGCCCCGCTTCTTCTCATCGTCGTAGCGCCAGCCGTCGCGGGGGCGGATCGACTTCAGGACGACCTGCGACCCCCGGCAGGTGGCCACGACGATCCCTGCCTGGGTGCTGAACGACGCCGTCTGCGGGTCGGCGGCGGGCGCGCTCGGGCGAGGAGCCCGCGACGTCGGCCTGGGCTCTGGCGAGTCCGAGGGCCTGCCGGGCTTCGCGGTGGGGGTTGCAGGGGTGGCCGAGGCCGTCGGAGTGAGCGACGGTGTGGAGGTCACGGTCGTCGAGTCCGAGACCTCCGGGGAGACGACGATCGCCCGCTCGGCGGCGGACGCCCGGCCGACACCGCTGCCGGCGTTGCTGACGACGACGAAGGTGATCGCACCGACTGCGCCGACCACGGCGCACCAGCCCAGCACCATCACCACGAGTGGGCGACGTCCCATCTTCACCACCTTCGGCCTCTTCCTGCTCTAGCGTTCCAACTGTGACACACGTGCTGGTGATCGAGGACGACCCCGGGATCCGGTCCTCGCTCGTCCGCTCCCTGACCGACCGCGGCTACGCCGTCTCGAGCGCCCCCTCTGGGCTGGTCGGGCTGCAGAACGCCCTCGACGAGCAGCCCGACCTCGTGCTGCTCGACCTGGGCCTGCCCGACCTCGACGGGCACAGCCTGCTGTCCATGCTGCGCGCCGTGCGCCGCACCCCGGTCATCGTCGTGACGGCCCGGGACGACGACCCGTCGATCGTGAAAGCCCTGGACGCCGGCGCCGACGACTACGTCGTCAAGCCGTTCGGGATGGACCAGCTCGAGGCCCGCATCCGGGCGGTGCTGCGCCGCACGGGGGCCGAGGAGCCCGACGAGCCGCTGCGGGTCGGCGACCTCGTCATCGATGCCGTGACCCGCAGGTGCACGCTCGGGGACCGGGAGGTGGAGCTCTCGCGCCGCGAGTTCGACCTGCTGCTGCTCCTGGCCCAGCGCGCCGGCGAGGTGGTCACCAAGCGGGAGATCCTCGAGGTGGTCTGGAACCAGCCCTACGGGGGCGGTGAGCGCACCGTCGACGTGCACCTGTCGTGGCTGCGCCGCAAGCTCGGCGAGACGGCTGCTCATCCGGTGTACCTGCACAGCGTGCGCGGTGTGGGGGTGCGCCTCGCGCCACCCTCGGACGACACGGACGTGGACGACGACGCCGGAACCGCCACCACTGGCACCCCCGTCGACGTCGAGACCTGATGGCCCGCCGCATCGCCTGGCTGGTGGCCGCCACCACGTCCGCGGTCGTCGTGGCGTTCATCGTGCCGCTCTGCTTCCTCTACGCCAACATCGCCGAGGACAAGGCCACGACCGGCGTTCAGGTGCAGGCGCAGAGCGTGGCGACGATCGTCGCCACCGTGGCCGACACCGCGGTCATCGCGAGCACCGTCAGCGAGGAGAGCAGCCGCGGCCCCCGGGTGGTGGTCGTGGAGCCGGACGGCCAGCTGCTCGGGCCCCAGGAGCCGCTGTCCGCCGACTCGAAGGCCGCGGCCGCCCGCGCCCGCGAGAACAGACGGGCCTCCACGGTGCGCACCAGCGAAGGCGTTGACGCCCTGGTGCCCGTCACGACGGCCCGTGGCATCGAGGTAGTGCTCGCGTCGGCGCCGACGTCGGACCTGCGGGCCGGGGTGTATGCCGCCTGGGCGGCGATCGTGGCGTTGGGCCTGGGGCTGGTGGCCGCGTCGGTCGGCGTGGCGCTGTGGCTCGGCCGCCGGACCAGCGTGCCCGTCACCGAGGTCGCCGAGGTCGCCCACCGGCTGCGCGAAGGGGACTCCAGCGCCCGCGCGGTGCCCGGCGGGCCGCCGGAGACGGTCGAGCTCGGTGAGGCACTCAACGCCCTCGCCGACCGCATCCACGGCCTGGTCGCCGCCGAGCGCGAGCACGTGGCCGACCTCGGCCACCGGTTGCGCACCCCGGTGACCGCACTGCGGCTCGACACCGACCTCGTCGAGGACGAGGACCTGGCCACCCGGCTGCGTGGCCACGTCGAGGACCTGCAGCGCAGCATCGACGACGTGGTGCACGAGGCCCGCCGGGCGGTTCGCGACGAGCTGCCCGCCACCTGCCGGCTCGCCCCGGTCGTCTCCGAACGTGTCGCCTTCTGGCTCCCCCTGGCCGAGGACCAGGGCCGCCGGCTCGACCTGTTCGTCGAGCTGCGCACGCCGGGGGGCTCGCCGCTGGTGGGCCTGGCGGCCGACGACCTCGGCGAGCTGGTCGACATCCTGATCGACAACGTCTTCGCGCACACCCCCGACGGCACCGACGCCCGGGTGCGCGTGCGCACCGCCGGCGACGAGGTCGTCGTCATCGTCGAGGATGCCGGGCCGGGCATGGAACAGCCCTACCTGGGTCGTGGCAACAGCCATGGCGGGTCGACCGGGCTGGGCCTGGCGATCGTGCACCGCATCGCTGACGGGGCCGGTGGGTCGGTGCAGCTCGAGCCCTCGGCGCTCGGCGGCCTGAAGGTCACCGTGCACCTGCCGGTGCAGCCGGAGGACACCCAGCCACGCCGAGGCAGCTCTGCCGCCAGGCGCTGACGGGCGCACCCACGTCACCAGCGTCATCCGTCGTCCCCCCCGCACGCGGTCGTTCCCGGGCGCTCTCAGTCGTCGTCGTGGTCGCGGTCATCCCCGTTGTGGTCGTCGCGCCGCTCCTCGACCGCGGGGTCGGTGGTGGAGGGCACCGCCGAGGGTGCGGGGCTGGGCGTGGTGCGCGGGGCGGAGGTCGACGAGCCCGTCGACGAGCCCGTCGACGAGCCCGTCGATGAGCTTGCAGCGTAGGTGGTGACCACCTTGGTGGTGACGCAGACGCCCTTCTTCAGCTTCGCCGGCGGGGTGCAGTCGGCCAGCTGGGTGACCGTGGGGGTCGGGACGGGGGCGAACGTCGGGGCGGCGGGGGCGGCAGCGCGGCCCATGTCGTCGGGCCCGAGGGACACGAAGATGCCCAAGGCGGCGACAGAGCCGACGAGGGCTCCGGCGGTGACGGTACGGATGAGGGACACGGGGACCTCCGGTAGGACGGTGCAGGGGTGCGACGACGTCAGGGGGCATCGACGCGGAGCAGGTCAGGACGAGATCCTCGCTGGTCATCGGTCAAGCCCGGGTCGTCCGCGCCTCAAGGGATGGTTAAGGCCCAGCGGCCTTAACCATCCCTTGACAGGTGGATGACGCGGTCTTGTCGTGCGGGCAGGCACTGTCCTTCCCGGCACCCCGATCCGTCGTGCCACGAACCAACGAGAGGACCGCACCCGTGAGAGCCCTGCTGAGCACCGGTCAACGAGACCGGTCGCGCGTCGTGCTCACCGTGCTGAGCGGCACGCTCGCTGCCGCGACGGTCGCCGGAACCGGAGTGGCCACCGCCTACGCCGCCCAGGAGAGCGCGACCAAGAACGCGGAGAAGGCCCGCGTGAAGGCCGCCGCCGACGCCACCGCCGCGAAGACCCACCACGACGCCCTGGTCAAGTGGTCCAAGGAGAACCCGGTCGTGGTGACCAAGGACCGCAAGAAGAAGACCGTCATCAAGCACGTGACGATCGCCGCGGCGTCGACCCCCGGCAGCTCGAGTGTCGGGTCGAGCTCGTCGTCCCGCTCGTCGTCCCGCTCGTCGTCGTCGTCGTCGTCCTCCTCGTCGTCTTCCTCGTCCTCGTCCTCGTCGAGTACGAAGAAGAAGGCCAGCAAGCCGGCCCCCCCGCCCCCGCCGCCGCCGCCGAGCACCGGCTCGTGACGACCCTGACCCACGAGCCGGCGAGCACCGCGAGCGTCGACCACGAGCGTGGCGCCTCGTCGTGGCGTGCCCTGGGCACCTACGTCGAGCTGCGCACCACCCCGGATGCCGTGGCCGCCGCCACCGAGCTGGCCGCACAGGTGCTGGACGAGGTCGACGTGGCCTGCAGCCGCTTCCGCGACGACAGCGACCTGATGCGCGCCAACGCGGCCGCCGGCGAGGCCGTCGAGGTCTCCCCCGTGCTCGTGGGCGCGGTGCGCCTGGCCATCGAGGCCGCCGCAGACACCGACGGCCTGGTCGACCCGCTGCTCGGCGACGTGCTGCGCTCGGCCGGCTACGACCGCACCTTCTCGCTGGTGCCCGCGAACGACCCGACCCCCACCGCCCTCCCGGTGCGTGGGGGCTCGTGGGGTCAGGTGGTGGTCACCGACACGACCGTGACCGTGCCCCGCGGCGCGGCGCTCGACCTCGGCGCCACCGGCAAGGCCTTCGCGGCCGACCTCGTGGCCCTCTGCGTCGCCGACGCGCTCGACGTGCCGGTGCTGGCGTGCGTGGGCGGAGACATCCGCGTCGCCGCACCCGGCGAGGCGCCGCAGGACCAGCCGGTCGTGCTCGGCCACAGCCTCGCCGACCTGGATGCCGGCGGCCCCAGCACGCTGGTGCGCCTCGCCCGCGGCGGGCTCGCCACCTCGAGCGTCTCGGCCCGGCGGTGGCGCCGCGGCGGGCGCCAGTGGCACCACGTCGTCGACCCCCGGACCGGCCTGCCCGCGACGGGCCCGTGGCGCACCGTCACCGCCCTGGGCCACACCGCCGCGGCGGCCAACGCCGCCACCACCGCCTCCATCGTGCTCGGCGACGCCGCCCACGACTGGCTCGTCGGCCGCAACGTCGCGGCCCGGCTCGTCGACCACGGCGACCGCGTGACCCGCACCCCCGCCTGGACCGCGTCCGGCATCGAGGAGATCTCATGACGTCCCCCCTGCTTTGGTACCTCAACCGCGGCACCGGCGTGGTGCTGCTCGCCGTCTTCACGGTGACCGTGGTGCTGGGCGTGCTCGCGACCGGCCGGTCGGCGACGCCGCTGTGGCCGCGCTTCATTACCCAGGGCCTGCACCGCGCGCTGGCCGCACTGTCGGTGTTCATGCTGGTCGCCCACGTGGTCAGCGCCGTGGTCGACTCCTACGTCGACATCCGTTGGTGGCAGGCCTTCGTGCCGTTCGGGGCCACCTACGAGCCGGTCTGGATGGCGCTCGGCGCCATCTCCCTCGACCTGCTCGCGCTCGTCATCGCCACCTCCCTGGCCCGTGCCCGGATCTCCCACCGGGTGTGGTTCACGGTGCACCTCACCACCTACGTCGCCTGGGCCTCCGCGGTGGTGCACGGCGTGTTCATCGGCACCGACTCCGGCGAGGGCTGGATGGTCGCCATCTACATCGCCTGCGTCGCGGCGGTCGGCCTGGCGGTGCTCGCCCGAGTCGTCGCCGTGCTCGCCCGCACGCGGCGCAACCGCCGGTACGCGCAGCACGGCCCCCGCCGTTCGTACAGCCCTGAGTCCGGAGTCGAGCGCGCTGCCCGGCACGCCCACCGGACGCCGGCCCACTCCGGAAGCCGAGGTCGCTCATGATCCGCCCACCCGCCAGCGTCGACGTGCACAGCGGGCCGGTCCTGCTGTCCGGCATCGACCGGGGACCCGGGCTCGCCGCCCACCGGTCCCGCCTCGGCGCGCTGCCCGAGCCGGGAGTCGACGCCCTGCTCGCGCTCCTCGGCGAGGTCGAGGTCCGTGGCCGCGGTGGCGCGGGCTTCCCGCTGTCGCGCAAGCTGCAGACCGTGGTGCGGGCCCGTGGCTCACGCGCCAAGCTCGGCGGTCGCCGCCCCTACGTCGTGGTCAACGCGGCCGAGGGCGAGCCGGCCAGCGCCAAGGACAGCGCGCTGCTCGACGTCGCTCCGCACCTCGTGCTCGACGGTGCCGTGATCGCCGCCCGGGCGCTGGGCGCGCGGGAGATCCACGTGGTCAGCTCCGAGGACCGGCCGTGGGTCGGCGCCGCCGTGCACCGTTCCACCACCGAACGTGACGACCGCGGCATCCGCTGGGTGCAGCACGAGGCCGCCTCGCGGTTCGTGTCCGGCCAGTCCCGCGCCGTCATCGAGCTGATGGCCGGCCGCCCGGGCCTGCCCGTGACGTCGTGGGCCCCCGAGGCCATCGACGGCCACCAGCGCCGCCCCACCCTGCTGTCGAACGCCGAGTCGTACGCGCACCTCGCCGCCCTGGTGCTGTGGGGCGTCGACGCGTATGCCGCCCACGGCACGCCCGACGAGCCCGGGACCAGCCTGCTCACCCTCACCACGCCCCCGGCGTACGACGGCGTGTTCCGCGACGTCCACGTCGTCGAGGTGGAGCACGGCTCCAGCGCAGCCAGCGTGCTCGAGCCCGACGCGCTCGCGGCACCACTGCTCGTCGGTGGGTTCCACGGGTCGTGGGTGCACCCCGCCGACGTGCCGGGCCTGGAGTGGTCGAACGCCGTGCTCGGCGAGGTCGGGGCCCGCCTCGGCGCCGGCTCGCTGCTCTCGCTGAGCGACGGCTCGTGCCCGGTGGCCGAGACCGCCCGCTACACCACCTACCTCGCCGCCGAGTCGGCCGGGCGCTGCGGACCCTGCCGCAACGGCCTGCCGGCCATGGCCACCGAGATGCAGGGGCTGGCTGACGGCGCCGACACCCGGCTGCGTCTGGTCGAGCTCTCCGGTCTGGTGACCCGGCGCGGCGCGTGCGCCCACCCCGACGGCACCGCCCGGCTGGTCGGCTCGCTGCTGAGCACCCTGGAGGACCACGTCGAGGCGCACCTCGACCGCGCCTGCCGGTGCTCGAGCCGCACACCGCGCGGCTCGCGCATCGTCAGCTCCGACACTCAGTACCTGGCGGTGCAGCGATGAGCCCCCGCGAGACCGTGCTGAAGGTCGACTGGCCGCAGTGCCGGGCCCGCGGCCTGTGCGCCGAGCTGTTCCCCGAGAAGATCCGGGTCGACGAGTGGGGTTACCCCGTGGTGCTCGGCCCCGTGCGGCGCGAGGAGGAACGCATCGCCAAGGAGGCCGTCGAGGCCTGCCCGCGGCATGCCCTCCACCTGCGCACCACCTGAACCCAGCAACCCCGCATGCCTGCACATGCGAGGTTGCTTTCCCCAGCCGGTCCCGCCGCACGCGCCCCCTTGCAGGTGCGGCGGGGCCGGCGTCTCGTGTGTCGTCAGCCCTCGTGCCGGTGCCGTCGCCTGAGAGCCCGGATGCCGGGCGCGACGTCACCAGGGCAGCGGCGCGGACAGCTCGCGGGTGTCGTCGACCGGCAGCCAGCCCTGCTCGGCGGTGAGCTCGTACGGCGCCCCCGGCCCTTCGGCGGCCAGCGTGGCCACCGCTGCCAGCAGCCGCTCGACGTGCTCGGGCCGGCTGGCCAGGCCCGCGCTGACCCGCACCGCGGTGTCGTGCTCGTCGGAACCCTCGTCGAGCAGGGCGTCGACCAGCAGGTGCGCGCAGAACTTACCGGCCCGAACCCCGATGCCGTGCTCGGCCGACAGCGCCGCCGCCACGAGTGAGCTGTCCAGGCCGTCGACGGTGAAGGTGACCACCGGGCCACGCTCGGTGTCGTCGCCGAAGATCGAGTACGTGGTGACGCCGGCGATGACGCGCAGCCCGTCGACGAGGCGCTGCGTGAGCCGGGCCTCGTGGGTCTCGATCGCGACGCGGTGCTCGCGGATCGTGGCGCACGCCGCCGCGAGCGCGATGGCGCCGAGCACGTTGGGGCTGCCCGCCTCGTGGCGCGCGGCGCCGGTGGCCCAGCGGGTGCCGCGCTCGGTGACCTGCACCGTGGCGCCGCCTCCGGCGAGGTAGGGCTGCGCGGCATCCAGCCAGTCGCTGCGCCCGGCGAGCACGCCGGTGCCGTAGGGGGCGTGCACCTTGTGGCCGGAGAAGGCGACCCAGTCGACGTCGAGGGCCTCGAGGTCGAGCGGGCGGTGGGCGGCGTACTGGGCGGCGTCGAGGAGCACCCGGGCACCGTGGCGGCGGGCGATGGCGGTGAGCCGCTCGACCGGCCAGAACTCGCCGGTGACGTTGGAGGCCGCGGTCAGCACGACGAGCGCCTGGCGCGGGCGACGGGTGGTGCCGGTGGGCAGGGTGCGCAGGGCTGCCTCGAGCAGGGCCTCGGCGTCGCGGGTGCTGGCGGGCACCGGCAGGCGCACGGTGTCGCGGCCACGCCAGGGCAGCAGCGTCGCGTGGTGCTCGGAGGCGAAGACGACCACCGAGGCGTCGCGGGGCAGGGCCCGGGCGAGCAGGTTGACCGAGTCGGTGGTGCTGCGGGTGAAGACGACGACGTCGTCCTCGCGGGCCCCGACGAAGCGGGCCACCTCGTCGCGGGCGGCCTCGTAGTGGGCGCTGGTGACCCGCGAGAGCCAGCCGGTGCCGCGGTGCACGCTGGAGTAGGTGCGGGTGGCGGTCTCGACGGCCCGCGCCACCCGCTGGAAGGCCGGGGTGGATGCCGCGTGGTCGAGGTTCGCGTAGTCGACCAGGTCGCCCGACAGGGTCGGCACCAGGTCGGGGCGCACCACGGGCGGCAGGTCGCGGGCGGGGTTCGGGGCGCCCAGGTGGCGGTGCGCGACGGCATCCGGCACGGCGCGCAACCGCGGGCGGCGGTGGAAGGTGGGGGTGGGTGCAGCGGCGGTCAGGGGTGCAGGGGCGGTGAAAGGTGCAGCGGCGGTCAGGGGTGCAGAGGTGCTGGCGATCGACACGGTGGGTATCTCCGATGGTCCTTCAGGACCTCGGGTGTCGACCCGGGATCCCGCGCTTGCCGGCGCCGAAGGGGTCGCCGACCAGGTCGTCACCCGGAGCACCCCACCGCGGAGGAGGGTTGCTGGCCAGCGAGCCGGGGCTTGCCACTAGCACTCATGACCTACGCCGATCAGTCTAGGGATGCCGGGTGGGGGCGCGTCGACCGCGGTCCACGACCCGAGATGCCCGTTTCTCGACCTCGCTCCCGTCGGGTCAGGCGTCGGGCGCGGCGTGCACCCGGTGGCCGTCGACGAAGGTCTGCAGCACCCGGGTCGCCGCGATCTCGTCCGGCGGGCCGGCGAAGGGGTCGCGGTCGAGCACGACGAGGTCGGCCAGGGCCCCCGGGCGGATGGTGCCGCAGTGCTCGAGGCGGTTCACGTAGGCCGAGCCGGCCGTGTAGGCGGTGAGCGCGGTGGCGAGGTCGAGCCGCTGCTCGGGCAGGAAGGCCGGGTGCACGACGTCGTCCTCGCGCATCGCCTCGGGCACCGTGCGGTTGACCGCGACGTGCAGGGCGGCGAGCGGATCGGCGCTCGAGACCGACCAGTCCGACCCGGCGGCCAGTATCGCTCCCGAGCGGTGCAGGTCGCCGAACGGGTACTGCCACGACCCTCGCGGCTCGCCGAGGAAGGGCAGGGTCAGCTCGACCATCTGCGCCTCCAGGGCCGCCCAGAGCAGCTGCAGGTTGGCGACCACCCCGAGCTCTCGGAAACGAGGCAGGTCGTCGGGGTGCACCACCTGCGGGTGCGCGATGTGGTGGCGGGCGTCGCGCCGGCCGTTGCGAGCGATGGCGTGCGCGACGGCATCCAGGCACTGGCGCACGGCGAGGTCGCCGATGGCGTGGAAGTGCAGCTGGAAACCGCGGGCATCGAGGGCGGCCGCGGCGGGCAGCAGCACCTCGGGCGGCACGAACGAGATGCCGGAGTTGTCGGTGGGGTGGCCGTGCCCGTCGCAGAAGGGCTGGGTCATCGAGGCGGTGAAGTTCTCGGCCACGCCGTCCTGCATGATCTTGACGCTGGTGGCCACGAAGCGACCCAGTGAGAGCTCCTCGCGCCGGGCGACGAGCTCGTCGACCTGCTCCAGGCCCCGGGTGCGGTCCCACCACAGCGCACCGACGACCCGGGCGGTGAGGGCGCCGCGAGCCACGGCCGCCCGGTAGGCGACGGCCGGGTCGGTGCCGTCGCCGTAGTCGCCGACGATGGCGTCCTGCCAGCCGGTGACCCCCAGGGCGTGCAGCCGGGTCTGGGCGAGCAGCAGCGCCTCGAGCAGGTCGCCGTCGGTGGGCGTGGGGGCCAGTGCGCCGACCAGCCGCATGGCGCCCTCGTGCAGGGTTCCGGTGGGGGTGCCGTCGGCGTCGCGCTCGATGCGCCCGTCGGCCGGGTCGGGGGTCGAGGCGTCGATGCCGGCCAGGCGGAGCGCCGCGGAGTTCACCCAGGCACCGTGCGAGTCGGCATTGGTCAGGTAGGCCGGTCGGTCGGGCACGGCGGTGTCGAGCGCCTCGGCGGTGGGCGTGCCGCCCGGGAACGCGGGCATCGACCACCCGGCGCCGAGCACCCAGGGCAGCGCAGGGTGGGCCCGGGCGTAGGACCCGATCGCCTCGAGGTAGGCCGGGGCGCTGCCCAGCTCGGCCAGGTCGCAGCGCAGCAGGTTCAGGCCGGCCCAGACCGGGTGCACGTGCGCGTCCTGGAAGCCGGGCACGAGCAGCCGCCCGCGTAGGTCGACCCGCTCGGTGCCCGGCCCGGCCAGGTCGAGCACCTCGTCGTGCCCGACGGCAACGACCCGCCCCGCGTCGACGGCGACGGCCGTCGGTCGCGAGCGCACGGCATCCGCCGTGAACACCGGGCCGCCGTGCAGCACCAGGTCGACCATCGGCAGCCTCCTCGGGCGCGCGCCGTCAGGCGGGGACGATGTTGACCAGCTTGGGTGCCCGCACGATGACGGTGCGGATGCCGTCGGGCACCGCCGCCTGCACCTTGGCGCTGGCCAGGGCCAGCTCGCGCAGGGCGTCCTCGGTGATGTCGGAGGGCACCTCGAGCCGGTCGCGCACCTTGCCCTTGACCTGCACCACGCAGGTGACGGTCTCCTCGACGAGCAGCGCCGGGTCGGCGACCGGGAACTCGGCGTGCACCAGCGACTCGTCGTGGCCCATCCGGGCCCACAGCTCCTCGGCGATGTGCGGCGCCATCGGGGCGACCATCAGCACGATCGACTCGGCGGCCTCGCGGGGCACCCCGCCCTGGAGCTTGGTCAGGGCGTTGTTCAGCTCGGTGAGCCGCGCGATCGCGGTGTTGAAGGCCAGGCCGGCGTAGTCGGTGCGCACCGCGTCGATGGTGCGGTGCAGCACCCGGGTCGTCGCGGCATCCATGGGGGTGTCGGTGACGACGACCGCACCGGTCTCCTCGTCGATCACGTTGCGCCACAACCGTTGCAGGAAGCGCTGACTGCCGACGACGGCCCGGGTGTCCCAGGGCTTGCTCTGCTCCAACGGGCCCAGGCCCATCTCGTAGAGCCGGAAGGTGTCGGCACCGAACGCGACGTACATCTCGTCGGGGCTGACCATGTTCTTCAGCGACTTGCCGATCTTGCCGAACTCACGGGTGACCGGCTGGCCCTGCCAGGAGAGGGTGCCGTCGGCGGCCTCGTCGACCTCCTTGGCCTCGACGTACTGGCCGCGCGCGTCCTTGAACGCGGCGGCCTGGATGTAGCCCTGGCTGAAGTAGGTGCGGAACGGCTCGTCGCTGCTCAGGTGGCCCAGGTCGTGCAGCACCTTGTGCCAGAAGCGGGCATAGAGCAGGTGCAGCACGGCGTGCTCGACGCCGCCGACGTAGAGGTCGACACCGCCGGGGTCGCGGGTGCCGGCGGGCGCACCGGCGACGGGCGTCTCACGCGGGCCCATCCAGTAGGCCTCGTTGTCGGGGTCGACCAGGGCGGTGGCGTTGGCGGGGTCGAGGTAGCGCAGGTAGTACCAGCACGACCCCGCCCAGTTCGGCATGGTGTTCGTCTCGCGCCGGAAGCGACGCACCCCCCGTCCGTCACCGAGGTCGGCCTCGACGTTGACCCACTCCGGCACCCGCGACAACGGCGCCTCCGGCGAGCTCTGCGCGTCATCGGGCTCGTAGGTCTTGGGTGAGTAGTCGGGCACGTCGGGCAGGGTCAGCGGCAGCTGGTCGTCGGGCACCGGGTGGGCCACACCGTCGTCGTCGTACATGATCGGGAACGGCTCACCCCAGTA
>JBBQNZ010000103.1:0-15867 GCA_038330415.1 Actinomycetales bacterium | reverse complement strand
GGGCGGGGCGGAGGCGGGCGAGGTGGTCATGGGCCTGACGAGTCTAGGACGCCGGGAGGCGCCCGCGGCCCAGCAGGTAGGTGACCGCAGTGGGGATGCTGCGTGCCACGGCGAGCGCCCGCACCGGCCCACCCGGGTTGGCCCGCTCGGCGGCGACACCGTGGACCAGGGCGCCGAGGGCGCCGGCGACGTCGGCGGGCAGGCCGGCGGCCAGCAGCGTGCCGAGCAGCCCGGCGAGGACGTCGCCCGCCCCGGCGGTCGCCAGCCACGGCGGGGCGTCGGCCTGCGACCAGGCGGTGGCGCCCTCGCCCGGCGGCACGACGAGGGTGGTGGCCCCCTTGAGCAGCACGGTCGCGCCGGTGAGCTCGGCCAGGGCCCGGGCATAGGCCAGCGGGTGGGCCTCGACCTGCTCCCGGGTCACCTCTCCCCGGGGCAACTTTGACCTGTTGGTCGGTTCTGTCCCGGCGCCCAGCCTGGTGAGGAGGCGGGCGCACTCGCCCGCGTGGGGCGTGAGGAGGGTGACGGCATCCGCCCGGCTCGTGAGCACCGCGGCGTCGAGCAGGTCGAGGCCACCGGCGTCGACGACGACCGGATCCGGGCCGGCCAGCGCTTCGCGGGCCACGTCGAGCTGGGCCTTGGCGCCGGCTGATCGCGACGCGACGTCGAGCCCCGGCCCGACCACCCAGGCCTGCACCCGTCCAGCACCGTGCACCGCCTCGGGAACGGCCGCCCGCACCAGCGAGGTCGGGGTCGGCGTGCCGACGTAGCGCACCATGCCGCACCCGGCCTCGGCGGCGGCGGTGACGGTGAGCAGGGCGGCGCCGGTGTAGGACTCGCCACCCGCCACGACCCCGAGCACCCCGCGCGAGTACTTGTCGTCGGACGCGACGGGCACCGGCCAGAGCCCGGCGACGTCGTCGTGGTCGAGGCGGCGCACGACTGGGTCGTCGGCGATCTCCAGGCCGATGTCGACGACGGTCAGCAGCCCGCAGGCCTGCTCGGTGGGCGGCAGCAGGTGCACCGGCTTGGCGACCGAGAACGTCACGGTCTCGTCGGCGAAGACACCGTCGGGGTCGAGCTCACCGCCCATCGGGTCCTGGCCCGAGGGCAGGTCGACGGCGATGACGTGGGCCGACTCGGCGAGCGCGGCCACCCAGCCGGCCGCCCACGGCGGCAGGCCCGCACGGGCGCCGATGCCGAGGATGCCGTCGAGCACGACGTCGGCCTCCCCCAGCCCGCTCGGGTCGGTCGTGAGCACCACCCCGGCCGCCTCGGCGGCCGCTCGTGCCCCCTCGTGGACCGTGTCGTGGTGCACGGCGAGCGCGTTCCAGCCGGCCTCGGCGAGCCGGGCCACGGCATACAGCGCGTCGGCGCCGTTGTTGCCCGGGCCCACGAGCGCGGCCACGCCCTTGCCGCCGCCCTCCTCGAGGCGCGCGGCGGCGACCCCGGCGAGACCCTCGACGGCCCGGGCCATCAGCTCACCGTCGTCGAGCGTGGCCATCAGCGCGCGCTCGGCGGCGTAGACGGCATCCGTCGACCAGGCCTCGATCACAGCGGCGCTCCTTCGGCGACGACGACGGCCGAGGCGATGCCCGCGTCGTGGGACAGGGACAGGTGCAGCGAGGTGATGCCCAGGGCGTCGACCCGGGCCAGGACCGTGCCACGTACCTCCAGGTGTGGGCGACCGTCGACACCGCGGTGCACCTCGGCGTCGTGCCAGTGCATGCCGCTCGGAGCGCCGAGCGCCTTCGCGGCAGCCTCCTTGGCGGCGAACCGGGCCGCCAGCGAGTTCAGCGGCAGGTCACGCTCGCCCGGGGTGAAGAGCCGCTCACGCAGCGCGGGGGTGCGCTCCAGCGTCGCACCGAAGCGCTCGACGTCGACGACGTCGATGCCGACGCCGATGATCACTCGACTGTCACCGACTTCGCCAGGTTCCTGGGCTGGTCGACGTCGAGGCCCTTGGCGGTGGACAGGTGCAGCGCGAAGACCTGCAGCGGCACGACGGCCAGCAGCGGCGCCAGCATCGGCGAGCACTGCGGGATGCGGATGACCTCGCTGGCGTACGGCTCGACGTCGTCGTCGCCGTCGTGGGCGATGACGATCGTGCGCGCGCCACGGGCCCGGATCTCCTGGATGTTGGAGACGACCTTCTTGTGCAGGTCGTGCGGGGTGTCGGGGCTCGGCACGATGACGAACACTGGAAGGCCGGGTTCGATGAGGGCGATCGGCCCGTGCTTGAGCTCACCGGCAGCGAACCCCTCGGCGTGGATGTAGGCGAGCTCCTTGAGCTTCAGCGCACCCTCCAGCGCCACCGGGTAGCCGACGTTGCGGCCGAGGAAGAGCACCGAGCGGGTGTCGGCCATGAAGTGCGCCATCTCGACCACGCGGTCCATCCGGCCCAGGAGGTCCTCGATCTTGGCGGGGATCTCCTGCAGCTCGGCCATCACGGCCTGCGCGTCGGTGGCGTAGGTCTCGCCGCGCAGCTGGGCGAGGTAGAGCCCGAGGATGTAGCACGCGGTGATCTGGGCGAGGAAGGCCTTGGTCGACGCGACCGCGATCTCCGGGCCGGCGTGCGTGTAGAGGACGGCGTCGGACTCGCGCGGGATCGTCGAGCCGTGCGTGTTGCACACCGACAGCGTCATCGCCCCCAGCTCGGAGGCGTGCTTGACGGCCATCAGAGTGTCCATCGTCTCGCCCGACTGGCTGATCGAGATCACCAGCGTGGTGCCGTCGACGATGGGGTCGCAGTAGCGGAACTCGTGGGCAAGGCTGACCTCGACCGGGATGCGGGTCCAGCGCTCGATGGCGTACTTGGCGACCATGCCGGCGTAGGCCGCGGTGCCGCAGGCAACGATGGTGATCCGCTGCACCCCGCGCAGCTGCTCCTCGCTGATCCGCACCTCGTCGAGCACGAGCCGGCCGGTCTCGTCGGTGCGGCCGAGCAGAGTGTCGGCCACCGCGTGCGGCTGGTCGTTGATCTCCTTCTCCATGAAGGTGGCGTAGCCGCCCTTCTCGGCCTCGGCGGCATCCCAGGTGACCTCGTAGGCCTTGCCGTCCGACGGCGTGCCGTCGAAGTCGATGACCGAGTAGCCCTCCGGGGTGATCGTGACGATCTGGTCCTGGCCCAGCTCGAGGGCGTGCCGGGTGTGGCCGATGAACGCCGCGACATCGCTGCCGAGGAAGTTCTCGCCGTCGCCCAGGCCCACGACGAGCGGGCTGTTGCGACGCGCGCCCACGACCACGCCCGGGCTGTCGGCGTGCACGGCCAGCAGGGTGAACGCACCCTCGAGCCGCTGGACGACGTGACGCATCGCGGTGGTGAGGTCACCCACCCGGTCGTACTCGCGACCGACGAGCTTCGCGGCGACCTCGGTGTCGGTCTCGGAGCGGAACTCGACACCCTCCTCGAGGAGCTCCTTCTTCAGGGCGTGGAAGTTCTCGATGATGCCGTTGTGGATCAGGGCCAGCCGGTCGTGGTCGCCGCCGCGGTGGGGGTGGGCGTTGCCGTCGGTGGGGCCGCCGTGGGTCGCCCACCGGGTGTGCCCGATGCCGGTGCGCGAGGCCGCGAGCGGCTGGGCCTCCAGCGCCGAGCGGAGGTTCTCGAGCTTGCCGGCGCGCTTCTCACTCGTGATGCCGTCAGCGGTCACCAGCGCGACGCCCGCCGAGTCGTAGCCGCGGTACTCGAGCCGGGAGAGCCCCTCCATCACGACCTCCAGGGCCGTGTCGTCCATGCTCGTACCGACGTAACCCACGATTCCACACATGCGGCAAGCCTAGTTGGGATGCCGGACCCCCGTCGCCGCCCCACCACCGGTGCGGCGAGGCGCCCGTCAACCCGGTCGTGGCCGCCGCATACGCAACAATGGCGCAGGTGAGCGCCACGCAGGAGCGACGCACGCTGCCCACGCCCTACGTCGACCTCGACCGAAGGGCGTGGTCGCGCCTGCGCGAGAACCACCCGATGAGCCTGGAGCAGAGCGACCTCGCCCGGCTGCGTGGCCTGGGCGAGCGGCTCGACCTCAACGAGGTCGAGGAGGTCTACCTCCCGCTCTCGCGGCTGCTGCACTTCTACGTCGAGGCCACCCACGGGCTGCGGCTCGCGACGAGCGAGTTCCTCGGGGAGCGCCCGACGCGCGTGCCGTTCGTCGTGGGCGTGGCCGGCTCGGTGGCCGTGGGCAAGTCGACGACCGCGCGCATCCTCAAGGAGCTGATGAGCCGCTGGCCGCACACCCCCCGGGTCGAGCTCATCACGACCGACGGCTTCCTGCACTCCAACGCCGAGCTCGAGCGACGTGGCCTGTTGCAGCGCAAGGGTTTTCCGGAGTCATACGACCGCCGTGCGCTGATGCGGTTCATCGCCGCGGTGAAGTCGGGGATGCCGGTGGTCGAGGCCCCGCAGTACTCGCACCTCACCTACGACGTGCTGCACGACACCATCCCGGTGCGCCGACCCGACGTGCTCATCGTCGAGGGGCTCAACGTGCTGCAGCCGCCCGCGGTGCGCACCGACGGGTCGAGCACCGGGGCGATCTCGGACTACTTCGACTTCTCGGTGTACGTCGACGCACCGGTGGAGGAGATCCGCACCTGGTACATCGAGCGCTTCCTCCGCCTACGGGAGACGGCATTCGCCCACCCGCAGTCGTACTTCCACCGCTACGCCCGGCTCAGCGACGACCAGGCGCGGGCGACGGCATCGGCGATCTGGGAGCAGATCAACGAGCCCAACCTGGTCGAGAACGTGCTGCCGACGCGCGACCGGGCGACGCTGGTGCTCACCAAGGGGGCCGACCACGCCGTCACCGGCATCCGGCTGCGCAAGATCTGAGCCGCGGGGCCGCCTGCGGCGACCCGACGGTGCGGGCCGGTCAGTACCAGTGCGGCGAGCGGGAGTTCCACTGGCTCAGGGCGTTGCACGGTGAGCCGTACGAGAGCTTGATGTAGTTCAGGCCCCACTTGATCTGGGTGACCGGGTTGGTGCGCCAGTCGCCGGCCACCGTCGCCATCTTGCGCCCGGGCAGGGACTGGGGGATGCCGTAGGCGCCCGAGGAGGCGTTCGCGGCCTTGTAGTTCCAGCCGCTCTCACCGATCCACAGGCGCTCGAGGCAGCCCCACTGGGACTGGCTGAAGCCGTATTCGGGCATCAGCAGCCGGGCGGCCGCCTTGGGGTCGCGCTGGGCGTTGGCGATGACCCGCTTGCGCTGCGCGGCGGCGGCGGCCCGCTCGGCAGCAGCCTTGCGGGCCTTGGCCAGGGCGGCGGCCTTGACCTTCTGGCGCTGGGCACTGCGGGCGGCGGCGACGGAGCGCTGCGCGTTGGTCGCACTGCGGTCGGCGGCGACCCGCACGGCGTCGGCCTGCTCGGTCTTGACCTGCTCCGTGGAGGTGCTCGAGGTGACGCGGTCGACCGCGAAGGTCAGCGTGTCCGCGCTCGCCGTGCCGCCGGAGACCGACGCAGCCAGGGCCCCCGTCGAGAGCACGGCCGCCGCCACACCGGTGGCGAGCACCGGTCGGCCGAGCGCCGTACGGGTCGCGTGGGACGCACCCGACCGCCGCGACGGAGCGGCATGACGGGGGGCGTGGCGCGCGGTGTATCGGGGCATGGGCAGGCAGGGACCAATCAGGAGGGGGCATGGGTCGGGGCGCAGGGGGGAGCCCTGGGGGGCGTTACCGAATCGAGACCTAACTTTAGGGGATCGGCAACTCCAGACGAAATCGCCGTCCGAAACCGTGCTCGGGTCGACCCGGGTCGGGGGCTAGACCTCGATGCCCTCCAACAGGTCGGTGACGAGCGCCGCGATCGGGCTGCGCTCGCTGCGGGTGAGCGTGACGTGGGCGAACAGCGGGTGCCCCTTGAGCGCCTCGACGACCGCCACGACGCCGTCGTGTCGGCCCACCCGCAGGTTGTCCCGCTGGGCGACGTCGTGGGTGAGGACGACCCGCGAGTTCTGGCCGATGCGCGACAGCACGGTGAGCAGGACGTTGCGCTCCAGGCTCTGCGCCTCGTCGACGATGACGAACGCGTCGTGCAGCGAGCGACCGCGGATGTGCGTGAGCGGGAGCACCTCGAGCATCCCCCGGTCGAGGATCTCCTCGACCACCTCGCGCGAGACCAGTGCCGACAGCGTGTCGAACACCGCCTGCCCCCACGGGTTCATCTTCTCGGACGCGTCGCCGGGCAGGTAGCCGAGCTCTTGGCCGCCCACGGCGTAGAGCGGGCGGAAGACGACGACCTTGCGCTGCTGGCGACGCTCCATGACCGCCTCGATGCCGGCGCACAGGGCGAGCGCCGACTTGCCGGTGCCGGCGCGGCCGCCGAGGCTGACGATGCCGATGTCCTGGTCCAGGAGCAGGTCGAGCGCGATGCGCTGCTCGGCGCTGCGCCCGTGCAGGCCGAACGCGTCGCGGTCGCCGCGCACCAGCCGCAGCTGCTTGTCGGGGCCGACCCGGGCCAGCCCGGAGCCGCGCGGCGAGCTGAGCACCAGCCCGGTGTGACAGGGGAACTCGGCGCCTTCGACGCTCTCGAGCCGGCCGTACTCGTAGAGGTGGTCCATCTCCTCCACGGTGACGGCGAGCTCGGCCATGCCGGTCCAGCCGGACTCGACGGCGAGCTCGGCGCGGTACTCCTCCGCATCGAGGCCGCACGCCGAGGCCTTGACCCGCATCGGCAGGTCTTTGCTGACGATGGTGACCATCCGCCCCTCGTTGGCCATGTTGCGCGCCACCGCCAGGATGCGGGTGTCGTTGTCGCCCAACCGGAAGCCGGCGGGCAGCGACGTCGGGTCGGTGTGGTTGAGCTCGACGCGCAGGGTGCCGCCGTCGTCGCCGATCGGCACCGGGGCGTCGAGCCGGCCCGCCGAGATGCGCAGGTCGTCGAGCATCCGCAGCGCCGTGCGGGCGAAGTAGCCCAGCTCGGGGTGGTGGCGCTTGGCCTCGAGCTCGGTGACCACCACGACCGGCAGCACGACCTCGTGCTCCTTGAAGCGGGTGATCGCCCGGGGGTCCGCGAGCAGGACCGAGGTGTCGAGCACGTAGGTGCGACGCGGCTCCTTCCCGGGGCGGGCGGGCGGTGCCGGTCGCGTGCTCGAAGCCATGGTCGCTCCTGGGGTGAGGAAGGCGGTGGTCTCGACGCTACGTGTGACCTCGGACAGCCCCGCGCATGTCCGGCTCCGCGTGTCGGCCCGAAACCGGCATCATTGTGGGGTTGGTGTGACCACTGCGTCTGGTGAGCGAGATGTGACCCGTGAGGTCACGGCATCCGAACGCGTGCCGGGGCTCGTCGGATGCCGGGAGCCGCGCTCAGGAGCCGAAGCGGCGGTTGCGCTCGCCGAAGGCGCGCAGAGCGCGCAGGAAGTCGACCTTGCGGAAGTCGGGCCAGTAGGCCTCGCAGAAGTAGAACTCGCTGTGGGCGCTCTGCCAGAGCAGGAAGCCGCCGAGCCGCTGCTCCCCCGAGGTGCGGATGACGAGGTCCGGGTCGGGCTGGCCCTTGGTGTAGAGGTGCTCGGCGATGTGCTCGACGTCGATCACCTCGGCGAGCTCCTCGAGGCTGGTGCCCTGGCTGGCCTGCTCCTGCAGCAGCGAGCGCACGGCATCGGCGATCTCGCGGCGCCCGCCGTAGCCGACGGCCACGTTGACGAGCATCCCGTCGACGTCGCGGGTGGCGTCCTCCGCGGCCTTGAGGCGCGCCGCCGTGGGGGCCGGCAGCAGGTCGAGCGCCCCGACCGGGTGGAGGCGCCAGCGGTGGGTCGCCGCAAGGGTGTCGACGGCCTTCTCGATGATGCCGAGGAGCGGCCGCAGCTCCTTCTCGGGGCGGTTGAGGTTGTCGGTCGACAGCAGCCACAAGGTGACGACCTCGACGCCCGCCTCGTCGCACCAGAAGAGCAGGTTCGCGATGTTGTCGGCGCCGGCCTGGTGGCCCTCGCTCGCGCCGGCTCCGCGGGCCTTGGCCCAGCGGCGGTTGCCGTCGAGCATCACGCCCACGTGGCGCGGCACCGACGACGGGTCGAGCTGCCGGGTGAGGCGGCGGGCGTAAGCGGCATACAGGACGTCGCTGAGCCCCATGGGCCTGGCCTCCCGCCTGCTGTCCGGACCGCCGCGCCGCGAGGTCGCGGACCGCCCGCCCCACGCTACTCCCGCGCGCCGGTGGACAGACTCAGGCCCGACCGGGGGTCCCGACCGGGCGCCGGCCGCCCGCGGCAGGGGTCACACGCGGCCGCGCCCCTAACCTACGTTCGGGTAGGTTACGCTCGGTCAATGACGCAGACCGAGCCGACGCCCGGCGCCGAGCCGAGCCGCCGCGAGGCCCTCGAGCAGCGCGTCGAGACGGCGATCGACCACGTCAAGCCCAAGCTGCGAGGCTGGCTGCACGCCGGGATGACCCCCGTGGCGCTCGTCGCGGGCATCATCCTCATCGTGCTCGCCGGAAGCACCACGGAGAAGATCTCGGCCGCCGTCTTCTCGGGCACCGCCGTGCTGCTGTTCGGCACCTCGGCGGTCTACCACCGAGGCACCTGGTCGCCCCGCGTCGGAGGGTTCCTGCGCCGGTTCGACCACTCCAACATCTTCTTGATCATCGCCGGCACCTACACGCCGTTCGCGTTGCTGCTCCCGCCGGCACAGGCCAAGCGGATGCTCATCATCGTGTGGGGCGGCGCCTTCCTCGGCGTGCTCTTCCGGGTGTTCTGGGCCGGCGCCCCGCGCTGGCTCTACGTGCCCGCCTACCTGATGCTCGGGTGGGTCGCGGTCTTCTACTTCGGCCCGCTGCTGCAGCACGCCGGGCCGGCCGTGATGACCTGGGTCGTCATCGGCGGAGCGCTCTACAGCCTCGGCGCCATCGTCTACGGCACGAGGCGGCCGAACATCTCACCGCGCTGGTTCGGCTTCCACGAGGTCTTCCACGCGCTGACCATCCTGGCCTTCACGGCGCACTTCGTCGCCGCCTCGCTCGCGCTCACCGGCCCCGCGATCGTCTGACCGCACGGCCACCCACGCCGGGCGGCCCACCGGTCACTGACCGGTGGTCGGGCCCTTGCCGCCGGTGTCGTCGCGGTCTTCGGCCTGGGTCCCGTCGTCGGGAGCGCTCGCCTCGTCGACCGGTGCGGATGCCGGGTCGGCACCGCCGCTGGTGCCTGCGGTGGCACCGGTCACCGGGCCGTCAACCTCGGTGCCGAGGTCGCCGGGGCCGGCCTGCGGGTCGTCCTTGCCACGGTGGCTGGCCTGCTGGCGGTAGGACATCCGGCGCATCCGGGCGTTCATGTTCCGCATCAGGAACCACAGCGCGATGGCCAGGAGGAAGAACGCGAGGAAGGCCAGGAAGCCCGGCCCGCCGTCGGCGGTGGGTACCTCGTTCATGCCTCACGCTCCGTGCGGGTGTCGTGGGCGACCTGGAGGTCGCCGGAGGTCGCGAGGGCGTCGGCGTCCGCGACGTCGGTGGGGATGCCGGCGAAGAGGTCGTCCTCGCCCTCTGCGATCGGGACGAAGGACAGGGCCGCCTCGAAGTCCTCGGTCGGCCAGATCCGCGCCTGCACCTCTCGGGTGACCCGGAACCAGGTGCCCTGGGGGTCGACCTGGGTGGCGTGGGCGAGCAGCGCGGCATCGCGACGCTCGAACCAGGCTGCGCACTCGACCCGGGTGGTCACGGGGCGGTCGAGACGCGACCAGTTCTCGAGCCACTCGGCATACGGGCTCTCCACGCCCAACGCGGTGAGCGCCTCGTGGAACGCCTCGATGCGCGCCCGGCTGAAGGTCTGGTTGTAGTAGACCTTCAGCGGCTGCCAGGCCGGCCCGGCGTGCGGGAACGCCTCGGGGTCGCCGGCCGCGACCACGGCCGCCATCGACACGTCGTGGCACGTGATGTGGTCGGGGTGCGGGTAGCCGCCGTTCTCGTCGTAGGTCGTGACGACGTGCGGGCGGAAGCGACGGATCTCCCGGACCAGCGCCTCCGAGGTGACCGACAGCGGCTCGAGCGCGAAGCAGCCCTCGGGCAGCGGGGGCAGCGGGTCGCCCTCGGGCAGGCCGGAGTCGACGAAGCCGAGCCAGGTGTGCTGCACGCCGAGGATCGCCTGGGCGGCGGCCATCTCGTCGCGGCGCACCTGGGCGAGGTCGCGCAGGATGTGCACGTCGTTCTTGAGCCTGGGGTTGAGCACGTCGCCACGCTCGCCCCCGGTGCACGACACCACCAGCACCTCGTGGCCCTCGTCGACGTAGCGCGCCATCGTGGCCGCGCCCTTGCTGGACTCGTCGTCCGGGTGCGCGTGCACGCACATGAGCCGGAGCCGGTCGGACATGGGGACCCTTCCCTGCAGCGCTCTCGGGGCGTACCCGAGAATGGACGCCGTCCATCCTCTCATCCGGTGCCGTCGCCGAGACCACCGCACACCAGCCCAGACCAAGGACCCGTATGCCGTTGCCTCGCCCCGCTCCCGGCACCACCCGCTGGTGGGTGGTCGGCATCCTCGGCTGCCTCGCCGCCGTCGGCGTCATCGTGTGGTGGGGCATCGCCAGCACGGCCGGCAGCGTGCGGCCGGAGGTGACCGCCTACCAGGTCGAGTCCGACACCTCGATCGTCGTGGAGTACGACCTGCACCGGCCGGCCGGGGTCGCGGTGCTCTGCCGGATCACGGCGCTGGACGGCGGGCGAAACCGGGTCGGCACGGTCGAGGACAGCGTGCCCGCCGAGGGGCCCAGCTCGGTGCACCGAGTGGTGTCCCTGCGCACCAGCGTGCGGGCCGTGACCGGCGTCGTCGACTCGTGCACCCGGGTGCTCGGCACCCCCTGACGCCCGGGCCGGCAGGCCCCCCGCGGGTGCCCTGACGGAACGGCCGCAGGCGCTGCGCCGTGGCCGCCGCGGGGCTCGCCATAGTGGCGATCCGCGCCCGGCTTGGTAGGCTGGGCGCTTCATCACCTCGGGTCTGGGTCCGACACGCGTGCCGAACGGCATCCTCGGAACCCGGGCCCGTTGCCGTAGCACCGAGGTGCCGCCCCCACTGCGGGCAGGCGCCGCCCATGATCCAGGAGTGAGTGACGTGACCGAGACCGCCAACCAGGCGAGCTTTCTGACCCAGGGGGCGTTCGACCGCCTCCAGGGCGAGCTCGACGAGCTCTCCGGGCCGGGCCGCACCGAGATCGCCAAGAAGATCGAGGCCGCCCGCGAGGAGGGTGACCTCAAGGAGAACGGCGGCTACCACGCCGCCAAGGAGGAGCAGGGCAAGATGGAGGCCCGCATCCGCCAGCTCACCCAGCTGCTCGAGACCGCCGTCATCGGCGAGACCCCGGCCGACGACGGCATCGTCGAGCCCGGCATGGTCGTCACCGTCGACATGTTCGGCGACGAGGAGACCTTCTTGCTCGGCTCGCGCGAGATCACCGATGACTCGATGCACGTGTTCTCCGAGAAGTCCCCGATCGGTGCGGCCGTGAACGGTGCCAAGGTCGGCGACTCCGTCACCTACGAGGCCCCCAACGGCAAGCAGATCGAGGTCAAGGTGCTGGCCACCAAGCCCTACGACGGCTGACCCAGCCGCAGCACCCGCCCGTCAGGGGCGGATGCCGACTGTCCGGGTCCACGTGGACCCGGCCCGTCGTCGTCCCCAGATCGACCAATAGGTCACACCAGGGACGCCCCGCCCATGATCCGGTGTCCCCAGATCGACCAATAGGTCACACGAGGGACGGTCGGCCTGTCCCTACCGTGACCTATTGGTCGATGTGAGGACGGTTCAGGCGGGGCGCTCGCCGGTGACCACCGTGCGGGTGGCGCCGCCGACCCACACCGTGCCGTCGATGACGTCGACGTGCACCCGTCCGAGCCGGCCGATGACGGTGCCCTGCGCGGCGACGTAGTGCTCGGGCAGGTGCCCCGCCGGCACGAGCCACTGGGCCAAGCCGGCGTTGAGACTGCCGGTGACGGGGTCCTCGGCAACATCGCGACCGTCGGAGTAGATCGCCCGCACCTCCGCGGCGACCCCGTCCTCCCGGGCCCCGGGCGGGTACACCGCCACGAAGCCGGCCTTGAGGCCGGCACACAGGCTGGGGTCCGGCACAGCCGCGAGAACGGCATCCGGTGACCGCACCAGCACCCCGATCCACCCTGGCCCGTTGTCGACCCACGCGGTCTCGAGCACGTCGGCCGGGTCCAGGCCCAGTGCCGTGACGACTCGGGCCGCCTGCGCTATGGCCACCGGGCCGGTGCGGGTCAGCGGTGGCGCGGCGAAGCGGAGCCGCTCGTCCCGCCGCACCTCAACGAGCCCGGCGGCGCACTGCTGCACGACCACGCCCTCGGATGCCGGTACCCCACCGGCCTCGAGCCAGGCGTGGGCGCTGCCGAGGGTGGGGTGGCCGGCGAACGGCAGCTCACCACCCGTGGTCCAGATCCGCACCCGGTAGTCGGCACCCGGGTCGGTGGGGGCGCACAGGAAGGTCGTCTCGGACAGGTTGGTCCAGCGGGCGATGGCCGCCATCTGCTCGTCGGGGAGGTCGTCGGCGTCGTGGAACACGGCCAACGCGTTGCCGCGGCAGGCGGACTCGGAGAACACGTCGACGAAGCGCACAGCAGGCATGCGCCCATGCAACCACGCGGTGATGGGACTACGGCATCCGCAACGGGGTGGTCGTCGCGGCCATGATGGCGGCCGCCTGCGCCTCGCCGCGCAGCTCGGTGCGCACGACGACGCCGAGCTTGCCCATGGTGGTGCGCATGCCCTCGCCGAGCCCGCTCGTCACGACGCACTCGACGGCGTGCTCGCGCATGAAGCGCACGATGCGGGCGTGGTGGGTGCCCTCGGGCCCGGTGCCGTGCAGGTCACCCCAGCCGACCTCGAGCTCGGTCCAGGACGCGACGTGGCCGTCGCGGACCTCGGCGACGGCCACCGTCTGGGCCCGGCCGAGGCCGCCGCCCACGGTGCCGTCGGGTGCGGTGGTGACGGCGACGATCATGACCCCACCCTAGGCCTCGCCTGGTGGTGGGCCTCAGTCGGTGGTGCGGCGGACGTAGGCCCGGATCGCGAGCGGCGCGAGGATGGCCGACAACCCGATGGTCCAGATGAGCGTGGCGATGACGGGGTACTGCAGGGGCAGCGCGGCGTCGGGGGGCAGCGGGAAGCCCTCGTTGCCCCACAGCTCGCGCAGCGCCTGCACCAGCGCGCTGATCGGGTTCCACTCGGCGAGGAAGCGCAGCACGGGGGGCATGCCCTCAGGACGCGCGAACGCGTTGCTGAGGAAGGTGATCGGGAAGATCGTCACGAACATGACGCCCTGCACCGCCTCGACCGAACGCAGGGACGACCCGACCAGGATGCCGATCCAGATCATCATGAACCCGAACAGCACGAGCAGCCCGTAGCCGAGCAGACCCTCGGCCAGACCGTTGTTGATGCCCCACCCGATGAAGAGCCCGGTGACCGACATGACGACGATGCCGAGGCTGGAGTGGATGAGGCTGGAGACACTGCGCGCCACGACGACGGCGCCGCGGCCGATCGGCAGCGAGCGGAACCGGTCGACGATGCCCTTGCCGAGGTCGTTGTTGAGCCCGATGGCCACGACGAACGAGCTGAACGCCATGGTCTGCGCCATGATGCCGGGCAGCAGCCACTCCTTGTAGTCGACGCCGGGGATGTTGATCGACCCGCCGAACACGAACGCGAACAGCAGCACGAACATCACCGGCTGGATGGTGACGTCGGTGAGCATCTCGGGCTGGCGCTTGATGTGCGTGAGGTTGCGCCGGATCAGGGCCCCGATCTGCCGGGTGCCGGCGGCTCCGCGCTCGTCGGGGTGGGTCGCCTGGAAGTGCGTGGCCGTGGTGGAGGTCATCGGACCGCCTCCGTCTTCTGCTCGTCGTGGGACGACTCCTGCACGACCTCGGCCCGGTGACCGGTGAGGCTGAGGAAGACATCGTCGAGGCTGGGCCGTTGCAGGCCGATGTCGTCGAGGTCGATGCCGGCCTCGTCGAGCCGGGCGGCGATGCGGGTGAGCGCACCCACCCCCTCGGCGGGAGCGGTGATGCGCCGGGCGTCGCGGTCGACGTGGAGCTCGCCGACCTCCGAGCGCACCAGCTCGGCCGCCCGGTCGACCTCACCGGGCCGGCTCACCGTGATGACCAGGCTGGCGGCGCCGGACTGGTCCTTGAGCTCGAGTGGGGTGCCCTGGGCGATGATGCGGCCGTGGTCGACGACCACGATGTTGTCGGCGAGCTGGTCGGCCTCGTCGAGGTACTGGGTGGTGAGGAACAAGGTGGTGCCGTCACGCACCAGGTCGCGCAGCACGCCCCAGAGCTCGACCCGGCTGCGCGGGTCGAGCCCGGTGGTCGGCTCGTCGAGGAAGAGCACCGGAGGGGTGGCGATCAGGCTCGCCGCGAGGTCGAGCCGCCGCCGCATGCCGCCGGAGTAGTCCTTGACCACCTTGTTGCCGGCCTCGGAGAGGGAGAACCGCTCGAGCAGCTCTTCGATCGACTGCTTCACCAGCCGCCGGTCGAGGCCGTAGAGGTCACCGATCAGCCGGAGGTTCTCGCGGCCGGTGAGCAGCTCGTCGACCGTCGCCGACTGGGCGGTCAGTCCCATCCGGTGGCGCACGGCATCCGGGTCGGCGACGACGTCGAACCCGGCGACCCGGGCGGTGCCACTGGTGGGGATGCTCAGCGTGGTCATCATGCGCACCGTGGTGGTCTTGCCCGCGCCGTTGGGGCCGAGCATCGAGAAGACGGTGCCGGAGGGCACCGAGAAGCTGACGCCGTCGACCGCCGTGAAGTCGTCGAACCGCTTGACGAGGTCGACCGCCTCGATGGCCGGGGCGCTCATGACACCAGGCAGAACGGGTGCCCGGCCGGGTCGAGGTAGACCACGAAGCTGCCCTCCGTGGACGGCTGGTGCTCGTGGCGGGTGGCGCCCGCGGCCAGCACCCGCTGCTCGCCCGCCGCCAGGTCGCCGACCTCGAGGTCGATGTGCGCCTGCTGGGGGTGTGTGCCCCCCGGCCAGGTGGGCGCCGTGTAGTCGTCGATGCGCTGGAACGCCAGGGCCGGGGAGCCCGGACCGGCCCCCGCCGGTGCGATGGTGACCCAGTCGTCGTCGGAGCCGTCTGTCACCTCCCAGTCGAGGAGGCCGGCGTAGAACGCGCCGAGGGCCCGGGCATCGGGGCAGTCGAACGCCACGACGTCGAGGGTGATGGTGGTCTGTCGGGTGGTCGTTGCACTCATGCGAACAAACCCTAGGTGTGACCTCCGACACAGGTCTTCTCGATTTCTGCCCAGCCGTGGCTCAGCCCCACACGTGCCCCCGCAGCACCGCCCCGGCCCGCTCCCCCTCCTGCACCGTGTTGTTGACGTGGAAGGACACCCGCAGCCGCCCGGCCCGCTCGGCCGCCACGATCCCGTGGGCGGCGAGCAGCGCCGGAACCTGCTCGTCGGCGGCCAGCGCGCGCACCGCCCGCCCCACCGGCTCCAGCCCGGCCGCCGCGGCGAAGGCGACCTCGACCTCCAGCGCGTGGGCGTGCAGCGCGCCGACCCCCACCCGCTCGAGCAGGGCCAGCGAGGATGCCGTGCCCACCCAGGAGTGCCACCCCGGTGAGACGTCGAACCGGCGCGCGTCCGAGGCCAGCCGCAGCGGCAGTCCGTAGATCGACGACCAGGGGAGCTCCCCGGCGTACCACCCCGCCGCCGCGGGGACGAGGCGCTCCCACCGGTCGGGGCGCACGGTGAGGAACGCCGTGCCCCGGGGCGAGAGCAGCCACTTGTAGGCCGCGCACACCGTGTAGGCGAACCGCCCCGCCTCCAGCGGCAGCCACCCGGCGGCCTGGGTCACGTCGACCAGCACGTCGACCCCGTGCCGTGCCGCGGCAGCCTCGACGGCAGCCAGGTCGGCGAGCGTGCCGTCGGAG
>JBBQNZ010000102.1:0-16100 GCA_038330415.1 Actinomycetales bacterium | reverse complement strand
CCCGGCTCCCTTGAGCCGGCAGGGGTTCAGCTGGATGAGCGCATCGTCTTCGGCGGTTTGCAGGATCGCTTTGAGGAGGCTGTAGGCCTTGGCCCCGGCGGCGTCATGTCCGGCCGCGGAGAACTGACCGCGCCAGGCGCGAATGGCGGCGCGTGTGATCTCGTCCAGGGGAAGGGATCCGAACCGGGGGAGGATATGGACGTCTAGTGAGTTGCGGTAGCCCGCCCTCGTGGTTGGACGTAGAGCCTCGCCCTTCGAGGTGACACGACTCGCCAACCACTGCTCCGCGTAGACGGCGAACGTTCGCGAGCGCCGAGCCTCAGCGGCAGCAGCTGCCTGACTTGCGCGATCATCCGGCGATGACCACTGCTCGAGCGAGATGAGGCGGCGTTCGTTCGAGAGCCAGGCCTGGGCGTCGCCTTTGGTTTGGAACGTGGTCGGACCTGAGTAGACGAGGGCGTCGGGTCCGGTGTATCGGGCCTGCCAGCGCCCTGAGGGCAGCTTCCTGGTGTTGCCGAAGCCGCTGCGACCCGCCATCTCCACCTCCGCGGCACGAGTGAGCGCCCTTTCGGCGTGCCAGATACGTGCCAGATCCGTGCCAGAAGTGTGCCAGACAAGAGGCAATCTGTGTCCACTAGTGCCACGTCACATAATCGTAGAACAACGAAAACCTGCTGCTCAGAGCCGGTTTCGTGCGTGCCCCCGGGCAGATTCGAACTGCCGACACCTTCTTTAGGAGAGAAGTGCTCTTCCCCTGAGCTACGAGGGCGCACCCGCGGCATGCCGCGAGGCCTCCACAGGGTAGCGGCCGGGGCCGCGCCAACCCACCCCGCCTGCCCCCGCCGCACCCGATCCCGCGTCGGCCGAACTGCCCCAGCCTCCCGGGTCGGGCCGCGCCGACGATCGCGCCGAAGGTTGAGAACGGGACGCGACTGCGCGGCGCTGCGAGGGTCGGTTGACGATGGCGGGGGCGCCCACGCTGCGCAGCGCCACGAGGGGACGATGGTGCGCCGCCGGCGCTGACCTCAGCCCGCCGGGGGAGGGGCCGCGGGTGGAGGCGCCCGGCATACTTCTCCGGTGACGACAACCCAGGCCGCCCCGGACCGGGTACAGCGCCACGTCGTGCGCACCCTCGTCGTGGCGCAGATGCTCGGCGGGGTCGGCATGTCGGCCGGCGTCGCCGTCGGCGCCCTGCTCGCCGAGCAGGTGTCCGGGTCGGCCCAGTGGGCCGGGCTGGGCGGCACCTTCCAGATCCTCGGCGCGGCCGTCATCGCCATCCCGATGTCGCGGCTGATGGCGGCGCGCGGCCGTCGCCCGGGCCTGGCACTCGGCTACGTGCTGGCAGCGATCGGCGCGGTCGGCCTGATCACGGCCGGCGTCATCGGCAACTTCGCGCTGCTGCTGGTGTCGAGCGTGCTTTTCGGGGGCGCCACGGCATCCAACAGCCAGAGTCGGTATGCCGCAGCCGATCTCGCGCTGCCGGCGCACCGAGCGCGCGACCTCAGCATTGTCGTGTGGGCCACCACGGTGGGCAGCGTGCTCGGCCCCAACCTGGTCGGGCCGAGCGCACCGCTCGCCCGGTCGCTCGGCCTGCCGGCGCTCACCGGTCCCTATGTCTTCTCGGTGGTGGGGCTGCTCCTCGCCATCGCGGTCGTCACCCTGCGGCTGCGGCCCGACCCGCTGCTCGAGGCGCGGCGACGGCGGGTCGCCGACGGTGACGACTCGGGCCCGGCCCACGGGTCGGTGAGTCGGGGCCTGCGCGTGGTGGCCGGGATCCCCGCGGCCCGGCTCGGGCTGCTCACCCTGGCCCTCGGGCACGCGGTGATGGTCAGCGTCATGGTGATGACGCCCCTGCACATGGCCCACGGTGATGCCGGGCTAGAGCTGATCGGACTGGTCATCAGCATCCACATCGTCGGGATGTTCGCGTTCTCACCGCTGACCGGCATGGCGGTCGACCGGTTCGGCGGGCGCGCCGTGGCGGTGGTGGGGTCGGTGGTGCTGTCGGCGGCCACGCTGCTCGCGTCGGCCTCGCCGGAGGGTGGGTCGCCCACCCTGGGTCTGGGGCTGTTCCTGCTGGGGCTGGGCTGGTCGTGCACGCTGGTGGCGGGCTCGACGATGCTCACCGCTGCGGTGCCGGCCATCGAGCGGCCGGGGGCGCAGGGGGCGTCCGACCTCGTCATGGGCCTGGTCGCCGGTCTCGGCGGAGCGCTCGCCGGTGTGGTGGTCGACCGAGCGGGCTTCACCGTGCTGGCGTTGGCCGCGCTGGGGGTGGCGCTCGTCATCGGCCTGGTCGCGGCGCTCAGCGCGGTGCGTACCCACCCCACCCCGGCCTGACGTCGGGGTGGTGACCCGACCCACCCCCTCGCCTGACCGGCCCCGAACCCGCACGTTGTTAGCCTGCTGAAGTGAGTGACGCGTCCCCGACGAGCGGCGAGGCCACGCCCGTTGAGGGCGCTGCCGGCGCCGGCCCGACCCCCGACGACGACCCCCGCGCCGGCCGGGTCGCCGCCGCCCGGGCCGCCTGGACGCGACACCTCGTCGACCTCGGTGGGCGCAACACCCTGCTCTGGTACCGCGACCTGCCCACCGGCACGCTCGACCTCACCACGGGCCACCCCGGCGGGGTCGCGAGCATGATGGCGGGCCGCCCCACCAAGCTGTCCGACCTGGTGCGCGAGCCCGCGGCCCTCGAGGACGCCCGCCGGCGCGCCCGCGCCATCGCCGCCAAGAGCCGCGAGCTCGCCGAGGAGCGCGGCATCCTCACCTGCTTCCTCGCCGTGGGCATGGCGACCTGGGCCGTGCGGCTGCCCGACGGCCGCCGGGCCCCGCGCTCGCCCGCGGCCCCCGTGCTGCTGCGGGCCTGCACCCTGCGCCCCACCGGTGCGGCCCAAGGCGACTACCTGCTCGACCTCGGGCCCGAGCTCGAGCTCAACCCGGTGCTCGTCAACTACCTGCGCTCCGAGCAGGGCATCGAGATCGACGAGGACGCCCTCGAGGCCCTGATCATGCCCGACGCGATGTTCGACCCCTACCCGGTCTACGCGGCGCTCGGCGACCTGTGCGCCGGCGTCCCCGACTTCTCGGTGGCGCCGCGCCTGGTGGTCGGCACCTTCTCGTACGCCAAGCTGCCGATGGTGGCCGACCTGGCCGCCCAGGGCGACGGCCTCGCCGACCATGATGTCGTCGCGGCCCTCGCCGGTGACCCCGACGCCCTGCGGTCGGTGCGCTCCCAGCTCGACCCCAGCCGCGCCGACCTCGACGACCCCGACCCCGACCGCGACGTGCTGGTGCTCGATGCCGACAGCAGCCAGCAGGAGGCCATCGAGGCGGTGCGCTCCGGCTCGCACCTGGTGATCCACGGACCCCCGGGCACCGGCAAGTCGCAGACCATCGCCAACCTCATCGCCACGCTCGCGGCCGACGGCAAGCGGGTGCTGTTCGTCGCCGAGAAGCGGGCCGCCATCGACGCCGTCGTCGGCCGGCTCGACCGGGTGGGACTGCGCGACCTGGTGCTCGACCTCCACGCCGGCGCGCACGGCCGCCGCCGGGTGGCGCGTGAGCTCGTCGACGCCCTTGACCGGCTCGCCCTCCCCGAGCCCGCCCGCGGACCTCGGCGATCGGTGGCCGCTGCCGAGCCGGCGCTCTCGCGGGTCACCGTGCCCGCCGCCGCTCGACGCACCGCCGCCGACCGGCTCACCCAGCACGTGCGCTCGCTGCACGAGGAGCGCGCACCGTGGGGGGTCACGCTGCACGAGGTGCAGGAGGCCGTCTGCGCGTTCGCCGGGATGGCCGTGCCGCCCCGGTCACGCATCCGGCTCCGGGGTGACGTGCTCGCCGGGCTCGACCGCGACGAGCTCAGCACCGTGGCGGGAGACATCACCACCGTGGCGTCGCTCGCCGACTGGGACGACGGAGGGGCCGGCGACCCGTGGTTCGGCGCCGGCATCCGCACCGCCGACGAGGCCGACGAGGCCCGTGACCGGGTCGAGCGGCTCGCCGGCGGCGGGGTCGACGACACCGCACGCACCCTCGCCGACGTCTTCCGCGGCATCCAGCTGCCCGAGGCGCCCTCCGCCAACGACTGGGGGCACGTGCTCGCGACGGTCGGCGAGGTGCGCGACACCCTCGAGGTCTTCCGGCCCGACGTCTTCGACATCCCGCTCGACGACCTCGTCACCGCCACCGGCAGCTCGGCCTACCGCCGGTCGGTCGGCTCCCAGCTCGGCTGGCTCGACCGCTGGCGGCTACGGCGACAGGCCAGCGCGCTGCTGCGGCCCGGGCGTCCCCCGGCCGACCTGCACGCCGCCCTGGCCGCCGCCAGCGAGCAGCGGGTGGCCTGGCGCCAGCTCGCCGGCTCCGGTGGCCGGCCCGAGATCCCGGTCGACCTCGACCGCGCCCGCGCCGCCCATACCGCCCTCGTCGCAGACCTGGTCTGGCTCGATGACCACCTGCCCGGCGCCGACACCTCGGGGGCCGCCACGCAGGCGGATGCCGTCACCCGCCTCCTCGACCTCGACCTCCCCTCGCTGCGCGCCCGGGTCGAGGCGCTCGCGGCCACCGCGGGGCGGCTCGGCGTGGTGCCGGCGATCACGACCGCTCTCGACGGGCTCACGGCATCCGGTCTTCGGCCGCTGGTCGACGACCTGCGGGGCCGGGCGGTGCCGGCCGAGCGGGTCACCTCCGAGGTCGAGTGGGTGTGGTGGTCGTCGCTGTCGGAGGAGATCGCCCTGCGCGACCCGCGGGTCGCCGCGCACGACGGCCGGGCGCTCACCCGCAGCGTCGGGGAGTTCGCCGAGGCCGACCGTGCGGTGGTGAGCGCCAATGCCGAGCGGGTGCGCGGGGCCGTTGCCGACCACGTCGCCGAGGTCGTGCGCGACCACCCCGAGCAGGAGACCTGGCTCCGGGCTGAGGGGGCCCGGGCCAGGCGGCTGGCGCCGCTGCGCGACCTGGTGACTCGCTGCCCCGACCTCGTCACCGCCGTGCGGCCGTGCTGGGTGATGAGCCCGCTCGTCGTCGCGTCGGTGCTGCCGCCGGGGCAGTGGTTCGACGTCGTGGTGTTCGACGAGGCGTCCCAGGTGCCACCGGCCGAAGCGGTGTCGGCGATCTCGCGGGCCCGGCAGGTCGTCGTGGCCGGTGACTCGCACCAGCTGCCGCCCACGACGTTCTTCACCACGGTGACCGGCGACGACCCGGCTGCGGTCGGTGCCGACGAGGCGCTCACCGAGGGGGTCGAGTCGATCCTCGACGTGCTCGCGGCGGCCCTGCCGAGCCGGCGCCTCTCGTGGCACTACCGCTCGCTCGACGAGCGGCTCATCGAGTTCGCCAACGCCGAGGTCTACGAGGGGTCGCTGGTCACCTTCCCGGGCACCGGCGTCGACCCGGTGGTGCGCCTGGTGACGGTAGACGGCCACGGCATCATCGGCGAGGGTGACTCGGCGCTCGAGAGCACGCCCACCGAGGTCGACCAGGTGGTCGAGCTGGTGCTCGAGCACGCCCGCACCCGCCCCGACCGCTCGCTCGGGGTCATCGCGTTGGGCATCATCCACGCCACCCGGGTCGACGAGGCCGTGCGGCGTGCCCTGGTGAAGGCCCCCGCCGACCTGCTCGCGTTCTTCGACGAGGACCGGCCCGAGCCCTTCTTCGTGAAGAACCTCGAGCGGGTGCAGGGCGACGAGCGCGACGACATCGTGCTCACCGTCGGCTACGGCAAGACCCCGCACGGCCGGGTGCTGCACCGCTTCGGCCCGCTCAACCTCGAGGGCGGGGAGCGGCGGCTCAACGTCGCGATCACCCGCGCGCGTCGGTCGATGACGGTGGTCTCGGCCATCACGGCCGACGACCTCGACCCGGCTCGACTGCGGGCCCGGGGCGCGGTGATGCTGCGCGACTTCCTGTCCTACGCCGCCGGTGGGCCGCTGCCGGGCGTGGCTGCGCCGGGTGCGTCACCCGCACCAACGGCGTCAGGCGTGCCGGATGCCGTGGCCCCCCCTGCCGCTGCCGGCACCGGTTCCGTCGTGCTCGCCGACCTCGCCCGGCGGTTGCGTGGGCACGGGCTCGTCGTGCACGAGGACGTCGGCTCATCGGCCGACCCCGTCGACCTCGCGATCGAGGACCCCGCCCACCGGGGCCGGATGGTGCTGGCGGTGGAGTCCGACGGCCCGCAGTACGCCGCGATGCGCACCACCCGCGACCGCGACCGGCTGCGTGCCGAGCAGCTCGAGCGCCTCGGCTGGCGGCACCTGCGGGTGTGGTCGACCGACGTCTTCCGCGACCCGGCCCGCGACGTGTCGCGCATCCTGGAGGCCGCCGGGGTGCGTGAGGCCCCGGGCGATGACTGACGCCTCGGACGAGCGACCGCCACGGCGCCGGGTGCGCCGCCGGGCCGAGCGTGCCGGCACCAACCCGTCGGCCGACGACGCACCGGACGTGCTGGCCCCACGCGAGGAGCCGAAGCCGGGGGAGACCCAGCACGACCGCTGGCTGCGCGAGCAGCGCCCACCGCACTGGGAGTAGGACGGGTTCGAGGTGTTGTCCGAGTCCGTCAGGGCCGAACTTCACCTCGAACCGGCCGGTGCTTCTTGGTGCGGCGGTCAGGCGCGGGGGACACGCAGCTCGTCGCGGATCTCGCGGAGCAGCTCGGTGTTGGGGTCGATCGTCTCGGCCTCGGGCTCGGCCGGGAAGTACTTGGTCTTGGCCTTCTCGTAGGGCTTGAGGATGAAGAAGTAGACGACGAACGCCATGATCAGGAAGGCGACAAGTGCGGTGAGGAACGGCCCGACCGTCGACCAGCCGCCGGGCTGCCACTTGTCGAAGTTGAACGTGTTCTTGCCGACGATCTTGCCGATCGCCTCGAGCAGCACCTTGGTGAATGAGGCGATGACCGCGGCGAACGCGGCGCCGATGATGAACGCGACGGCGAGCTCGATGAGGTTGCCGCGCAGGACGAAGTCCCTGAAACCCTTCATGGGTTCTCCTTGTGGGGGTGAGGTGTGGGGCGGTGCTGAGGCTGTCTCCGTCGAGCATCGTAGGGCCGGCCCTGGTGTCGCCGTCGGGGATCGACTCCTGGTGGACCGGCGGCTGAGACGGCGGGGGTGTTGACGAGGTGTGTCGCTCAGCCGGGAGCGGCGACGACGGTGACGGTGACCGGCCCCTCGAGCGAACCGTGCCCTGCCAGCACGGCGTCGGCCTCGTCGGCGCTCAACGACAGCACCACCCCGCGCGGTGGCGCCTCGCTCAGCCCCGCGGTGCCGCCGTGGTTCGGCGCGGGGTCGGCCGCCAGCACCGTGGCACCGACCGCGAGTGCCGGCCCGCCCACGGAGGGATAGACGCGGGCGGGCAGGCCGGGGGAGAGGAGGTCGACCGCGGCGGGGTCGGCCGACACCACGTGCAGGGCCACCCGGCCGGCGGGCAAGCCGTCGAGGGCACCGCGGGGCACCAGCCGGGATGCCGTGACCCCCTCGCCGCGGGACAGCGCGGCACCGACCCGGCGGTGCACGGCATCCGCCACCGTGATGAGGGCGCCGGGCTGCACCGCGTCCCGCGGCACGTGGTCGACCCGCAGATCGGCCTCGGCGAGCACTGCCCCCGCGGGCACGTCACGCGCCGCCACGAGCGCGGCCGTCACCGGCGCAGCGGGCGGCCGCAGCTCGAGGACGACGAGCAGCACTGCCGTCGCGGCAAGCACCGCTGACAGCAGCCGGCGCAACACCCGCCGTCGCCAGCGCGCCCGGCGCCCTGGGCCGGTGAGGCCGGGCAGTGGGCGGGAGGGACGCGACATGCCGACGACGCTAGGCGCCGCGGCACGGCATCCGGCAGGTCAGCTCGAGGCTGTGGACGACGCCGCAGGCTTCGAGGGGGCTGTGGACGACGAGGACGAGCCCGACGACTTCTCGGAGCCGCTCGACGACTTCTCCGAACCGCTCGACGACTTCTCCGAGGACCCCGAGCCGTTGGTGGCCGAGCCCGTGGTCACCGTGGAGCCGGCCCGCGAGTCGGTGCGGTAGAAACCGCCGCCCTTGAAGACGATGCCGACCGCGTTGAAGACCTTGCGCAGGCGCCCCTCGCACTCGGGGCACACGGTCAGCGAGTCGTCGCTGAACGACTGCACGGCCTCGAAACGGTGGTCGCACTCGGTGCACGCGTAGGCGTACGTCGGCACGATGGTCCTCCTGCGGAAAAGGTGTGGTGCGCCGCCCCGGGGACAACCCGGGCGACTGGACGACGGTGCCGGACGGCGACGGCGTCACCCAAGGATAAGCGAGCCGGCGCCGGCGCTGTTCCCCTGCCCATCCTGGGCACCCCGTCCCACCCCGTCCCTCCTGTGACCTATTGGTCGATTCGGGGACGCTGGGGCTGTCCCTCCTGTGACCTATTGGTCGCTTCGGGGACGGTGGTCAGGGCCAGTCGGCGAGTCGACCGGCGCGGCTCACCGCGCGCAGCCGGTCCTCGGCCGCGGCGCGCACCGCACTGGGCGCCACCACGAGCAGCTGGTCGCCGTGGCGCAGCACGTCGTTGTCCTTCGGCACGAAGGAGCGGCCCTCGCGCACCACCAGCGAGACGTTGGCCCCCACCGGCAGGCGCAGCTCGAACACCCGCACCCCCGCGATCCGCGAGCCGGGGCCGATGTCGATCTCGAGCAGCTCGGCCCCCAGGTCGTCGAGCGGGGTCGTCTCCACGGCCAGGTCGACCTGGTGGTGGGCGGAGCCCAGCCCGAGCCGGCGCGCCACCCACGGCAGCGTCGGCGCCTGCACGAGGGTGAAGATGACGACGAGCACGAAGACCAGGTCGAAGATCCACGGCACGCCCGGGGTGCCCAGCGTGCCGGGCACCGTCGCCAGCACGACGGGCACGGCGCCGCGCAGCCCCGCCCACGACAAGAAGGTCTGGGTGCGCCACGACATCCCGAACGGCAGCAGGGAGACGAACACCGACGCCGGGCGCCCCAGCAGCAGCAGCGCCACCCCCACCACGAGCGCCGGCTTGAGCACGTTGAGGAACTGGTCGGGGTGCGCGAGCAGCCCCAGCAGCACGAAGAGCCCGATCTGCGCCAGCCAGCCGATTGCCGTGGCGAACCCCAGCACCGCAGGCCGGTGGGGCAGGCGGAGGTTGCCGAGCACCAGGGCGGCCAGGTAGCAGGCGAGGAACCCGGAGGCGTGCAGGGAGTCGGCGACGGCATAGGCCAGCACCGCCACCGAGATCACCCCGATCGCGAACAGCGCCGACGACGTGGAGGCCACCAGCCGCAGCAGCCGCGCGCCACCCCAGCCGACCGCCAGGCCGACCACGGCCCCGCCCACCAGCTCGAGCACGGCGATGAGCCCGACCTGCCACCAGGGGCCTGGAGTGTCGCCGGGGGTGAGCGAGGTCGCCAGCGCGGTGACGAGCAGCACGACGGGCGCGTCGTTGAAGCCGGACTCCGCCTCGAGCACCCCGGAGATCCGCCGGGGGAGCGGCACCCGGCGCAGCACGGAGAAGACAGCCGCGGCATCCGTGGAGGCGAGCACGGCGGCGACCAGGAAGGCCACCTGCCACGACCACCCGAGCAGCAGGTGGGCTGTGACCCCCACCACCACCACCGACACCGCGACGCCGACCGTGGCGAGCACCGCCGCCGGGGCGACCGAGTGCCGGATGCCGGACCACCGGGTCGTGATCCCGCCCTCGACGAGGATCAGCACCAGTGCGGCGTAGCCGAGCACCTGGGTGAGCTGCTGGTTGTCGTAGTCGATGCCGAGGCCCGCCTCACCCAGGACCAGCCCGATGCCGAGGTAGATCAGCAGCGACGGCAACCCGGAGCGCAGCGACAGGCGCACGGCGGCGACGGCCACCACGAGCACCAGGCTGCCGACGAGAAGAACGAGGGTGAGGTCGTCGAGGGAGAACGTGGAGGGGGCCGCACCCCCTGCGAACGGCAGCGTCCAGGTCTCTCCCACGGCCCGTCCTCGCATGTCGTCGTTCTCCGGTGACTTAGTCTCGCAGGGTGAGTCGTGTTGCCGTCGCCCGTCGGGTCCTTTATGGACTCCTCGCCGTCGTAGTCGTCGCGGCGCTCGTCGCCACCGTCGTCATCGTGTCGACCGTGCGAGCCTCGCTGCCCAACACCTCGGGCAACGCCGAGCTTCCGGGCCTCACCGGCACGGTCACCGTCATGCGTGACGGCAGCGGCATCCCCCACATCTTCGGCGACAGCCTCACCGACCTGGCCCGGGCGCAGGGCTACGTGCACGCCCAGGAGCAGTTCTTCCAGATGGATCTGCGCCGGCACATCACGGCGGGGCGGCTGTCCGAGCTGGTCGGCAAGGACGGCATCGAGACCGACAAGGTGATCCGCACGCTCGGCTGGCGGCGCATCGCCGAGGAGGAGCTGCCCACCCTCAAGCCGCAGACCCGGCAGATGCTGCAGGCCTACGCCGACGGCGTGAACACCTACCTGCGCGGCCGCACCCCCCGAGACGTCGCCGTCGAGTACACGATCCTCGGCCTGACCCTGCCCACCCCCGAGATCGAGGAGTGGCAGCCGGTCGACAGCCTGGCCTGGCTCAAGGCGATGGCCTGGGACCTCAAGGGCAACTACGACGACGAGCTCGCCCGAGCGCGCCTGTCCGGGCGGTTGACCGCGGCGCAGATCAGCCAGATCTACCCGCCCTACGACCCGGAGGCACACCCGCCGATCCTCAGTGACGATGAGTGGTCGCCACAGGTGCCCGAGCGCGCGACCCAGTCGGCCGTGCCCTCGGCCCTGACCAGGCACGCGCCGGCCACGACGGCGGATGCCGTGCCGCCGCCCGCCGTGCCGCCGCCCGCCGTGCCGCCGCCCGCCGACGGCCGCGTCACCAGCCCGTCGGCGCAGGACGCCTACGCGCGGGTGCACGCCGCGCTCACCTCCATCCCGCAGCTCGTCGGGCAGGGCAGCGGTGTCGGCTCGAACTCGTGGGTCGTCTCGGGCGCGCGCAGCACCACCGGCAAGCCGCTGCTCGCGAACGACCCGCACCTCGGTGTCAGCCAGCCGGGCGTCTGGATCCAGAACAGCCTCAGCTGCCGCACCGTGTCACCGACCTGCCCGATGAACGTCAGCGGCTACTCGTTCGCGGGGGTCCCCGGCGTCGTCATCGGCCACAACGCCGACATCGCCTGGGGCTTCACCAACCTCGGGCCCGACGTCTCCGACTTCTACCTCGAGCGGGTCATCGGCGACACCTACCTGCGCGACGGCAACTGGCAACCCGTCGCCAGCCGCCAGGAGGTCATCAAGGTGGCGGGTGGCGCCGACCAGAGCTTCACCGTGCGCAGCACCGTGCACGGGCCGGTGCTCTCCGACGCCATCGACGGGGTCGCCGACGCCGGCTCCCGGGCGCCCACCGAGCAGGAGGGTGACGAGACCGAGACGTATGCCGTGTCGCTCGCCTGGACGGGTCTGCTCCCGGGCCGCACCGCCGACGCGATCCTCGACCTCGACCTCGCCACCAACTTCGACGACTTCCGCGAGGCGGCGCGCTCGTTCGCGGTGCCCGCCCAGAACCTGCTCTACGCCGACCGGCAGGGCCACATCGGCTACCAGGCACCGGGCCAGGTGCCGATCCGCCGCCCCGCACTTCCCCGCAGCCCGGCGGGGTACTGGCCGGCGCCGGGCTGGGACTCGACCTACGACTGGCAGGGCTTCGTCGAGTTCTCCGAGCTGCCGTGGGTGCTCGACCCCCCCGACGGCGTGATCGTGGCGGCGAACCAGGCCGTCTCCAGCCGGTCGACGCCGTTCCTGACCACCGAGTGGGACCAGGGTTGGCGCTCGACCCGGATCGGCGAGCTCCTCGCCGGCCGCGACAAGGTGTCACCGGCCGACATGGCCGACATCCAGCTCGACACCCAGGACTCCTTCGCCAAGGTGCTCGTGCCGGCGTTGCTGGCGGTGCCGCTCGAGGCGTCCGAGGCCGCCCCCGACAGCGGTGAGCTGCTCGACTTCACCCGCGGTGCCCGCGAGCTGCTGCGCACGTGGGACTACACCACGCCCACCGGCGACGGGGAGTCCGGAGCGGCGGCGGCCTACTACAACGCGGTGTGGCGCAACCTGCTCGAGCGGCTCTTCGACGACGAGCTGCCCGCGGGGCTCAAGGCCAACGGTGACGCGCGGTGGCGCTCGGCGGTGCAGCAGCTGCTCGCCAACCCGAAGAGTGCGTGGTGGGACAACAAGCTGACCCCCAACGTCACCGAAGGCAAGGACGAGGTGCTGCGGCAGGCGCTGGTGGCGGCCCGCCTCGAGCTGACCCGCGCCCTCGGCAAGGACCCCGCCCAGTGGCAGTGGGGCAAGCTGCACCGGCTCACCCTCGAGCACCCGGTGCTCGGCGGCGACAGCGTGCCGGGGCCGGTGCGCTGGCTGGTCAACGACGGCCCCTACGAGATGCCCGGTGGCTCCGCGATCGTCAACGCCAACGGCTGGAACGCGAGTGTCGGTTACCAGGTCGTCAAGGCGCCGTCGATGCGGATGGTCGTCGACCTGTCGAACCTCGACGCGTCGACCTGGATCAACCAGACCGGGGTGAGCGGCCACCCCACCGACGACCACTACGCCGACCAGGTCGACGACTGGGTGGCGGGTCGTCAGCGACCGTGGCCGTTCACCGAGGCCGCCGTGCGCGACACCGACCCCGACGTGCTCACCCTGCGGCCGGAGGGCGCCACCGGCTGAGGTCGAGGTCCGTGACGCCGTCGGCGGTCACCACCGCGTCGACCGGCTGGTCGTGGGGCTCGTGCGGTAGCCGTGCTGCCGTCGGGTCGAGCAGCTCGCCGGGGTGCAGCACCACGAGCACTGGTGTGCCGGTCCGCCGGCGGGGGAGCGCGCGGTCGTAGCAGCCGCCCCCCTGGCCCATCCGCGTGCCGCGGCGGTCGACCGCCAGCCCCGGGGAGAGGACGACGTCGGCAAGCGCCACGGCATCGGTGCCGAGCGGTGCCGCGGTGGGGTCGGAGGCGTCGGCCCAGTCGAGGTCGAAGTCGGGCAACGTGATCGGCACCAGCACCCGGATGCCGTGAGCGGTCAGGGCGGCGTTCAGCGCCTGCGTCGGCGGCTCGCCGGGCACCGCCACGTAGGAGGTGACGACGGCACCCGCGCCGAGGCCGAGGCTGTCGAGCAGCCGCAGCACGTGGTCGGCAAGCCGGGCTCCGTCGGCCGTGGCGTCGCGACTGGCGGCGAGCGCGCGCCGCCGGGTGCGCAGCTCGGCCCGGCGTGCGGACTTCTCGGGATTGCGGGCCATGTCGGCATCGTAGGGTTGCCGCATGACCATCGACGGCCTGCGGGCAGCGACCGACAAGATGCGCCAGGCGGGGGTTCCAGAGCTGGCGGTGGCGGTGTTCGGCAGGTTCCACGAACAGCTGAGGTCGGCCGCTACTGGCGCCATCCCCGAGGACACGATCGACCCGCTTACCGATGTGCCGCACCTCGACGACGTGCGACCCGACGAGGATGCCGTGGCAGCGGCACTCGGGCGCACGGTGGTGGTCAAGCTCAACGGTGGCCTCGGCACGAGCATGGGCATCAGCGGGCCGAAGTCGGCCCTGACGGTGCGCGACGGGCTCAGCTTCCTCGACATCATCGCCCGCCAGGTGCTGGCGCTGCGCCGCCGGCACGGGGTGCAGACCCCGCTGGTGCTGATGGACTCCTTCCGCACCCGCGAGGAGTCCCTCGAGATCCTCGGGCGCCACTCCGGCCTCGCCGTCGACGGGCTGCCGCTCGACTTCCTGCAGAACATGGAGCCCAAGCTGCGCGCCGACGACCTCGTCCCGGTCGAGTGGCCGCAGGACCCGTCGCTGGAGTGGTGCCCCCCGGGCCACGGCGACATCTACGTCGCGCTGCAGACCACCGGGTTGCTCGACGCGCTGCGCGAGCGCGGCTACCGCTACGCCTTCCTGTCCAACGCCGACAACCTCGGCGCCACCTGCGAGGGAGCGGTGCCGGCGTGGATGGAGCGTGAGGGCATCCCCTACGTCGCCGAGGTGTCTGCGCGAACTCGCAACGACCGCAAGGGTGGTCACCTCGGCGTGCGCAAGAGCGACGGCCGGTTGGTGCTCCGCGACAGCGCGATGGTGGCCGAGGGCGAAGACCACTTCTTCCAGGACACCGAGCGGCACCCGTGGTTCCACACCAACAACCTGTGGGTCGACCTCGACGTGCTCGCCGCGCGCCTGGCCGAGTCCGACGGCATCCTCGGCCTACCGATCATCGTCAACCGCAAGACGGTCGACCCGACCCGGCCCGACAGCCCGGCCGTCATCCAGATCGAGTCCGCGATGGGCGCGGCCGTCGAGGTCTTCGACGGCTCGCGCGCCCTGGCCGTCGACCGGTCCCGCTTCCGGCCGGTGAAGACCACCAACGAGCTGCTGCTCATCCGCTCCGACCTCTACCGCCTCGACGACGACTCCGTCGTGCGGTCGACCATCGACCACGACGAGCCCTTCGTCGACCTCGCGAAGCCCTACGCCCAGGTCGACGCGTTCGAGGAGCGCTTCCCGCGTGGCGTGCCCTCGATCCGCGGCTGCTCGAGCCTGCGCGTCGAGGGCGACACGACGTTCGGGGCCGACGTCGTCTGCACCGGTGACGTGGTCGTGGCCGCCGACGTCACCAGCGTCCCCGACGGCACCCACCTCGGGGGCCGGGCCTGATGCGCAGCGTGGTCGAGCACCGCGCCGCGGTGCTCGCCCTCGTGGGTCCGCTGCCGGCCATGACGGTGCCGGTCGGGTCGGCGCTGGGCCTGGTGCTGGCGCATGACGTCGTGGCGGCGGTCGACCTGCCCGGTTTCGAGAACTCGGCGATGGACGGCTACGCCGTGCGGGCGGCCGAGCTCGTGGGGGCCGGCCCCGGCTCCCCGGTGGTGCTTCCCGTCGCGGGTGACGTGGCTGCCGGTGACACGGCCCGGCACGTGCTCCACCCCGGCCAGGTGCTGCGGATCATGACCGGCGCCCCGGTGCCGGAGGGCGCTGACGCCGTCGTACCGGTCGAGCAGACCGACGGTGGGGCCACCGAGGTGGCGTTGCGCCTGGCCCCGCAGGTCGGGGCGTCGCTGCGGCACCGCGGCGAAGACGTGCGCACCGGTGACCACGTGCTGCCGGCGGGCACCCGCCTGGGGCCCGGCCACGTCGCCCTGGCCGCGGCGGCCAACGTGGCCGAGCTGTCGGTGCACCCGCGCCCGCGCGTGCTGGTGGTCTCCACCGGCGACGAGCTGGTCACCGCGGGGTCCACCCTCGAGCACGGCCAGATCGTCGACTCCAACTCCGTGATGCTGTGCGCGCTCGTCGAGGCGGCCGGCGCCGAGGTCGTCGGGTCGGCCCACCTGCGCGACGACGCCGACACGATGCGCGCGCTGCTCGACGACCTGCCCGGCGCACCCGACCTGGTGCTCACCACCGGTGGGGTGTCGATGGGGGTCTACGACACGGTCAAGGAGGTGCTCACCGCCGACGGCGGGGTCGAGTTCGTCAAGGTCGCGATGCGGCCCGGGATGCCGCAGGGCTGCGGTGTCGTCGGCCGCTCGCGCACTCCTGTGGTCACCCTTCCCGGCAACCCGGTGAGCTCCTTCGTGTCCTTCCACGTCTTCGTGCTGCCCGCGCTGCGGCGGCTCGCGGGGCTCGACCCGGATGCCGACGGTGCGTTCGACGCCGTGGCCGACGTGGGGTGGCCGGCCGCTCCCGGCAAGGTCGAGCTGACCCGCGTGGTCGAGGTGGCCGGGCGGGTGCGCCCGTCAGGAGGCCAGGGCTCGCACGTGCTCGGCGCCCTCTCGGCCGCGACCGCGCTGGCCGTGGTGCCCGCCGACGTCGAGCGGGTCGAGCCGGGCGACCGGCTGCGCTGCCTGCCACTCCTGGGGCAGGATCGCGACCGTGGCCTCTGACCCTGCGACCCCGGCATCCGCCGCGCCCTCCGCCCTGACCCACGTGCGCGCCGACGGCACGGCGCACATGGTCGACGTCTCGGCCAAGGCCGTCACGGCCCGACGGGCCGCAGCGGCCGGCCGGGTGCTGCTCTCGCCGGCCGCCGTCGCGGCCCTGCGCGACGGGGTCGTGCCCAAGGGTGACGCCCTCGGCGTCGCCCGGGTGGCCGGCATCCAGGCCGTCAAGCGCAC
>JBBQNZ010000101.1:0-16264 GCA_038330415.1 Actinomycetales bacterium | reverse complement strand
GCCGCGGCATACCCGTAGGAGTAGTCGGAGGCCGAGCGCAGGATGCCTTCCTCGCCCATCTCGTAGCGCACGAACGGGATCGGGTTGGTGTCGGAGCGGAACGGTGTGCCGGTCAGGGACAGCCGGCGGGTGGCCGGCTCGAAGGCCTCCCGGATGCCGTCACCCCACGAGCGGGCGTCGCCGCCGTGGTGGATCTCGTCGAGGATGACCAGGGTGGGGGTCTCCTGGGTGCGCCGGCGGTGCAGCTGCGGCTTGGAGGCGACCTGCGCGTAGGTGAGCGCGACCCCGTCGTACTCGTGCGACTGCAGCGCGCTGGAGTTGGAGAACGCCGGGTTGAGGTGGATGCCGACCCGGCCGGCCGCGTCGGACCACTGGTGCTTGAGGTGCTCGGTGGGCGCGACCACGGTGACGGCCCGGATGACGCCGCGGTCGAGCAGCTCGGTGGCGATGCGCAGGGCGTAGGTGGTCTTACCGGCGCCCGGCGTGGCGACGGCGAGGAAGTCACGCTCGCCGTGGCGCAGGTAGGCCGCCAGGGCCTCCTCCTGCCACGCGCGCAGCTTCGCGGCGGTACCCCACGCCGCCCGCTCGGGGAAGGCGGGGGGCAGGTGTCCGGCGGCTGAGGTACTCATGGGGGACAGCAACCATAACCGCCGCACGAGGGTGACACACCGAGGCCCCCGCATGTTCTTGCGGGGGCCTCCTGTGTGCTATGCGGGAATCACTTCCGTTGTGGCACAAGCGAACTCACCGGTTGCGGTAGGCGATGAACGCGTTCTGCATCCGGGTGGCCTGGCCCGCGCTGAAGGTGTTCATGCAGGAGTCGTCGGTGTAGTCCATGAAGTTCTTGATCGGGTCGGTGCCGGGGGCGGTGCAGGTGTCGCGACCGGTCGGGCAGCCGAACGCCGCCGACGCCTCGGCCGGGGTGTCGGCGACGGCGTCTCCGGAGCCGGTGCAGCCGCCCTGGAAGGTGTGGTAGAGGTTCATCCAGTGGCCGACCTCGTGGGTCGCGGTGTCGCCGAGGTTGTAGGGCGCGGCGGTGCCGCCGGGCAGCGACTGGTCGAGCACGACCACGCCGTCGTAGGAGTCGTAGGTCGACTTCGGGAAGGTCGCCCAGCCGAGCAGGCTGCCACCCAGCTTGGCGGTGTAGATGTTCAGGTCGCCCATGTCGCCCTTGCGCAGGGTCTTCTTCATCGTCTTCTCGGCGCGCGACCCGCTCTTGAGGTTGGTGTACCACTTCGAGTTGACCGTCGTGTCGGTGCCGGCCAGCGCGAAGGCGAAGCCGGAGGACGCGTAGGCGTTGTTGAGCACGGTGATCTGCTGGTTGATCCGGGTCGCGCTGACCTTGCCGTTGGTGCCGTCGGTGATGACGTGCACGTAGACCGGGATCGTCGCGGTGGCGAAGGCGGCGGCCGCGGTGGAGGACGGCGCGGCCTGGCCCTTGGCGTTCTTGGACAGGCCCTTGCCGGCGAGCGCCCTGGCGAGGGCGGCCTCGTTGGCCCGCACCTGGGTCTCGGTCAGCTCGTTGGCGTCCTTGGCGCCCCGGGTGGCGCGGGCGTCGGGTGCCCGCGAGATGCACTCGGCCGCAACCGAGGACTCCCCGGCCATCGGCCGGGCGGAGGCGGACGTGGCGGGGACGGCGACGGCGGCGACACCGAGGGCGAGCGCGGCCAGCGCGGTCATCGAGCGAGTGGGCATGGCGACCTTTCGGCAGGAGATCCCGCACCGGTCGGGCGCGGCTGAGCCGAAATCTAGGCGTCGGCCGGCAAGGATCGGGTCTGGCCGGGGCAAAGGTCGGGTCAAGCAGCCGGCCTCAGGCCAGGGCCTGCGCCAGCAGCGCACCCATCGCCCGCACCCCGGCGACGAGGCGCTCGTCCGGCACCCCCGAGAAGCTCATCCGCGCGTGGTTGGCCTCGGGGCGGTCGGCGAAGAACGGCGTGCCCGGCACGACGATGACCCCGGCCCGCGGGATCAGCACGTCGCGCTGGAAGGCCGCCACGTCGAGCCCCGGCGGAAAGGTCACCCAGGTGAACAGGCCGCCGTGGGCCCGGGTCCAGGTCGTGCCGGCCGGGAAGTGCTCCTCGAGGCTGGCGAGCATGAGGTCGCGCTGGTGCCGGTAGGTCGGCAGCATGTCGGCGATGTGCGCCTCGATGTCGAAGCGGCGCAGGTAGGCGGCGGCCGCGCGCATGTTGAGCGTGCCGTTCTGGGTGTCGGCCGCGAGCTTGAGCAGGGCGAGCTTCTCGCGGACCTCGGGCGTGGCCAGCGCCCAGCCGAGCCGCAGCCCCGGGGCGAGGATCTTCGAGAAGCTGCCCAGGTGCACCACCCGGCCGGTGGTGTCCAGGCTCGCGATCGTCGGCAGCCGCTCGCCCTCGTAGCGCAGCTCGCGGTAGGGGGTGTCCTCGAGCACGACGACGTCGAACTCCTCGGCCAGCTCGACCAGTCGGCGACGCCGGGCCAGGCTCATCGTGCGGCCCGTCGGGTTCTGGTAGTCGGGCACGGTGTAGACCAGCTTCACCCGCTGCGTGCTGCGCAGCACCTGCTCGAGGGCGTCGGTGTCCATCCCCTCCTCGTCCATCGGCACCGAGCGGTAGTCGGGCTCGCACGGGTTGAACGCGATCAGCGCCCCGAGGAAGGTCGGCCGCTCGGTGACGATCACGTCCCCGCGGTCGACGAACAGCTTGGCGGTGAGGTCCAGGCCCTGCTGCCCACCCTGGGTGATCAACACGTCGTCGCCGGTGCACGGCATCCCGTCGGCGCTGAGCCGGGCGGCGACCAGCGCGCGCAGCTCGGGCAGCCCCTCGGATGCCGTGTACTGCAGGGCCGACGCGTTGTCGGCACGGAGCAGCTCGTCATAGATCGCGTGCAGCTCGGCCATCGGGAAGAGCGTGGGGTCGGGATAGCCGCCGGCGAACGACATGATCTGCGGGTCGCCGGCGAGCGCGAGGAACTCACGGATCGCCGAGGGCTGCACGCGCTCGGCGCGGCGGGCGAAGCGGGTCATGTCGAACCTCCTGGGGTCACCGTTCAGCCGAAGGCCAGGCCGCCGGGGCGCCCGTCGCGCAGGGCGGCGAGGTGCTCGTCGTAGTTCATGACGTCGAACAGCGAGGCGCCGCCGAGCATCCGCGACTGCAGGCCCTTCTCCCTGGACTCGATCGCCTCCGCACCGTCGACGGCCGCCGCGAGCTCGGCATCGGTGCCCACCACGAGCCCGTCGTCGTCCCCCACCAGCAGCTCCCCGGGAGACACCGTGACCCCGTCGAGCGAGAGCACCACCCCGGTCTCGGGCAGCTCCTTGGCGGGATAGGCGTTGGGTGCGAACCCGGTCGACCAGACCGGCAGCGCCAGCCCGGCGAGCGTGGCGGTGTCGCGGGACCGACCGAGGATGACGAGGCCGGCCAGCCCGCGGCGCTGCGCCTCGGTGCCGAACAGCTCGCCCGCGACGGCGCGGTCGTCCCCACCGGCGTCGACGACGAGCACGTCGCCCGGCCCCGACTCGCGCAGGGCGTGGATGACGGACATCAGGTCGCGGTTGGCGCGGGCCGTGAGGACCCGCCCCACGACGTGACGGCCGGCCACGACCGGGCGCAGGCGGGAGGGGAGGATGCGCAGCGTGGGCGAGGCGTCGACCAGACTGGTGGTCGAGAGCCGGGCCAGCCGGTCGAGCAGGGTCTGCGTCGTCATGACCCGATCCTCACATCCCCGGCCGCAGTCGGGAGCGTGCGATCAGGGGGTGGCCGCCCCGGCCTCGTCCCGACTGTGTAGGTGAGGCGCAGCGCGACCCGCCGCTGGAGCGGCGGTTCGCGCGGCTGCTCGGAGAAAAAGTCGGGGAGCTCGGTACCCGCGACGAGGATGCCGGGCCCCCAACCGGCGGGCTGGCTTCGCCTACTCGCCGCGACCACCAACGGCAGCCGGACTCGCTGCGGCTACTCGCCGCGACCACCCACGGCAGCCGGACTCGCTGCGGCTACTTGCCGCGACCACCCACGGCAGCCGGACTCGCTGCGGCTACTCGCCGCCGTCCTGCGGCGCGCGCAGCCCCTGGTAGATCTCCCGGCAGGTGGGGCAGACCGGGAACTTCTCCGGGTCGCGCCCGGGCACCCAGACCTTGCCGCACAGCGCGGTGACCGGCTCCCCCGACAGGGCGCTCTCGAGGATCTTCTCCTTGCGCACGTAGTGCGAGAAGCGCTCGTGGTCGCCGGGCTCGGCCACCTCGGGCACCGTCTCGGTGCGCTCGAGCACGGCCGTCTGGGTCTGCGGCTGCCGCTGGGGGGCGTTCGGGTCGTCCAGCGGCGGCATCGTCTCGCTCATCCCGCGAGTCTATGCCGCCGCGCGACAGCCCGACTCTTCCTGCCAGCAGCCGCGAACCGCCGCCGCCTCGCGGCGTGTCGGCGGCTGCTGGCAGGGAAGGTCGGGAATCAGTTGAGCGACGGGTCGCTCGGGAACCAGGCGACCCAGCGAAGGGGGTCGGGCTGGCGGCGCAGCACCCGCCGCCACAGCTCGTCGGGCTCGCCGGTGAACACGTCGCCGTTCTCGCTGGGCACGACGAACCACGAGCCGGTGGTGATCTCGCCCTCGAGCTGGCCGGGTGACCAGCCGGCGTACCCGGCGAAGATGCGCAGCCCCGCGACCTCCGGCACCACCAGCGTCGGCGGGGTGTCGAGGTCGACCAGCGCCACCGCCCCGAACAGGCGGCGCACCCCGGTCGGCTCGGGCGAGTCGCCGGGCACGGCCACCAGCCCGAGCGCCGAGTCGAGCTGCACCGGCCCGCCCTGGAAGACCTTGGCGGGCCGGGTCGCGTGCTCCTCCCAGCCGGGCAGCACCGCGTCGACGTCGGCGTCGATGGGGCGGTTGAGCACCAGCCCCTGCGCGCCGTCGTCGTCGTGGTGCAGCACCAGCACCACACTGCGCCGGAAGACGCCCTCCTCGATCAGCGGGGTCGCGATGAGGAGCTGCCCGGTCGTGTGGGTCTGGCTCACCCGTCCATTCTGCCCCGGTAGCCGCCGGTGCGCCCGGACCCCTGGCGGGGACGTCCGCCACCGAACGAGCCGTGACCACGGCTGGCGGGGCGACCGCCCGGTCGGCTGCCGCCCCGGCGACCAGCGTTCTTGCCGCCCTCGAGCACCGGGCGCCACACGGCATCCGGCACGGGGACGCCGCTCGGCGTGCGGCCACCGAGGGCCTGGACGACGGAGTCTCCCGGGGCGACCTTGGCGGTCAGCGCGTCGGCGCCGGCCCCCTCGACGATGCGAGTCACCATCTTCTTCTGGTGCGGCAGGGCGATCATCACGACCGCACCCTTCTCACCGGCGCGCGCGGTGCGACCGGCACGGTGGAGGTAGTCCTTGTGGTCGGTAGGCGGGTCGACCTGCACGACCATGCCGACGTCGTCGACGTGGATGCCGCGCGCCGCGACGTCGGTCGCCACGAGCACGTTCATCGAGCCGTCGCGAAAGGCGCCGAGCACCCGGTTGCGCACGGCCTGCGAGAGGCCACCGTGCAGGGATGCCGCGAACACACCGCGCTCGCGCAGCTCGCCGGCGATGCGGTCGGTGCCCAGCTGGGTGCGGGCGAAGACGATGACGCGCCCACCGCGGCCGGCCAGCTCGGCGGTGAGGGCCTTCTTGTCCTGCGGGTCGATGAGCAGCACGTGGTGACTCATCGTCGTGATGGACGCCTGGGCCTCGTCGGTGGAGTGGGAGACCGGGTCCACGAGGTAGCGGTCGACCAGGGTGTCGATGCCCTTGTCGAGGGTCGCCGAGAAGAGCAGCCGCTGACCGCCCGCGGGGATCTCGTCGAGGATCGCGGTGACCTCGGGCAGGAAGCCCATGTCGGCCATGTGGTCTGCCTCGTCGAGCACCGCGATCTGCACGCCGCCGAGCTCGACCGCGCCGCGGTCCATCAGGTCGGCGAGCCGGCCCGGGGTGGCGACGAGGATGTCGATGCCCTTGTTGAGCGCCTTGATCTGCGGCTCGTAGGACAGGCCGCCGGCAACGAGCTTGTGGCGCAGGCCGGTGACGTGCACGAACGGCTCGAGCGCGTCGCTCACCTGCATGGCGAGCTCACGGGTCGGCACCAGGATGAGCGAGCGCGGGCGCTTGCTCTCCGGGCGGGTGCCGTCGGCGAGCCGGGTGATCATCGCCAGGCCGAAGGCCAGCGTCTTGCCGGAGCCGGTGCGGCCACGGCCGAGCACGTCGCGACCCGCGATGGCGTCGGGGATCGTCGCCTCCTGGATCGGGAACGGCTCGGTGATGCCGTCGCGGGCCAGCCGCTCGACGAGGCGCTCGGGCACACCGAGGGCGGCGAAGCCGTTGTCCTCGGTCACCTCCTGGGCCTCACCCTTGTGCGAGGAGTAGTGGGTCCAGTTGTCGGCCTCGGCACGCTGCGCCTCGGCCTCCTCGAAGCTCACCGGGCCGTCGCCGGCGGGTGCGCCACCGCGGTAGCCGCTGCGGTCGTCGCGGCCCTGGTAGCCACCAGAGGTGCCCCGGTCGGAACGACCCTGGTAGCCACCAGAGGTGCCCCGGTCGCTGCGGCCCTGGTAACCACCGGTGGACCGGTCATCACGCTTCTGGCCCTGGTAGCCGCCGCTGGTGCCACGGTCGCTGCGGCCCTGGTAACCACCCGTCGAGCGGTCGTCACGGCCCTGGTAACCACCGGTGGATCGGTCGTCACGCTTCTGGCCCTGGTAGCCGCCGCTGGTGCCACGGTCGCTGCGACCCTGGTAGCCACCCGACGAGCGGTCGTCACGGCCCTGGTAACCACCGGTGGACCGGTCGTCACGCTTCTGGCCCTGGTAGCCGCCGCTGGTGCCCCGGTCGCTGCGACCCTGGTAACCACCCGTCGAGCGGTCGTCGCGGCCCTGGTAGCCACCGCGGTCGCTGGTCGAGTCGGCGCGCCGGCCCTCGTGGCGGTCGCGGCGGACGGGGTCGGCGACCCTCGGGGCGCGGTCGCGCACCGGGCGCTCACCGCGCTCGAGACGGGGTCGCTCGTCATGGGGACGGTGCACGTGTCGCTCCTCGCGCGAGTCCGAGACCCAGCGCTTCGGTCGGTCGTTCCGGTCAGCCCGGTTCGAGGAAGTGGAGGTGCTGCGGTTCGAGGTGTTTCCCCGATCCGTGGGGGCAGAGGAATACCTCGACCCCCGGTTGTCGTCGCGGTTGGAGGTGTAACTGCGGTCGGACGGACCAGCGGAATACCTCGAACCCCGGGTGTCAGTGCCACGCGACTCGCTGCTGCGGCGCGGGTCCTCGCGGTCCCAGCGCGGCGAGCGCTCGGCGCGCGGGCGCTTGGTGTGGCCGTCGGCGGAGTCGGGCCGGGCCGAGCGCTTGGGGGCGGTCTTGGGGCCGTCGGGCTGGCCGCGGTGGTGCGCCTTCTTCGGAGCCTTGCTGGCCTCGTTCTTCTGGGCAGCGGTCCAGCGGGCCTTCTTCGGCCCGGGTGCCTTCTTGGGCATGGGTGTGATCACCTGTGTTTCGTCATCGGTTCGGACGTAGGCAGACACGTCTTCGAGCCGATGGCGAACGCGGCGGAACAAGACGAGCCTCGGACGTGGTGGTCGGGACGACCGTGGGTCCGTGGGGCCGGTTCGACCTGGGTGTCACCGGCGCACCGGGTGGGATGGGGGCGGCGTCGCACTCTGCGAATCCGGCGGACGCGGCCATGCGCCCGAGCACCTCGGTGGACCGCCGAGTCTACCAGCGGCCAGGCGTCACCCCGACCACCGCGGGACGCCCCCCCACCACGGACGACCGGCTCAGGCCGCGGGCCGCCCCCCGGCCCGGGACGCGAGCATCCGCAGCACCGCCGTGCCGACCAGCACGCCGAGAGCCACGCCGGTCAGGTCGGCGAGTGCATCCAGCACGTCGCCGGAGCGGTGCGGCAGGAGCGTCGCCTGCACCACCTCGCTGAGCACCGCCTGGGTCGCGAAGACCGCCGCGACGACCCGACGACGGAACCCGGCGACGACCGCGAGGGCCACCGGCACGAAGAACACCAGCAGGTGCACCACCTTGTCGGCCTGCGGGAACAGCGCCGGCCCTCCACCATCCGGCGAGTAGAGCACGACGAGCTGCACCGCCACGGCGAGCACCAGCAGCCCGATCGCCACCGGTCGCCCGGCTCGGCCCGCGGGGGAGGACGTCGAGGGCGCCGCCTCACCCACCCGGCTCACGCCGGCTCGCGGGCGGCCACCGCGGCCCGGACCGCCTCGGCGACGACGTGGCTGACGTCGGGGTGGAACACGCTCGGGATGATGTAGGTGGCGTTGCGCTCGTCGTCGTGCACCACGTCGGCCAGGGCGTCGGCGGCGGCGAGGAGCACGTCGGTGCTGACGTGCGAGACACCGGAGTCGATCAGCCCGCGGAACACGCCGGGGAAGACGAGCACGTTGTTGATCTGGTTCGCGAAGTCCGAGCGGCCGGTGGCCACCACGGCGGCGTGCCGGGCCGCGATGTCCGGGTCGACCTCGGGCACCGGGTTGGCCATCGCGAACACGATGCTGTCCGGCGCCATCGAGGCCACGTCGTCCTCGGTGAGGATGTTCGGCGCGGAGACACCGAGGAAGACGTCGGCACCGCGCATCGCCTGCGAGAGGGTGCCGGTCATGCCGTCGGGGTTGGTGTGCTCGGCGATCCACGCGTGGTTCGGGTGCTCGCCCGAGAGCACGTCGGGGCGCCCGCGGTGCACCACCCCGTCGACGTCGGCCACGACGACGTGCTGCGCACCGGCCGCCAGGAACAGCTTGAGGATGGCCGTGCCCGCGGCCCCGGCACCACTCATCACCAGCCGCACGTCCTCGAGCCGCTTGCCCACCACACGCAGGGCGTTGCGCAGGGCGGCGAGCGCCACGATGGCCGTGCCGTGCTGGTCGTCGTGGAAGACCGGGATGTCGAGCTCCTCGCGCAGCCGGGCCTCGATCTCGAAGCAGCGTGGGGCGGAGATGTCCTCGAGGTTGATGCCCGCGAACGCCGGCGAGATCGCCTTCACCGTGCGGATGATCTCCTCGGTGTCGGTGGTGTCGAGGCAGATCGGGAAGGCGTCGATGTCGGCGAACCGCTTGAACAGGGCGGCCTTGCCCTCCATGACCGGAAGCGCCGCGAGCGGCCCGATGTCGCCCAGCCCGAGCACCGCCGTGCCGTCGGTGACCACCGCCACGGTGTTGCGCTTGATGGTCAGCCGCCGGGCGTCCGCGGGGTTCTCGGCGATGGCCAGGCAGACTCGGGCGACCCCCGGCGTGTAGATCATCGACAGGTCGTCACGCGAGCGGATCGGCACCTTGGACTCCACCGACAGCTTGCCGCCGAGGTGCAGCAGGAAGGTGCGGTCGCTCACCCGGCCGATCTCGACGCCCTCGACCTCGCGCATCCGCTCGACGATCGTGTCGGCGTGCTCGGGGTCGTGGGTGAGCATGGTGAGGTCGATGCGGATCTGGCTCGCCCCGGATGCCGTGACGTCGAGCCCGGTGACCACACCCCCAGCCGCCTCGATGACGCCGGTCATCTCGCTGACGGCGGTCGCCCGGGCCGGGAGGACCAGGCGGACGGTGACGGAGTTGGCGATGGAGGGCGCGGGCGGCATACCCGGGATTCTTCCGGCTACCGGCAGGTAGACCGCAACCGCTGCCCCACCGAACCCGGGCGGCCCTACAGTGACCCGCATGTCCGACCACGTGGAAGTTCTCGGGTCGGGCACCGCCAGTGCGGTGCCCGACGTCGTCGTGCTCGACGCGCGGGTGCAGTGCGAGGCGGCCGACGTCGCCGGTGCACTCGGCGCGGCGACCTCACGGGTGACCACCGCGCTGCAGGCGGTGGCCGACCACGGGGTGGCCGCCGCCGACCGGCGCACCACCGGCATGGGGGTCTCGACCCGCTGGGACCGCGACGGCTCCGGGGTCGTCGGCTACACGGCATACCAGAGCCTGCGGCTGCTCGTGCGCGACCGCGAGCGGGTGGGTGACCTCATCAACGCCCTGGCCGGGGCCGCCGGCGACGCCTTCGGCCTGGACAACGTGACCCTCGAGGTGGCCGACCCCGCACCGCTGCTCGAGCGCGCCCGCACCGCGGCCTTCGCCGACGCCCGGGCCAAGGCCGAGCAGTACGCGGCGCTGGCCGGCCGCCCGCTCGGCCTGGTGCTGCGTGTCACCGAGGAGCCCGACCGCGGGATGCCGGTGCCCCGCTTCGCCGCGAAGGCCGCCATGGACGTCGGTGGCGCGATGCCGGTGGAGGCCGGGGAGTCGGCCGTCAGCGCGACGGTCACCGTGCGCTTCGGGCTGGGCTGAGCCGTGGGGTGGGTCGACGCCCTGGGCTGGTTCGGCTCCGCCCTGCTGGTCTACTCGCTGCTCCAGGCCCGCATCCTGCGGTTGCGGGTGCTCAACACCGTGGCCTGCGTCATCCTCATCGTCTTCAACGCCCTGGTCGGGGTGTGGCCGATGGTGGCGATGAACGTCGTGCTCGCCGCGATCAACTCGTTCTTCATCGTGCGGATGCTGCGCGAGCGCGGCGACGAGCAGGCCTACACCGTGCTCGAGGTGCGTGAGGACGACGCCTACCTGACCCACTTCCTGGGGGTGCACCGCACCGACATCGACGCGTTCTTCGCCGACTTCGGACGCCGCGGGCCCGGGGTCCGCTCGTCGTACCTGGTGCAGCACGGCGACGAGACGGCCGGCGTGATCGTCGTGCGCGACGAGGGCGAGGGGGTGGCGCAGGTGGAGCTCGACTACGTGACGCCGCGCTACCGCGACTTCACCCCCGGCGAGTTCGTGTTCCGCCGCTCCGGCCTGTTCCGCGATCGGGGCTTCTCCCGGGTGCTCACCCCGCCCGGCATGGTGTCGCCGTACTACGACCGGGTCGGCTTCTCCCGCGACGGCGACCGCTACCGCCTCGACCTGGTGTGAGTGGCGAACGCCACGCTCCGCAGGGGGGAACCCCGGTGGATCGCACACCGCCCGAGGTCTAGGGTCGTTGATTACTACACTACGTAGTTTTCGACTTGAGGAGGCGGCCCCTGATGGCCCAGCTCGTCCACGACTTCGAGACCGGCAGCATGGACCAGAAGGACCTGCTGGGCGGCAAAGGTGCCAACCTCGCCGAGATGACCCGGCTGGGAATTCCGGTGCCGCCGGGCTTCACGATCACGACGGACGCCTGCCGCGCCTACTTCGCCAGCGGGACCGTCCCGCCCGAGCTGTTCGCCGAGGTCGACGAGCACCTCGAGCTGCTCGAGGCCCGGATGGGGCGCACCCTGGGCGACGGCGCCGACCCGCTGCTGGTCTCGGTGCGCTCGGGCGCGAAGTTCTCGATGCCCGGGATGATGGAGACGGTGCTCAACATCGGTCTCGGCGACACCTCGGTCGAGGGCCTGGCCGCCCAGACCGGCAACCCCCGCTTCGCCTGGGACTCCTACCGCCGGCTGGTGCAGATGTACGGCAAGACCGTGCTCGACCTCGACGGCGACCGCTTCGAGGACGCCCTCGACGCCGCCAAGGCCGCCAAGGGCGTCACGGCCGATGTCGACCTCGACGCCGACGACCTGCGGGCCCTGGTCACGACCTTCAAGGCCGTGGTCGAGGAGGAGACCGGTTCGCCGTTCCCGCAGGACCCGCGCGAGCAGCTGCGCGGCGCCGTGCTGGCCGTCTTCAACTCGTGGAACTCCGACCGCGCCATCCTCTACCGCCGCCGCGAGCAGATCCCCACCGACCTCGGCACCGCCGTCAACGTGCAGGCGATGGCCTTCGGCAACCGCGGCGCGTCCTCCGGCTCGGGCGTCGCCTTCACCCGCGACCCGTCGACCGGTGCGGTCGGCGTCTACGGCGACTACCTGCAGGACGCCCAGGGCGAGGACGTCGTCGCCGGCATCCGCAACACGCTGACCCTGGCCGACCTCGAGGCCATCGACAAGAAGAGCTACGACGAGCTGGTCGACATCATGGCCCGTCTCGAGAGCCACTACCGCGACATGTGCGACATCGAGTTCACCATCGAGCAGGGCCACCTGTGGATGCTCCAGACCCGGGTCGGCAAGCGCACCGCGCAGGCCGCCTTCCGGATCGCGGTGGACCTCGTCGACGAGGGCGTCATCACCGAGGAGGAGGCCCTGATGCGGGTCGCCGGTGACCAGCTCGCCCAGCTGATGTTCCCCCACTTCGACCCCGAGGCCGCCCGCTCACTGCTCGCGAAGGGGATGAGCGCCTCTCCAGGTGCCGCCACCGGCGTGGCCGTGTTCGACTCCGACGCCGCGGTGCGCATAGCCGCGGAGGGCACCCCCGTCATCCTCGTGCGCCGCGAGACCAACCCCGACGACCTGCACGGCATGGTCGCGGCCGCCGGCATCCTCACCAGCCGCGGCGGCAAGACCTCGCACGCGGCCGTCGTGGCCCGCGGGATGGGCCGCACCTGCGTGTGCGGCGCCGAGACCCTCGAGGTCGACATCAAGGCCAAGCAGTTCTCCACCCCCGACGGCACCGTCGTGCGCCAGGGCGACACCCTGTCGATCGACGGCTCGACCGGCGAGGTATTCCTCGGCGAGGTCGCCGTGCGTCCCTCCCCGGTCGTGCGCTACTTCGAGGGCACCATGACCGTGGACGAGGGCGGCCCGGTCGTGGCCGCCGTCGACCGGCTGATGACCGTGGCCGACAAGCACCGCCGGATGCAGGTGCGCGCCAACGCCGACAACGCCCCGGATGCCGCCCGCGCCCGCCGGTTCGGCGCGGAAGGTATCGGCCTCTGCCGCACCGAGCACATGTTCCTCGGGGCCCGGCGTGAACTCGTGGAGCGGCTGATCCTGGCCGAGGGCGCCGAGGACCGGCAGGTCGTCTTCGACGAGCTGCTCCCCCTGCAGCGGGCCGACTTCATCGAGATCTTCGAGGCGATGGACGGGCTGCCCGTCACCGTGCGCCTCCTCGACCCCCCGCTGCACGAGTTCCTGCCCGACTTCACCGAGCTGTCGGTGAAGGTGGCGGTGGCCGAGGCGCTGGGCCAGGAGCACGACACCGACTCGCTGCTGCTGATCGCCGTACACCGGCTGCACGAGGAGAACCCGATGCTCGGCCTGCGCGGGGTGCGCCTCGGCATCGCCATCCCCGGCCTGTTCGAGATGCAGTCGCAGGCGATCCTCGAGGCCGCGGCCATCGTCAACGAGCGGGGCGGCCACGCCCAGCCCGAGATCATGGTGCCGCTCGTCGGGGCCGTCGAGGAGCTGCGGAACATCCGCGCCGAGATCGACGACGCCGCCCACCGGGCCCGCCAGGAGCACTCCGTGCACCTCGAGCACCTCGTCGGCACGATGATCGAGCTGCCCCGCGCCGCCCTCACCGCGGGAGACATCGCGCAGGCCGCCGACTTCTTCTCGTTCGGCACCAACGACCTGACCCAGACCACCTGGGGCTTCTCGCGCGACGACGTGGAGTCGAGCTTCTTCTCGCGCTACATGGAGGCCGGCATCCTCGGGGTGTCGCCGTTCGAGACCATCGACCGGCAGGGCGTCGGTCGGCTGGTGCGCATCGGCACCGACGAGGGCCGCAAGACCAAGCCCGGGCTCAAGGTCGGGGTGTGCGGCGAGCACGGGGGCGACCCCGAGTCGGTGCACTACTTCGAGGAGCGTGGCCTGGACTACGTGTCGTGCTCGCCGTTCCGGGTGCCGATCGCCCGGCTCGAGGCCGGCCGGGCAGTGGTCGCGCGGTCAGGCGTGAGCTGACCTTCGCGCTCGGCCCGGTCCAGGGTCACCTTCACCCGGTGGGCCGTGACGACCGTGCCCAGCCAGGCCAGGCCCACCAGCCAGCCCGCGATGACGTCGGTGAGCCAGTGGTGCCCGAGCCACACCCGCGACAGGCCCATGCCCAGCACGAACACCACCGCCAGCGAGCCGACGAGCAGCCGGCTGCGCAGGTGGCGTCGGCCCAGCATCACGAGGTAGGCCGCGACACCGAGCACCACGGTGGCGTTGAGGGTGTGCCCCGACGGGAACGACGGTGAGCTCTCGAACGGCGGCACCGCCAGGGCGAGCGGCGGCCGGGCCCGGGCGCTCAGGTCCTTGCCGAGCACCGTGATGAGCACCGAACCCGCCGCCGCGACCCCCATGAGCACGACCGGTAGCCACGAGCGGCGCTTGAGCGCGAGCACCGTCACGACGACCACGGCGATGATCGGCATCCCGACCGTGCCGCCGAGGTCGGTGAACCACGTCACCCACTGCGAGCTCGTGGGGGTGCGGGTACTGACGGCGGCGTCGAGCACCGGCTGGTCGAGCCCGGCCACTCCGTCGCGCTCGATCACCTGCTCGTAGACCTCCGCGGCCAGCACGGTGGCTGCGAGCACCACGGCGCCCCCGACCAGCACCGTGAGCACCAGTGCGAGGTTCGCCAGGCTCCAGCGCCACACCCGGCCCAGCACGGTGACCAGGCGCGCCACCTCGTCGACGAACCAGCGCCCCGACCGGGTGCGCCACTGGGCCAGGTCGCGGTCGCCGATCCGCTCGTCGTCGGGGACCTGCGGGGGCGTGGGTGGCATACGGCATTCAACCAGCGGCACTACGACGGCCCGACCCCGCTCGAGGCGGGACCGGGCCGGTCGCTGGACGTGGGAGTGAGTCCGGTGGCGGAGGTGTCGGGAATCTCCCCTGTAGCGCATTGAACTGCATAGGTACAGGGTGGTTTTCCTCTGTGACAGCTGTGTGACAGTTCTGCCTGGATGCGTCGCTTGCGTCAGGACGCGCCCTCCCTGCGAAGCCTCGATGTGTGGTCTTCTGGGTTGACCCCGCAGCATGACATGACGGAGGTGCGCGTGACCCCAGAAAGCATTCTCGAACAAGTCGGTGACCAGCTCGGCATCCGACGGGTGTTCGGTGAACCCATTGAACGCGACGGAGTCACTGTCATCCCCGTCGCTGTGGCCATCGGCGGTGGAGGTGGCGGCACGGCCCCGCACGAGCAGGGCACCGGCGGCGGCTTCGGTGGCGTGGTCCGTGGGATCGGCGTCTACTCGATCAGCGGCGGGCAGGTCCGCTTCATCCCCGCCATCGACACGACCGCTCTGGCCGCCATGGGTGTGCTCTTGACCGGCCTCGTGCTGCGCGCGAGGAGCCGCCGGCGACGATGAACACCGGCGAGCACGTTCCCGACGTGGACAGAGCAGCCATTGTCGCGGATCTAAGCGGGTGCGCCGACGACATCCACCGGCTGCTCGCTCAGGCAACTGCGGACCGTCTGCGGGCACGCAGCGACGGCACCGCATGGACGAACGAGGAGCTGCTGTTCCACATGGTGTTCGGGTTCCTCGTCGTGCGCCGGCTGCTGCCGCTGGTCCGCCTGGTCGGCGCGCTACCGCCACGGGTCGGTCGGGCCTTCGCCGCGCTGCTGGATGCGGGACGGGTCCCGTTCCACTGGGTCAACTACGCGGGTTCACGGAGCGCCGCACTGGTGTTCAACCGTCGTCGAATGGGCCGCCTGTCAGACCACACCATCGCCGCCCTGGTGCGCTCGCTGCAGTCCGAGCCGGAGGACCGACTGCATTCAGGCATGCCGTTCCCCACCAGTTGGGACCCCTACTTCCAGCCCTGCATGACGCTGGCGGACGTGTACGCCTACCCGGTGCTGCACTACCGCCATCACCGCGCCCAGCTCACCCTGACCCACTGAGGGTCCACCGCCGCCAGTGGCGCTGCAGGACTGCGGGGTTGTGGCGGATTAGGGTAAGCGGAAACTTACGTGTTCGTGGTGACTTACCCATTGGATGCGTGGGCGCTGCTCGGTGACGCCAGCCGGCGAGCCATCATCGAGCGCCTGTCCGCCGGGCCGTGCACCGTGGGCGAACTGGCCGGCGACATGCCGATCAGCCGCCCAGCGGTCAGCCAACACCTGAAGGTGCTGCGCGATGCTGGGATCGTGCACGACGCCGCCCAGGGCCGAAACCGGGTCTACAGCATCGACGCGCAGCGCCTGCAGCGGTACCGCCGCCAGCTCGACCAGTTCTGGTCCGACGCCCTCGGCACCCTGGCCGCACCAGCTGACCAGCAGGAAAGAGGAGCCGGATGAGTGTGGAACCCGACGGGTCCGTGCGACACGAGGTGCTGGTCGACCTGCCCCTGGACTAGATGATTGATTCCAAGGTGACTGGTGTGGCGCGTGTGACTTGAGAGCGAGGGTGCCCAAACTCGATGTTGCGAACCAACTCGAGCCTGGAGGCCCTCGTGGACACCGATCTGGACACCCTCGCCACCGCAATCTACGTCAGCGCTGACGATCTGTTGAAGGCTCGCCCGGAGCTGGTCCCGTGGCGGCCCA
>JBBQNZ010000100.1:0-16268 GCA_038330415.1 Actinomycetales bacterium | reverse complement strand
ACCACCTGTTCCGCACCTGGCACCCGCGCACCCGCACCGACGACGCCGCACCGGACCCCCGGGTGCGCTGGACCGGCCTCGAGGTGCACGACGTCGTGGACGGTGGCCCGGACGACCCCGACGGGGTCGTCGAGTTCCGGGCCACCTGGGTCAGCCGGGACGACGGGCCGGTACGTCGGGGGGAGCTGCACGAGCGCAGCCGGTTCGCGCGACGGGCCGGCCGGTGGGTCTACGTGGAGGCTGAGTAGCACCACCGGCACTACCGTGGGTGCCCATGATGCAGGCCCGCCGGAAGAGCGCGTGGCGCAACGACTACGAGTTCGTCGCGGACGGACGGCCGCTGGCCGTCTTCAACGGGTCGCTCTGGCGCGGCGGCGGGGCCCTCCTGGTGGAGGGTCGGCGCTACGAGGTGCGGTCCTCGACGTGGGCGACCTCGTACACCCTGGTCGACGATGCCGGCGCCCCGGTCGCGTCGGCGACGCGGGTCGGTCGCAAGGACTGGGCCATCGACGCCGGCGGTGTCAGCTACTCCTTCCGTCGCTCGTCGATGTGGAGCCTGGAGCAGGAGCAGGTGGTGCAGGGGATGCCGGTGGGCACGGTCCGGCGGACCAGCATGTGGCGGGGCGACGCGGTGGCGGACCTGCCGCTGCTGCCTCTCCTGGTCGCCGTCTTCGCCACCACCGTGGTGCTCACCACCTGGGACGTCGCAGCCGCCGCCAGCTGACCCGCGGGCAGGTCCTTGTCGACGTGCGGCGTCCAGGTGGCTCGCACACCCCACACGATGGAGGGCGCGCCGACCCGGTGCTGCACCACCATGAAGTTGCCCGCAGTGTCGGCCGACTTCAGGAAGTCCGCGCGCCCCCTGCTGTCACTGGTACGACACGAACTGTGGCGTCGGGTGCACCTGCGACATCGTCTGCTCGGGCGTGAGCATCGGGGTGTCCTCGTCCTCGAAGTTCTTCCAGCCGAGCCACACCCGGTCGGGCAGGCCGCGCTTGAGCGCCGACCAGGTGCCCTGCTTCGCGTTCTGGCCACCCTGGCCGTCGGCGTGCATCAGCCACTGCACCTCGTCGAGCGAGGTGTCGAGCCGCTCGCGGTGGCGCACCATCGCGCGGCTGAACTGGTGCAGGGTGAGCACCTTCGGTGGCAGGTCGTGCTCGCGCACCAGGCCGGCGAGCCAGGCGCCGACCGCATTGACCTCGTCGATGTCGACGTGCCCGATCTGGCGCAGCGGCTTCTCGCCGGGCTGGAGCCGCCACTCCGGGTCGAGCGCGAGCCCCACCCACGGGCGCCGGAGCAGCTCTTCGTAGTGCTTGGCCTGGGTGAGGAAGTCGTCGCGCCCGGGCTGCAGGTCGAGCACGACGTAGGTGTCGTTCTGCTCGGCGGCCTCCACCCACGGCAGCAGCACGTCCACCGGGGTGCGCCGCGAGTACGACCCGTCCTTCTGCGCCGAGCCGGTGGCCACCGACGCGATGATCTCGAACGCCGGCACCACGGTCTCGTCGGTGAGCTGCTGGTACTCGTCGGCCAGTTTCCGCACCCGGCGCACGGCGTCCTTGGCCGGCTGCTCGCCGAGCATCCCGAGCGCCGCCGTCTGCGGGTGCCCGTAGAGCGCGACCATCCGCCGGTCGGGGAACGGCAGCAGGCCACCGCCGGGCAGCTCGGCGGCGTGGCGGGCGGTGCGCACCCGCTGGGCAAGCCGCTGCGCGGGGCCGAACCCGGCACCGACCCCCAGCACGGCTGTGGCGGGCGCAGCGCGCAGGGCGGTGCGAGCGTCCTCCGATGCGCGCGGGTCGGTGTCGGTCACCGTCACCCGGGTGGCTCCCACGGCGGCCAGGGTCGCCTCGATGCTGGGCGGCACCGAGGCCCCCTTGCGCACGAGCACGGTGCCCTTGTTGCCCGGAGGAGTCAGCGGCAGCCCGGGCAGGTCAGTGAGGTCGCCGATGTCGCCGGCGTCCACCACCTCGCGCTCGCCGAAGGTCGTCGGCAGCGGTGCCGGGGTCGCCCCGGCCGAGGGTGCCGCGGCGCCGGCATCCCCCGACCAGCGCACCACGGTCCGGGTGCCGAGCCGGTCGAGCTCGGCTGCGACGTCCGGCCCGAACACGAGCAGGGGGATGCCGAGCCGGCGCGCCGCGGCGGTGGCCGCGGCCAGGTCGCGTTCCCCGCCGGGGCTGACCACGACGATGCTCGAAGCGGCGAGCAGGGCCCGGGATGCCGCCAGGGTCGCCGCTGCGTCGCCCCCGGCCGCGCGGGGGTCGAGGGCACCCGCCGAGGTGTCGCCGCCCGGTGTCACCTGGTGGCGGCGCGGGCGACCGTCGTCCGATCCGCTGTCGGCACCGGGTCCTCGGGCACCGTCCGGCCCGTCGCCGCTGCACGAGGCCAGGGCACCGGCCGCGGCGACCCCGACGACGGCTGCCGCCGCGGAGCGCAACGCCGTGCGACGGGGGAAGGGGGTGCTCATGGTGGTTCCAAGCCTGACACGACATCGCGGGTACCAGCGAACCGGTCTGGCGGGTGGTGCGTGGTACCAACGACGACATGTACCTCGAGAACCTCTGCATCGACGCGAATGACCCCGCGGCGCTGGGCCGCTTCTGGGAGGCCCTCCTCGGGGGCAGCACGCTGACCGACGAGCCCGGCCTGTTCGAGACACGGGTCACCGTGCCCGACGGGTTCGTGCTCGACCTGTGCTTCTCGGCGGTGCCCGAGCCCCGCCGGCCCGACCCCCGGCTGCACCTCGACCTCAGCGGCGGCATGCGCCAGGCCGAGGTGGTGCAGCGGGCGCTCGACCTCGGTGCCCACCAGCTCGACGTCGGCCAGGGGGAAGTGCCGTGGGTGGTGCTCGCCGACCCGGAAGGGAACGCGTTCTGCGTGATGGAGGAGCGCCCCGAGTACGCCACCTCCGGCCCCATCGCCGCGCTGCCGCTCGACAGCGCCGAGCCCGCGCGCGATGCCGAGTTCTGGGCCGAGCTGTCCGGCTGGCAGCCGGTGTCGTCGGCGATGCCGGCTGCGCTGCGCCATTCCTCCGGCCGCGGCGTGCTCCTCGAGCTCTGCCCCGAGCCGCCCGGCCTCAAGAACCGGCTGCACCTCGACATCCGGCTCGAGTCGGGCGACGACGAGGATGCCGTGGTGGCGCGGGTGCTCGAGCTCGGCGGCAGCACGTTCGACAACGACTGGGGCGAGCTGCCGTGGCCGGTCGTCACCGACCCGTCCGGCAACGTGCTCTGCCTGCTTCCATCGAGGTAACTCGGCAGGAGTGACCCTGGTCGTCCCGGTTGACCACCCCCACGCCCATCGATAGGGTCGCCGCAACCGGGGGGGCCCGGTACTCGTCCGACCGGAGGGACCGACCAGCCATGACCACATCCAGGACGCTGACGATGACGAACATCGGCCTGTTGCTCTTCGCGGTACTCGCGGTCGGTGTGCCCTACTCCTTCTTCATGCACCAGGCCTGTGGGTCCTCGAGCGTGTCCGAGCTCGTCTCCGACTCCGGGGCGTTCGCTTCCAGCCGCGGTTGCTGACGCCGCCCCTCGTGAGCGTGGCGTAACCCGTTCGAACCACACCGCGGACCTCCGTAGACTTGCCCGGCACCCCCACTACACGCCGACAGCAAGGAAACACCTGTGCTCCGCACCCACGAGGCCGGCACCCTGCGTGCCGCCCACACCGGCCAGACCGTCACCCTCACCGGGTGGGTGGCGAAGCGGCGTGATCACGGGGGCGTGGCCTTCATCGACCTGCGCGACGCGAGCGGCATCGTGCAGGTGGTCGCGCGCGACGAGGTGCTCACCGGTGCCGCGCATGACCTGCGCAGCGAGTACGTCGTCAAGGTCGTCGGCGAGGTCACCGCTCGTGACGAGCGCAACGTCAACCCCGACCTGCCCACCGGCGAGGTCGAGGTCGTGGCCAGCCTGATCGAGGTGCTCAACGCCTCGGCGCCGCTGCCCTTCCAGGTCGACGAGCGCGTCACCGTCGGCGAGGAGGCCCGCCTCAAGCACCGCTACCTCGACCTGCGCCGGCCGGGGGTGCACTCGGCCGGGCACGCCCTCAGGCTGCGCTCCAAGGTGTCCGCCGCCGCGCGGCGGGTGCTCGAGCAGCGCGACTTCGTCGAGATCGAGACCCCGACGCTGACCCGGTCGACCCCTGAGGGTGCCCGCGACTTCCTGGTGCCCGCGCGCCTGGCGCCCGGCTCCTGGTACGCCCTGCCGCAGAGCCCGCAGCTGTTCAAGCAGCTGCTCATGGTGGCCGGGATGGAGCGCTACTACCAGATCGCCCGTTGTTACCGCGACGAGGACTTCCGCGCCGACCGGCAGCCCGAGTTCACCCAGCTCGACATCGAGATGAGCTTCGTCGAGCAGGCCGACGTGCTCGAGCTCGGCGAGGCCCTCGTGCGCGAGATCTGGGAGCTCATCGGGGTCGAGCTGCGCACGCCGTTCCCGCAGATGACCTACGCCGAGGCGATGAAGCGCTACGGCACCGACAAGCCCGACCTGCGCTTCGGCCTCGAGCTCGTCGAGTGCACCGACTACTTCGCCGACACCCCGTTCCGGGTGTTCCAGAGCGAGTACGTCGGCGCGGTCGTCATGCCCGGCGGCGCCGGCCAGCCCCGCAAGCAGCTCGACGCCTGGCAGGAGTGGGCCAAGCAGCGTGGCGCCCGCGGCCTGGCCTACGTGCTGGTGCAGGACGACGGCACCCTCACCGGCCCGGTGGCCAAGAACCTGTCCGAGACCGAGCTCGCCGGCCTGGCCGAGCACGTCGGCGCGCAGCCCGGTGACTGCGTGTTCTTCGCCGCCGGCGCCCCCAAGGCCTCGCGCAGCCTGCTCGGCGCCGCCCGGCTCGAGGTCGGCCGGCGCCGCGAGCTCATCGACGAGTCGGCGTGGAGCTTCCTCTGGGTGATCGACGCGCCGCTGTTCGAGCTGGCCGCCGACGCGGTGGCTGCCGGTGACGTGGCGGTCGGGGCCGGCGCGTGGACCGCCGTGCACCACGCGTTCACCTCGCCCAAGGCCGAGTTCCTCGACACCTTCGACACCGACCCGGGCCCGGCCCTGGCGTATGCCTACGACATGGTCTGCAACGGCAACGAGATCGGTGGTGGGTCGATCCGTATCCACCGCCGTGACGTGCAGGAGCGGGTCTTCAAGGTGATGGGCCTGTCCGCGCAGGACGCCCAGGAGAAGTTCGGCTTCCTGCTCGACGCCTTCGCCTTCGGCGCGCCCCCGCACGGCGGCATCGCCTTCGGCTGGGACCGCATCGTCATGCTGCTCGGCGGATTCGAGTCGATCCGCGACGTCATCGCCTTCCCGAAGTCCGGCGGCGGCTACGACCCGCTGACCGACGCCCCGGCGCCGATCACGGCCCAGCAGCGCAAGGAGACCGGCGTCGACGGCCGGCCCCCGGCATCCGAGCCGAGGGCCTGACCGCCGGTCGGGTCAGCGCTGGAGGAACGCCAGCAGCTCGCGGTTGAACTCCTCGGTGTGCGAGGTGTTGATGCCGTGCGGGCCGCCCTCGACGACGTGCAGCTCACTGCCGGCCACCTGCGCCTGGGTCTGCTGCCCCGACTTCTCCAGCGGCACGATGCCGTCGGAGTCGCCGTGGATGACGAGGGTGAGCACGGTGATCGTGGCGAGGTCGGCGGTGAAGTCGGTGGTCCACGAACGGATGCACTCGCGGGCGGCGTGCACGTCAGCCTGCAGGGCCAGGGCCAGCGCCTCCTGCTGCTGGGCCTCGGTGACCCGCATCTCGCCGCCGGCGCTGAAGAAGTTGCGGGTGAACCCGTCGAGGAAGCCGGGCGGGTCGGCCTCGAGGCCGGCCTGCATGCCGCGCACCGTGTCGTCGTCGAGGGCGCCGTCGGGGTGCTCGGCGTCGAGCGCCAGGCAGGGCGGGATGGCGGACGCGAACACCGCGCTGTGCACCCGGTCCGAGCCGTGCGTGCCGAGGTAGCGCGCCACCTCGCCGCCGCCCATCGAGAAGCCGACGAGCGTGAGGTCGCGCAGGTCCAGGCCGGTGATCACGGCGTCGAGGTCACCGGTGAGGGTGTCGTAGTCGTAGGTGGAGGCGTCGCCCGGCTTGTCGCTCTGGCCGAAACCGCGGCGGTCGTAGGTGACCACGCGGTAGCCGGCATCGGTGAGGGCGGGCACCTGGCCCGACCAGGAGGCGCCGCTGAGCGGCCAGCCGTGCACGAGGACGACGGGGCGGCCGTCGCCGCCGCTGTCGTCCACGTGGAGGTTCACCGGACCGTTGCTGATCGTGGACATCGTCGGCCTTTCGCGTCGGGTGCAGGTTGTCTCACCCTAGGCACAGGTCAGGCCTCGAACCAGCGCGAGGTCCACTCCATCCCGGTCGTGTAGGCCAGCCGGTGGTAGAGCCGGCGGGCGACGTCGTTGTCGGCGAACATCCCGAGCGCGCAGGCGCCGGCCTCGGCGACGGCCAGCCGGGTGAGGTGCGCGGTGACGGCCGCCCCCCAGCCCTCGCCGCGCCGGTCGCTCGCGGTGGCGATGCCGGCCAGCGTGGGCGTGCCGGCGGCGCTCGGCTCGCTGCTGCCGGTGGCGACGAGCGCTCCGGTCTCGCTGTCGCGCACCGCGACCCACCGCTGCCCCGGTCGGGCGAAGGGCTGGCCGTGGGTGCGCGGGCTGTGCTCGGCGAGGAACACCTCGGCCTCGTCGCGGCTGGACGGGTCCAGCACCTCGACCTGCTCCTCGCCGGGCAGCACCGGGGGAGCGGTGCGCGTCCACATCCAGTCCCACTCACCGCCGCGGCTGCCGAGGTCGAGCCGCTGCGCGACCACCGGCATCAGGCCGCGCGGCACGCTGAGGTGCCGGTTGCCACCGCCGGTGACCCAGTCGCGCACGGCCGGGTCGTCGAGCAGGGCCGCCAGCCCGGATGCCGTGCCGAGCGCCGCGGACCCCGGCACCCCGTGGTCGGAGCGACGGTGGAAGGCGACCGCGCCGTCGTCCGGTGAGCCCACGGCATACGCGGGGGCGACGAAGCCGGCTCCCACGTCGAGGACGGTGACCGGGTGGCCGCCGGTGGCGTCGACCAGCTCGGCTGCGTTGTGCAGCAAGCGAACTGCGCTCATTCGGTGATGCCCCAGCGTTCGTGGAGCCGGCGCAGGGGGGCCGGCGCCCACCAGTTCACCGAGCCGAGCACCGACATCGTGGCGGGCACGAGCAGCATCCGCACCAGCGTCGCGTCGATGATGATCGCGAGCACCAGCGCGGTGCCCATCTCCTTCATGACGAGCAGGTCACCGGCGGCGAACCCGGCGAACACGATGACCATGAGCAGGGCGGCCGAGGTGATGATCCGGCCTGACCGCTGGAGGCCGAGGGTCACCGCCTCACGGGTGTCGTGGCCCTGCTCGTGCAGCTCGACGATGCGCGAGAGGAGGAAGACCTCGTAGTCCATCGACAGGCCGAAGCCGAAGGCGAGCACGAGCAGTGGGATGGTGTTCTCGACGGCACCGGCCGAGGTGAAGCGCAGCAGGTTCTCGAGGTGGCCGTCCTCGAAGATCCAGACGGTGACGCCGAGCGCCGCCCCCAGCGAGAGCACGTTCATCACCAGGGCCTTGACCGGGATGACGACCGAGCCGGTCATCAGGAACAGCAGCACCAAGGTGGCGAGCACGACCAGACCGATCGCCCACAGGGCCCGCTCGGCGACGGTCGCCCGGAAGTCGACGATGCCGGACGCCTGCCCCACGACCTTGGCGTCGAAGGGCGCCCGGTCGGTTCGCAGCGAGTCGACGAGGGCGCGTGAGGCCTCGCCGGTGCCGTTGTCCCCGGTCTGGAAGCCGACCGTGCTCACGCCGTTGTCGAGGTGGTTGACCGGGTCGACCGACTGCACGCCGGGGCGGTCGGCGGCGGTCTTGGCCCAGGCCTCCACCTCGGCGGCGGGGGCGGTGGTGACGAGCAGCACCTCGGCGCCGGCGAGCAGCGGGTAGCCCTCGCGGAAGTCCTCGTAGAAGGTGCGCTCGGGCGTGCCCTTGGGCAGCAGCTCGGGGCCCGAGGAGGTCAGCTCCATCCGCAGGGCGGGTGCGGCGAGCACGAGGAGCAGCCCGGCGACGACGGTGATGACGACCCACGGCATCCGGTGCACCACCTCGGCAAGCCGCGAGAACACGCCGGTGTCACTGGCGCTCTCGGTGCCGCGGCGCAGCAGCCGCCGGGCGCCGAGCGCGCAGAGGGCGGGGATGAGGGTGAGCGCGACGGCGAGCGCGACGACCACGACCGAGACGCCGGCCGCGCTGATCGCCCGGATGAACGGGATCTCGAGCACCATCAGGCCGGCCAGCGAGATGGCGACGGTGAGCGCCGAGAACACGACGGTGCGGCCGGCCCGGTGCATCGTGGTGGCGGTCGCCTCGACCACCTGCTCGCGAGTGAGCTCGGTGACCGGGGCGCCGCGAAGCATGGCGCGCAGCTCCTCGCGGAACCGGGACACCATGAGCAGGCCGTAGTCGATGCACAACCCGAGGGCCAGCACGGTGACGACGTTGACCGCGGTCGCGTCGAGGTCGAGCAGGTAGGAGAAGCCGAGCAGTGACACCAGCGCCCCCGCGATCGACGCGACAGCACCCAGCACCGGGAAGCCCGCGGCGAGGAAGCCGCCGAAGACGACGACCATGACGGCGAAGCTCACCGGCAGGGCGATGCCCTCGCCGCGCTGGCCGTCGGTCTTGACCTGCGCGATGATCCGGTCGACCAGGCTGCGCAGGCCGCCGCGCTGGTCGCTGGTGGCGCCGGTCTGCTCGGCCAGCCGGTCGAAGACCTCGTCGACCTGCTCGGTGGCGGCGGCCTCCTGTTCGGCGGTGTTGTCGGCGTCGAAGGTGACCACGGTGGCGAACCCGCCGGAGGCCGGGTCGCCGTCGAGCGTGAAACGCAGGGCCGGCGGGCTGGTCGGGCCTTCGGGCACGACGAACGGGTTCACGGCCGACTCGACGTGCTCGACGGCGGTGAGGTCCTTGACCGCGGTGGTGGCGGCCGTGGCGACCGCCGGGTCGGCGAGGTCGACCCCGGTGAGGGTCTGCGTGTAGGTGCTGAAGCCGCTGCCGCCGCCGGTGGCGAGCAGGTCGCGGCCCGCCTGGTTCTCGCCGTCGACGACGATCTCGCCGCTGTCGAGCCGGTCGAAGAGGCTCGGCGTGCCGAACGCCCCCAGCGAGATGCCGAACCCGGCGACGACGAGCACCGCCCACCCGATGACGACAGCCCGTGCGCGGCGAGCGACCACCGCTCCCCAGCGGCGCAGGAGCGCGCCGTGCCGGGGGTCGTGCTCGCTCATGGGGTCAGCGTGCCAGAGGGCCCGGGTGCCGTTGCCGACGGCCCCACGGGGTGGAACGGTGGGGTGATGCCCGCCACGAGAGTCCGACCCGACCGCACCGCTGACGAGCGCACCCAACTGCTCGGGTGGTTCGACCTGCAGCGCGGCATCGTGCGGCTGAAGTGCGAGGGGCTGTCCGACGAGGACGCCCACCGCGTGCTGGTGCCGACCTCGCCGCTGATGACCGTGGCCGGCATCGTGTCGCACCTGCGTTGGTGCGAGGAGCTGTGGTTCCGCGAGGTGCTGCTCGGCCAGCCGGGCGTGGGCCGCGGCTACGGCCCCCTCGCCGACGACATCGAGGACTCCGAGTTCCTCGTCGAGGGCATTCCTTTGGCGACGCTGCTACAGGAGTACGACGAGGAGTGCGCCCGCTCCGACGCCGCCATCGCCGCCCGCTCCCTGGACGCGACCGGCAGCACCGCCCTGCACGCCGTGGGCACAGCCTCGCTGCGCTGGATCCTGCTGCACATGCTCGAGGAGACCGCCCGGCACGCCGGCCACCTCGACCTCATCCGCGAGCTGATCGACGGCGAGACCGGCTACTTCTGACCTGGCGCCGACCCCGGCCTCGGAACGTGGGTGAAATCCGTCGTCAGGACGGCAATCTTCACCCACGTTCGCTGTCGGGCCGGGGGAGCGTGGTCGGGTCGAGCGTCGGGGCTTCGTATCGACCGGGTGCACCCCACGAGCGTTCCCGCCAACAGGCAATGGGGCCGGGGCCTCGTGCCACCCACGCTCGACGCACGCACCGAAGCCATCGATTGCCTGTCGGGGGGTGCAGGTTGGAGCCGACGGGTGCTCCCACGGACGGACAAACGGCGGTGGCGAGTGCCGCCCAGAGCGTGGTCAACGGCGCGGGTCGGCGCGGTTGTCCGTCCGTCGGCGCACTTGGTGGCGGGCGACGCGGCATCCGGGACGTCGTTCCCGCGGGATAGCCTCGCCAGCGTGAGCCTCGACGACACCGACCTGTTCGGCGCGGCCGCCTCGGCGGGTGGCGGCGTGGGCGGCGGGGCGTCGCTGCCCCCGCTCGCGGTGCGGATGCGCCCGCGCGGCATCGACGAGGTGCGCGGCCAGGGCGACGTGCTGCGCCCCGGCAGCCCCCTGCGCCGGCTGATCGAGGGCAGCGGGGGAGCGGCCGGGCCGATCTCCGCGATCCTCTGGGGGCCGCCCGGCACCGGCAAGACCACCCTGGCGCACCTCGTCGCCACCGCCGCCGACCGCGAGTTCGTCGAGCTGTCGGCGGTGACCGCCGGGGTCAAGGACGTCCGCGCCGTCATGGAGCACGCCAACCGGGCCCGCGACATGTACGGCCGCCAGACCGTGCTCTTCCTCGACGAGATCCACCGGTTCACCAAGGCCCAGCAGGACGCCCTGCTGCCCGGCGTCGAGAACCGCCAGGTCGTGCTCGTCGCGGCCACCACCGAGAACCCCTCGTTCTCCATCATCGCGCCGCTGCTCAGCCGCTCGATGCTGATCACCCTGCAGTCGCTCACCGACGACGACGTCGCCGACGTGATCACTGCGGCCATCACCGACCCGCGCGGGCTCGACGGTGTCTACGCGCTCGACGACGACGCGCGAGACCACCTGGTGCGCCTCGCCGGCGGCGACGCCCGACGGGCCCTCACCTTCCTCGAGGCCGCGGCCGGCGTGGCCGACGACGCCGTCGCCCCGGGCGCCGCCCGGCCGGATGCCGTGCCGATCACCCTCGCCCAGAGCGAGCAGGCCGTCGCCTCCGCCGCCGTGCGCTACGACCGCACCGGCGACCAGCACTACGACGTCGCGTCGGCGCTGATCAAGTCGATGCGCGGCTCCGACGTCGACGCGGCCCTGCACTACCTCGCCCGGATGCTCGAGGCGGGGGAGGACCCTCGCTTCATCGCCCGGCGGGTGGTGATCGCCGCCTCCGAGGACGTCGGCCTGGCCGACCCCACGGCCCTGCAGACCGCCGTCGCCGCGATGCACGCGGTCGCCCAGATCGGGATGCCGGAGGCGCGGATCATCCTGGCCCAGGCCGTCGTGCACAACGCCCTCGCGCCGAAGTCGAACGCCGCCTACACCGGCATCAACGAGGCGATCGCCGACGTGCGCGCCGGCAAGGGCGGGCCGGTGCCGGCCCACCTGCGCGGCAGCGGCTACGCGGGCGCCGCCCGGCTCGGGCACGGCAAGGGCTACGTCTACGCCCACGACGAGCCGGATGCCGTCGCCGCCCAGCAGTACCTTCCCGACGACCTCGCCGGCAGCACCGACTACTACCGCCCCACCGACCGCGGCTTCGAGGGGCGCCTGCAGGAGCGGTGGACCTGGCTCAAGGGCCGCCTGGGTCGCGGCTGAGTCGATGAAGCACGGGCTGAGGCGGTAACCCGCGCGATCGGCCGCCCGTCGGACGCTAGGCTCGCCCGCATGACGGTGACGCTCGGAGGGATCGCTGGACTCATCGCCGCGCTCGCGTTCCTGTACCTCGTAGTGCGGCTCGGCGGGCTGCTCGGCAAGGCCGGCCAGATCCTCGACGAGACCACGGTGAGCCTGCGCACGACCAGCGACAACGTGCAGCCCACCCTCAAGGGACTCACTGACACCGTCAGCCTCACCAACGACCAGCTGGCCCGGGTCGACTCGATCACCAGCTCGGTGACCACGATGACGACCAACGCCTCGGCGCTCACCTCACTCACTGCCGCGACGATCGGCACGCCGCTGATCAAGGTGGCGGCGTTCAGCTATGGCGTGCGCACCGCGATGCGCGGGCTGGGCCGCAAGGACGCGTCATGAGGGGCCGCACCGTGCTGCTGGCCGCCGTCGCGGTCGGGGTGGGTTACGGCCTGTGGAAGCTGCCGGTCACCCAGCGCTTCGTGACGACCTACAAGGAGGCCTCCGCCCGCCGCGAGGCCGAGCTGCGCGAGGCCGTCGAGGTGGCGGTCGAGACCGACGCGACCAGCCGCGCTCCGCGGCACGCCGCCTGGTCGCAGACCCCCGACCTCGACGTGGATGCCGGCTGGGACCGCAGCGGCGAGCGCGCCGCCGCGAGCCCGGCATCCGCGCTGGGCGCCGACGACCCGGGTCGCTCCCTGACGCCCGAGGAGGCGCGGGCGCTGCTGCTCGACCCCACCGGCGAGCGAGCTCCGTAGGGGCCGGCGCGCCCCCACCGACCTGCCCCCCACGCCTGACCCCGCCCGACCCCCGGCACGGACCGGCATACGATGTCGCGTGCCCGTGCCCGGTGGCAGACCTAATGACCCGAGGACTGATTCCCCATGGAAACCGCTGAGATCCGGCGTCGCTGGCTGGCGTTCTTCGAGAAGAACGGCCACACCGTCGTCCCCTCCGCGCCGCTGATCCACGACGACCCGAACCTGCTCTTCGTCAACGCCGGCATGGTGCCCTTCAAGCCCTACTTCCTGGGCCAGGAGACCCCGCAGTGGATCCGGGCCACCAGCGTGCAGAAGTGCGTGCGCACCGGCGACATCGAGGAGGTCGGCAAGACCTCGCGGCACGGCACCTTCTTCCAGATGAACGGCAACTTCGCGTTCGGTGACTACTTCAAGGAGGGGGCCATCACCCTCGCCTGGGATCTCATCACCACCTCGCAGGCCGAGGGCGGCTACGGGCTCGACGCCGACCTGATCTGGCCCACCGTCTACGAGGACGACGACGAGGCGTTCGCGATCTGGCGTGACGGCATCGGCGTGCCCGAGGCGCGGATCACCCGACGCGGCAAGCTCGACAACTACTGGCACATGGGCGTGCCCGGCCCGGGCGGCCCGTGCAGCGAGATCTACCTCGACCGCGGCCCGGAGTACGGCCGCGAGGGCGGCCCGGCCGTCGACGAGGACCGCTACCTCGAGTTCTGGAACCTGGTGTTCATGCAGGAGGAGCTCTCGGCGGTGCGCGCCAAGGACGACTTCGACATCTCCGGCCCGCTGCCCAAGCGCAACATCGACACCGGCATGGGCCTGGAGCGGATGGCGACCCTGCTGCAGGGCGTCGACAACCTCTACGAGATCGACGAGGTCTACCCCGTGCTCGAGCGGGCGGCCGAGCTCGCCGGCAAGCGCTACGGCGTCAACTCCGGCCACATGGTCAGCGAGTCGCACCCCGACGACGTGCGGCTGCGCGTCGTGGCCGACCACGTGCGCTCCTCGCTGATGCTGATCGGCGACGGCGTCACCCCCGGCAACGAGGGCCGCGGCTACGTGCTGCGCCGGATGCTGCGCCGCGCGGTGCGCTCGATGCGCCTGCTCGGCTACGACGACCCGTGCCTGCCCGAGCTGATGCCGGTGTCGCTGGAGCGGATGAAGCAGTCCTACCCCGAGCTGGAGAGCGGCTTCGGCCGGATCAGCCAGATCGCGTACGCGGAGGAGGAGGCGTTCCGGCGCACCCTGGCCGCGGGCACCACCATCCTCGACACCGCGGTGGCGCGGACCAAGCAGTCCGGCGGCGTGACGCTCCCCGCTGACCAGGCCTTCCAGCTGCACGACACCTACGGCTTCCCGATCGACCTCACCCTGGAGATGGCGCAGGAGCAGGGGCTGCAGGTCGACCGCGAGGGCTTCACCCGGCTGATGACCGAGCAGCGCCAGCGCGCCAAGGCCGACGCCAGGTCGAAGAAGAGCGGCCACGCGCACACCGAGGTGTGGCGCGACCTGCGAGCGTTGGGGGAGACCGACTTCCGCGCCTACTCCGAGCTCACCAGCGAGGCGAAGGTCGTGGGCCTGGTCGTCGACGGCGCGACCGTCACCGAGATCGAGCCGGGCCAGCGCGGCCAGGTGGTGCTCGACCGCACGCCGTTCTACGCGGAGTCCGGCGGCCAGATCGCCGACGAGGGCGTGATCACCGCCGACGGTGTGCACCTGAAGGTCGTCGACGTGCAGCGCCCGGTCAAGGGGCTCATCGCGCACACGGTCGAGGTGCTCACCGGGCCGCTGCGCACCGGGGCGCCGGTGCTCGCCGAGGTCGACCCCGAGTGGCGCATCTCGGCCTGCCAGGCGCACTCCGGCACCCACGTCGTGCACGCGGCCCTGCGGCAGGTGCTCGGCCCGTCGGCCCTGCAGTCCGGCTCGTACAACAAGCCGGGCTACCTTCGGCTCGACTTCGCGTGGGGGTCGGGGCTGTCGCCCGCCACCCGCAGCGAGATCGAGGAGGTCGCCAACCTCGCGCTGCGCAAGGACCTGCCGGTGTCGGCCACCTACATGCCGTTGGCGCGGGCCCGCGAGATCGGCGCGCTGGCGCTGTTCGGCGAGACCTATGGCGAGGACGTGCGGGTCGTCGAGATCGGTGGCCCGTGGAGCCGCGAGCTGTGCGGTGGCACCCACGTGCAGCACTCCAGCCAGATCGGTGCGCTCACGGTGACCGGTGAGTCGTCGGTGGGGTCCGGAGTGCGCCGCGTCGAGGCCTTCGTCGGGATGGAGGCGCTGCGCTTCCTGGCCAAGGAGCGGGCGATCGTGGCCGAGCTGACCGGCCTGGTCGGTGCCCGCCCCGACGAGCTCGCCGAGCGGGTCGGCGCCATGGTCACCCGGCTCAAGGATGCCGAGCGCGAGCTCGAGCGCGCCCGCCGCGAGCAGGTGCAGGCGGCTGCGGGCAACCTCACCGAGCGGGCCCGCGACGTCAACGGCGTCACCTACCTCGGGCACGACGCCGGCGAGGCCGGCGCCGACGACGTGCGCACCATGGTGCTCGACCTGCGCGGCCGGCTGGGCGCCGAGCGGCCCAGCGTGGTCGCCATCACCGGTGCGGCCAAGGGCCGGCCGGTCGTCGTGGTGGCCACCAACGAGCCCGCGCGGGCGCGCGGCATCCGGGCCGGTGAGCTGGTGCGCGTGGCGGCCACGGCCCTCGGCGGTGGCGGTGGCGGCAAGGACGACATCGCCCAGGGCGGCGGCCAGGACGCGTCGAAGGTGGGCGAGGCGCTGGCGGCCGTCGAGTGGCGCGTCGGGGAGCTCGCCGGCTGATGCCGGACCCCCGCGAGCGCGGTGCGCGCCTCGGTGTCGACGTGGGCTCGGTGCGCGTCGGGGTCGCCGTGAGCGACCCCGACGGCATCCTCGCGACGCCGGTGGCGACCGTGGCCCGCACCGCGGAGGGAGACCCGGCCCCCGGCGACTCCGACGTCGAGGCGATCGCCGACCTGGTGGTCGAGCACGCCGCCGTCGGCGTCGTGGTGGGGCTGCCCCGTTCACTCTCCGGTGACGAAGGCCCTTCCGCGGCCCGGGCGCGCCAGTATGCTGCCGTGGTGGCGGCGCGCATCTCGCCGGTCTGGGTCCGTCTCGTCGACGAGCGACTCACCAGTGTCGATGCGCACCGCACGCTCCGTGAGAGCGGGGTCGCCGGCAGGCGACAGCGCGCGGTGGTCGACCAGGCCGCCGCCGTGCTCATCCTGCAGACGGCCCTCGACACGGAGCGCAGCACCGGCTCTCCTCCCGGAGAGCAGGTCGGGCGGAAACGGCGCAAGCCGCGGACGAAGGACACCAGGCCGTGACCCAGCAGCACGACGTCACCGAGGCACTCTTCGGTGAACCGCCGCCCTCGTCGCACCGCCGTCGCCGCGACATGCACCGGCACCGCGGACCGCGCCGCGGCAACCGCCGCTGGTTCGTCCTCCTGCTCGCGGTCGTGCTCGTCGGGGGTGCTGCGTACGCCGCCTACAGCATGCTGTCACCCATGGTGACCGGCCTGTTCACCAAGGCCGAGGTGTCCGACTTCGCGGGCCCGGGGGAGGGCGAGGTCGACGTCGTCGTCGAGCCGGGCCAGACCGGTGAGGACATCGCCACCACCCTGCGCGACGCGGGCGTGGTCAAGTCGCGCAGCGCCTACCTCGAGGTCGCCACGAGCGACCCGAAGCGGGCGGCCGCGATCCAGCCCGGCACCTACGTGCTGCTCAAGGGGATGCCGGCCCAGGCGGCCTTCGACCTGCTGGCCGACCCCGGCAACCGCGACATCAACCGCACCACCGTGCGCGA
>JBBQNZ010000099.1:0-16343 GCA_038330415.1 Actinomycetales bacterium | reverse complement strand
GCCGGGCTCGCGAGTGTCGACTCCCCGGGGCGGCTCGAGATCGTGCGCCGCAGCCCGACCGTGCTCGTCGACGCCGCGCACAACCCGGCCGGCGCGCGCGCCCTACGCGACGCCATCGCCGACTCGTTCACCTTCGCCCGGCTGGTCGGTGTCATGGCCGTGATGAAGGACAAGGATGCCGCCGAGCTGCTCGAGGCGCTCGAGCCGGTGCTCGACGAGGTGGTCGTGACGCGCACGTCGTCGCCGCGCGCGATGTCGCCGCGTCAGCTCGGCGAGATCGCGACCGACATCTTCGGTGAGCACCGGGTCGTGGTCGTCGACGAGCTGCCCGACGCCCTCGACCGCGCGGCCGGCATGGCCGACGAGGGCGGCGGCGTCACCGGGGGCGTGCTCGCCACGGGCTCGGTGGTCACCGCCGCCGAGGTGCGGATGCTGCTGGGCACCACGACCGTCTGACGGTGCCAGCTCACGGCTGAGGGTGCGTCCACGCCGTGACCTCGGGCGCGACGGGGTCGAACGCCTCGACCACCGCCCCGGCGAGCAGGGACCCCGACCCGAGCGCGGGTGCGACGCTCGCCTCCACGACGGCATACGCCAGGTTCAGCCCCGCCACGACCAGCACTACGCGACGCAGGCAGCGCGGGTCGACGATCGGTGCCGCGCCCACCGCACCATCAGACCAGGCGACACCTGCCGTCGTACGGGTCAGGGCAGGGTGAGCGTGACCTGCTCGGTCTGACCGGACACGACCTGGATAGGCGTGGCCGAGGCCGCGGACGACGACCCGTCGTTGCACACCGTGGTAGCACCCTCGGTGACGCACACGGCATACCGTCCGGGCCGCAGGGGGATGGAGGAGCGCAAGGTCGATGCCGGGCTCCCCACCGGGTAGCCCCACACCCGGTAGCCCGAGTCGGTGTGCACGTAGTCGATGCGCACGTCGGAGAGGTCGCCGTCGGGGTCGACGATGGTCGGGACGACGTGCCCCGGGTCGAGCAGGGACAGCGTCGGGACCGTCACCGTCGCCGTCGGCGGCACCGTGAAGGTGGTGGCACCCGCGGCCACCAGGGCGCCGGCGTCGGCCGGGTTCTTGGCGTGGGGGATGTACGGCAGCCCCATGGCGACCTCGTTCGCGAGGTAGGTGCCGTTGGCGCCCTCGACCATGCCCCAGCTGGTGAGCACGACGTAGGTGCCGGGAGACACGATGGCGCGCCAGGTGCCGTCGGCGCGACCCGAGACCGTGCCGAAGAGGGCGTACGTCGGGGGTGTCGAACCGTCGACCGCCGCGATGCTGACCTGGCCGAACACGTCCGTCTGCCCTGTTGGCCCGACGACCTTTCCGGTGAGCACGCCGCTCGGGGTGAGCGCGACGTCCTCCCCGACGAGCCGCCCGCCGAGGGGCAGCACCACCGGCTTCGACGGGGTGCCCGCCGCGCTGCGGGCGCACCCAGGCAGGTAGCGACCGTCCGGCTCGAAGACCACGCCCTGCTCGGTGCCGGTGCGGGCGCACACCGCTACCGACGTCAGGTCACTGGGGAACGCCCGGTAGGTGCCGTCAGCCCGCGAGACGGCCTCGGTGCGGTTGGTGGCGCTGGTGCTCACCAGGGCCCCGTCGACGACAGCGCCCGAGCCCTGCGACCTGATCGTGCCGGTCACCTCGGCCCGTTGCCCCACCGCCGCCATGCGGTCGACGACGACGTGGGCGGTGCCCGTGGTGACGGCCTCGAGGACGACGGCCAGCGTGTCCCGATAGGGGACCGGCACCAGGACCGACGTGGTGACGGTGCGGCCCGCGGCGAAGTTCAGAAAGCTGGGGCTGGCCTGCCAACCGCGCTCGGACTGGGCGTGGAAACGCAGGTGGCCGGCCCGGGTGGCACCGGTCACCGTGACGCTGAGCAGCGCGCCAGACCCCTGGCTGGTGGCGAGCGGAACCCGTCGCGTGGCCCCGACGGTCAGGGCGCCCCCGCCGCTGGCCGTCCGGGTGTCGAGGATGCGGGTCGGCGTGCCGACGGCGAGGCCGGCCGGGGTCGCGCTCGCGTCACCGGCGGCGACCCAGCCGAACGAGTCCACGACGACGTGCACGGGCGCGGACGACATGTTCCACAGTCGCACCGAGCCGGTGCTCGACAGGGGCACCACGGACAGGCCGGCGCGGTCGACACCCACGCTGTAGGTGAAGGTCGTGGTGCCGGGCCGTGCGGTGGCCGGGGAGTGGGCGACGAGGTAGCCCGCCGCACTCGGCTTCACGGCGACGATGTTGATCGCCGCGGCGGAGGCACCGGCGGGAACGCCGTGGCCAGCGACGACGACGTCGCGGTAGCCCTTGGCCGCGATGGGCGTCCCGGCGGTCCGCGTGTCGGCCACCCGGGCCCCCGGCGTCGGCCGGAAGGAACCGGGCCGCACCGTGGTGCCGTCGTCGAGCACGTATCCCTGGATCGAGAGCAGCACATGGGTCGCCCCGGCGGAGCCGTTGAGCACCCGCACCGAGCGGGAGGACCCGAGGGTGACGACGGCGGTGTTCGGCACCGGCGTGCCCGGGGTGAAGTTGAGGGTCGATGCCGCCGGCCGGGTGGCACCGCCACCCCAGACCATGAGCCAGCCGCTCTTCTCCATGCCGACGGCGGTCACGGTGAGGATGACGCCGGTCGTGCTGGCCGGCACCCAGCCGGGCAGCACGTTGACCACGCGGGTCTCCTGGGGCCCCAGCGCCGTGGACTGGCGCGAGTCGTAGAGGAGGGCGCCCACGTGCGGACCCAACCCGAGGTCACCCAGGCCGATGACGCCCTTGGCGCCGGGCTCGATGGTGCCGGCGCCCGCGGCGGTGGCGATGACCGGCATCCGGGCGGGAGCACTGGAGGCGAGGGCCGGCAACCCCGGCAGCGCGAGGGTCAGCCCGGCAGCGACCGCGCCGACGAGGAGACGGCGAGAGAGAGACGACATGTGTAGGACCCCTACGTTGGCGTGATGACGGACGGAGCGTAGGCGACGAAGCCGACAACCACCCACCACACGGCGGCGGGTTGCGAGAACTCGCAACACGCCCCGACGGCACGGACCCCCCAAGATCCCGGCATACCCTTGCCTGCATGAGCCCGCTGTTCAAGCTGATCCTCCTGGTGGCCGCCATCGCGGCGATCTGGTGGGTCGTCACGTCGGTGCGCGCCAGCCGCGGCGCCTCGACCACCGCCTTCACGCCCGTCGATCAGCTCAGCCCCGAGGTGCAGCAGACCATCGACGCCGCCCTCGACCGCGGCGAGCTGATCGGGGCCATCAAGCACTACCGGGCCGCCACGGGGGCCGGGCTCGCGGAGTCCAAGGCCGCCGTCGAGACCCGACGCTGGAAGCGCGACGGATGAGCCGGCTCCCTCTCTACGGCACGCAGGGCAAGTTCACGTACCGTCTGCTGGCCATGGCGCTGTTCGGCCAGGCGATCATCCTGTCGTTCTTCGCGCTCGTCGCCCGGGGCAACGCCATCGCCGACGGCCGGCCCGCCGACGGGCAGCAGCTGCTCTGGGTCGGGCTCGGCCTGGCGGCACTCGCCCTCGTGGCCTCGGGCCTGATGCGCCGCCCGTTCGGCATCACGGTGGGCTGGGTCGTGCAGGCCCTGACCTGGGCGAGCGCCGTGCTCGTGCCGGCGATGATCGGGGTCGGCCTGGTCTTCACGCTGCTGTGGGTGCTGCTGCTCGTCCAGGGCGGTTCGCTCGACCGGCTCGTCGCCCAGCGGGAGGCCGACGCGCAGGCCGAGGCCGCGGCCGGAGCCACCCCCGCCGGTGACTAGGCTGCCTCCGTGACCACCGAACGCTCACTCGTCCTCGTCAAGCCCGACGGCTTCGCCCGCGGCCTCACTGGGGAGGTGCTGCGCCGCATCGAGGCGAAGGGCTACCGCCTGGTGGCCCTGCAGGTGCTCACCCCTGACCTCGACCGGCTGCACACCCACTACGAGGAGCACGTCGGCAAGCCGTTCTTCGAGCCGCTGTGCGACTTCATGTCGTCCGGGCCGGTCGCCGCCGTCGTCATCGAGGGCGAGCGCTGCATCGAGGGGTTCCGCGCGCTGGCGGGCGCCACCGACCCCACCAAGGCGCTGCCCGGCACCATCCGCGGCGACCTCGGCCGCGACTGGGGCACCCCGGTGCAGCAGAACATCGTGCACGGCTCCGACTCCCCGGAGTCCGCCGCGCGCGAGATCAGCATCTGGTTCCCCGCGTCCTGACCCGCCGAGCACGCCCACGGATGCCGTGACCCGGCATCCGCTGAACGGCTCGGTCGGCGCCGGCCCGGCGCGGCACCGAGACGGGGCGGACCCACCGACCTAGCCTGCTGCCATGAGTGGCTGGGCGTCGGGATGGGTGCGCGGGCGGGACCTCGCCATCGACCTCGGCACCGCCAACACCGTCATCTACGAGCGCGGCCGCGGGGTGGTGCTCGACGAGCCCTCGGTCGTTGCACTGCGCACCGGCTCCAGCCAGCTCGTGGCCGCCGGGCACCGCGCCAAGGAGATGCTCGGCCGCACCCCGGAGTCGGTGACGGCGGTGCGGCCGCTGCGCGACGGGGTCATCTCCGACGCCGACGTCACCGAGCGGATGATCCGCTGGTTCGTGGAGCAGGTCTCGCCCTCGCGGCTGGTCCGCCCGCGTGTGGTGGTGTGCGTGCCGAGCGACATCACCAGCGTCGAGCGACGGGCCCTCGAGGACGCCACGCTGCGCTCCGGGGCACGCCGGGTCTACGTCATCGAGGAGACGATGGCGGCCGCGATCGGCGCGGGGCTGCCGGTCGAGGAGACCCGGGCGTCGATGGTCGTCGACATCGGTGGCGGCACGACCGACGTCGCGATCCTCAGCCTGGGCGGCGTCGTCACCTCGCGCACCGTGCGGATCGGCGGTGACGAGATCGACGACGCGCTGGTCGCCCACGTCAAGAGCGAGTACTCGCTGCTGCTGGGGGAGCGCAGCGCCGAGGACCTCAAGATCGGTGCCGGCTCGGCCTTCCCCCTGCGCGAGGAGCTCACCGAGCGGGTGCGCGGCCGTGACCTGGTCACCGGGCTGCCCAAGACCGTGTCGATCGGCTCGGCCGAGGTGCGCCGGGCCATCGAGACCCCGGTCGTGCAGATCATCGAGCTGGTGCGCACCGTGCTCGACGTCTGCCCGCCCGAGCTGGCCGGCGACGTCGTCGACCGGGGCATCGCGCTCACCGGTGGCGGCGCCCTCATCCGCGGCCTCGACGAGCGGCTCAGCCACGAGCTGGGCGTGCCGGTGCACGCGGCCGACGACCCGCTGCACGCCGTGGCGCGCGGCGCGGGTCGGTGCGTCGAGGAGTTCGGCACGCTCGAGCGCGTGCTCGTCGACAACCGGCGACCCTGACCATGCACGTCCGGCGCACCCCCACCACTCGCACCTCCACCCGCTCGCGCCGCCTCCTCACCGGGGCGCTGGTCGTCACCGGCCTGGTGGTGGCCCTCGGGGCGTCCGGCGCCGCCGGCCTCGAGCCGGTGCGGGGTGCCGCGGCCGCCGCGCTCGGCCCCTTCGAGCGGCTCCTGGGCCCGGGTGCCGACGAGGCGTCGGCCGCCCGCGCCGAGGCAGCCGCGCTCTCCACCCGGCTGGCCGCCGCGCAGCGCGAGGTCGCGGCCGTGCACGGCAGCGCCGGCATCCTCGCGAGCCCGGCACTGGCCGGCGCGCGCCTCGTTCCCGCCCGTGTCGTCGCGGTCGGCGCCAGCGGCCCGGCCGGCCCCGAACGGGTCACCATCGACGCCGGCTCGCGCGACGGGGTCGAGGTCGACCGCTCCGTCGTGGCCGCGGCGGGTCTGGTCGGCCGGGTCGTCTCCGTCGCCCCGTGGACCTCCGACGTGCTGCTCGTCGGCAGTGCCGACCTCGTCGTGGGCGTGCGGGTGGGCCCACGAGGCGTGCTCGGCGAGGCATCCGGGGCAGCGCTGGCCGGCGGCGCCCGCCCCGGCCCCGGCCTGCTCTCCCTCGCCCTGGTCGACCGTGGCGCCACCTCCGCCGGCGACGTCGTCACGACCCTCGGCAGCGTCGGTGACCGCCCGTTCGTGCCCGGCATCGAGGTCGGCACGGTGAGCACCGTGCACCTGGGGGTCGGTCGGCTGGCCCCCACCGGCACCATCACCCCCTCCGTCGACACCACCTCGCTCGACGTCGTGGCGGTGGTGCTCACCGCGGGGCGCGCCGCACCTCGCCCCGTCGCGACGGGCACCGGATGACGGCCCGGCTCGCGGCGCTGCTGCGGGGCCTGGCGGTGCTCGGCTCGGTGCTGCTGGTGGTCACCCTCGGCGTGCGGCACGTGCCCGTCGTCCCTGACCTCGTGCTCGTGCTCGTCGTCGCCTGGGCGCTGCTGCGCGGGCCGGTGGTCGGCGCCGGCGTCGGCCTCGCCGCCGGGTGGCTGCTCGACCTGGTGCCCCCCGGCTCGGCACACCTCGGGGTGCAGGCCCTCACGTATGCCGTCGCCGGCGCCTTCGCGGGTCGGCTGCGCGTCGAGGGGCCGGTCGCCGCACCGCGGGTGGCCCTGGTGGCGCTGGGGTCGGCAGCCGTGGTCGAGGGGGTCGGGGTGCTCGGTGCGCTCGCGGTGGGTGCCCCCGTCGGCCTCGGGGCGGTCGCGGTGCAGTGCGTGCTCACCGCCACGGTGGCCGCGCTCGTGGTGCCGCTGGTCGTGGCGGCCGAGCGCGGGCTGGCGCGCCGGAGGTTCGGATGAGGCGCGCCCGTGCCGGGTTGTTGCGGTCAGGTCGCCGCGCTGACGGCACCAACCCGGCACGTGCAGGGACCTCACGGGTCGGGGGGCGGCGCAGCCCCGCGCACCAGGGGCGCTTCCTCGCGGTCGTGTTGCTGGTGGGGCTGGGCTTCGCAGCCCTGGTCGGCCGGCTGGGGCAGGTGCAGCTCCTCGGCCACGACGACTTCCGGTCCGTGGCGTCCGCCCTCGACACCCGCACCCTGGTCGTCCCCGCCCTGCGTGGCCGCATCCTCGACGCGCACGGGCAGGTGATGGCCGACAACCGGGCGAGCACCGTGGTCACCATCGAGCGCCGGGTGCTCGCCGACAGCCACGACCGGGGCGCCTCCGTGGTGCGTGACATGGCGTCGGTGCTCGGCGTCCCGGCCGACGCGCTGCTCGGCCGGACCTGGCTGTGCGGCGAGCCAGGGGCCCCGGCGGCCCCGGCCTGCTGGGCGGGCTCGGCGCAGGTGCCGGTGCCGCTCGCCGAGGGCGTCGACCCGACGCGAGCGCTCTCGCTCGTCGAGCAGCCCGACCGCTTCCCCGGCGTGGCCGTGGGGTCGCGGCCGGTGCGGTTCTACCCTCGGCCGCAGGGCGTCTCGGCCGCCCAGGCGCTGGGCTACCTGGGCCAGGTGCGCTCCGACGAGGTGGGCGGCGCCCGAGGCCTCGTGGCCGACGACCTCGTGGGGCGCTCGGGCCTGGAGCAGCAGTACGACACCGTGCTGCGGGGAGTGCCCGGCCGCACCGTGGTCTCGGTCGATGCGCGCGGGCTGGTCACCGGGGTGGTCTCGCGCACCGAGCCGGTGCCCGGCCGTGACCTGGTCACCTCGCTCGACGTGCGGGTCCAGGCGGCCGCCGAGAAGGCGCTCGCGACCCAGATGGCCGCGGCCCGGCACCGCGGCTGGCCGGCCGACTCGGGCGCCGTCGTGGTGCTCGACCCCCGCTCGGGTGCGGTGGCCGCCCTGGCCAGCGCTCCGGCATACGACCCGAATGTCTGGACCGGCGGCATCTCCCAGGCCGACTACGCCAGGCTCACCGCGGCATCCGCGAACACGCCGTTGCTCTCCCGCGCGATCGGCGTCGAGCTGGCGCCGGCGAGCACCATGAAGCCGGCGTCGGTGATCGCCGCGGTGCAAGCCGGCAACTCGCTGAACGGCACCTACGACTGCCCCGCGAAGTACCGCATCGGCAACCGGATCTTCAACAACCACGAGACCAGCGGGCGCGGGCTGATCAGCTTCAAGATGGCCATAGAGGTCTCGTGCGACACCGTGTTCTACGCGCTGGCCTACGACTCGTGGCGAGCCCAGGGGGGTTTCGCCGCCAAGGACGACGCCAGCGACCCGTTCGTCACCACCACCAAGGGGCTGGGGCTCGGCGCCCGCACGGGCATTGACCTGCCCGGGGAGGCGAGCGGCCGCATCCCCGACCGGGCGTGGAAGAAGGCCGCGTGGGAGGCGACCAAGGATGAGTCGTGCCGGCGGGCCCGCACCGGCTACCCCGACGTCGCCGACCGGAAGCAGGCCGCGTACTTCCAGCAGGTCGCCGTCGAGAACTGCCGCAGCGGCTACCTGCTGCGCCCCGGTGACGCCGCCAACTTCTCCATCGGGCAGGGCGACGTCGGTGCCACGCCCCTGCAGGCCGCCGTGATGTACGCCGCGATCGCCAACGGCGGCAGGGTGCTCACCCCACGCGTCGGATCCGCCGTCGTCGACCCGGTGACCGGCCACGAGGAGCGGGTGGCAGCCGGGCCGACCCGCCGTGCGCCGCTGTCGCCCCAGGTCGACGCCTACCTGCGCGATGCGCTGCGCAATGCCGTGGCGGTCGGCAGCGTGCGAGACCTGTTCCGCACGATGCCGGGGTGGCCGGTGGCGGGCAAGACCGGCACCGCCGAGGTGGTGGGGAAGCGCGACACCTCGTGGTTCGTGTCGTACGCCCCGGCCGACGCGCCGCGATGGGTCGTGTCGGTCGTCGTGGCCCAGGGCGGACCCGGGGCGCGAACCGCCGCGCCGGTGTCGCGCGCGGTGCACGAGACCCTGCGCACGCTGCGCTGACGCACCCGGACAGCGCCCTGCGCACGCTGCGCTGACGCGCCGGGACAACAAAGGTGCGTGCGCTCGGGGCACCCGGCTGTCAGACTCCTCGTGGGAGTTGTGGCACGGGGAGGTCGGATGTCGCCGATGGCAGCACTGTGGCGCTGGCCGCTGCGGGCTCTGGTGGCGCACGTGCTGCTCTTCGTGGCGCTGCTCGTGCCGCCCGCCGTCGTGGGGAACGACAGCAGGACGGCCGCCCTGTTCGGCATCGACCGCTACCTCGGCGGGTCGGTGCTCTACCTCGTCCTGCTGCTGCCCCTGGTGCTGGTGCTCGGCCTGGCGCTGGGTGTCGTGGCCGGGGGAGCGCTGCAGTTGTGGGGTGCTCGCCCGTTCCTTGCCGCCACGGTGGTCGGGGTGGCCGCCGCCGCGCTGGCGCTCACCGCCCTGTCCTGGTTCGACGGCTGGGAGCGGATCCCGCCGCTCGCCTCCCTCGCCCACGGCGCCCCGATCGCTTTGCTGGCCGGGCTGTTCACCGTTCGCGACGCCCGGCGCCTCGGCGGCGGCCGGGTGGCGGCACGCGCCCGGCCCGGCGCCGACCTGGCGCGCGAGAGGACCCCCGCCGCCGGATAGGCTGACGGCATGGCTGACTTCGACGTCGTGGTGCTCGGTGCTGGTCCTGGTGGTTACGTCGCGGCGATCCGCGCGTCACAGCTGGGCAAGAAGGTGGCGGTCGTCGAGAAGAAGTACTGGGGCGGGGTCTGCCTCAACGTCGGCTGCATCCCGAGCAAGGCGCTGATCAAGAGCGCCGAGATCTCGCACCTGCTCACCCACGACAAGGCGAAGTACGGCATCGAGGGCGACGCCACGATGGCCTACGCGCCCACGTTCAAGCGCTCCCGCCAGGTGTCCGACGGCATCGTGCGCGGCGTGCACTTCCTGATGAAGAAGAACAAGATCCAGGAGATCGACGGCTGGGGCACCCTCACCTCGTCGACCTCGATGGACGTTGCGCTCAACGACGGGTCCACGCGTCAGCTCACGTTCGACCACCTGATCATCGCGGCCGGTGCCGTCACCCGGATGCTGCCCGGCGTCACCGTCTCGCCGAACGTCGTCACCTACGAGGAGCAGATCCTCGACGAGAACCTGCCCGGCTCGATCATCATCGCCGGCTCGGGCGCCATCGGCGTCGAGTTCGCCTACGTCATGAAGAACTTCGGCGTCGACGTCACGATCGTCGAGTTCCTCGACCGGATGGTGCCCACCGAGGACGCCGACATCTCCAAGGAGCTCGCCAAGCACTACAAGAAGCTGGGCGTGAAGGTGCTGCTCAGCACCAAGGTCGAGGGCGTCGAGGACACCGGCTCGGGGGTGCGCGTCACGGTCTCGCCGGCCGCCGGCGGCGACCAGCAGGTGCTCGAGGCCGGCAAGTTCATGTCGGCCATCGGGTTCGCGCCGCGCACCGAGGGCTACGGGCTCGACGCCGCCGGCGTCGAGCTCACCGACCGGGGCGCCGTCGCGATCGACGAGTACTGCCGCACCAACGTGCCCAACGTCTACGCCATCGGCGACTGCACCGCCAAGCTGATGCTGGCCCACGTCGCCGAGGCCCAGGGCATCGTCGCGGCCGAGACCCTCGCCGGCGCCGACACGATGCCGGTCGACTACGACTTCGTGCCGCGCGCCACCTACTGCCACCCGCAGATCGGCTCGTTCGGCTACTCCGAGGCCCAGGCCAAGGAGCGGGGCTACGACGTCAAGACCGCGACGTTCCCCTTCACCGCCAACGGCAAGGCGATGGGCCTGGGCGATGCCGTGGGCTTCGTCAAGATCGTGGCCGACGCCACCCACAACGAGATCCTCGGCGCGCACATGATCGGCCCCGACGTCACCGAGCTGCTGCCCGTGCTCACCCTGGCGCAGAAGTGGGACCTCACCGCCGACGAGGTCGCGCGCAACGTGTTCGCGCACCCGACGCTGTCCGAGGCGGTCAAGGAGGCCGTCGAGGGCATCGTCGGCCACATGATCAACTTCTGACCGACCGGCCTCCGGTGCCTCCGCCGCCCGGCGTAGCGTCGGTGGGGTGACCGAGCAGCAGCAGTACGACGTCCTCGAGCAGCACGACGGCTTCGAGCTGCGCCGTTATCCCGAGCACGTCGTGGCCGAGGTCGCGCTCGACGGCTCGTTCGAGGATGCCGGCAACCGCGCCTTCCGCTTCCTGTTCCGGTACATCACGGGCGCGAACCAGGCGCAGCGGGCGGTGGCGATGACCGCCCCGGTGGTGCAGGAGGCGGCCCCGTCGGAGAAGGTCGCCATGACGGCGCCGGTGGTGCAGGCCGAGGGGGCCGACGGTGGCTATGTCGTCGCCTTCGTGCTGCCCGCTGCGATGACGCTGGAGACGGCGCCGGTGCCGACCGACCCGGCGGTGCACGTGCGTGCCGTGCCCGAGCGGCTGGCCGCCGCGGTGCGCTACTCGGGGCGCTGGTCGCAGGGCTCCTACGAGAAGCACCTCGCCGAGCTGCTCGACGCCGTGGCCGCGGCCGGGCTGGTGCCGACCGGGCACCCCCGGTTCGCCCGGTTCGACCCGCCCTTCAAGCCCTGGTTCCTGCGTCGTAACGAGGTCGTCCAGGACGTCGTGCGCACCTAGGTCTGGTGCGCCACCGCCGGCTCGGGCCATGATGAGGGATGCCTCACGTGTCACCGCTCCCGCTGCGTGGCGAGGTGGTGCTCGACGCCCGCGGGGGAGCGCGAGCGATGCGCGTCTCCTGGCATCCCGACCACGCGGTGGTCGTGCTCTCGATCTGGCGGGGCAACACGTGCGTCGGCACGATGCAGGTCGACTCGGCCGAGGTGCCGCACCTCGTCGACGTCCTCGTGCGCGGCCTGGCCGCAGCGGCCGCCCCCACCGAGCCCTTCGAGGATGCCGGCTGATCCGCCCGACCGCTCGACCGCCCGACTGGCAGCAGGCCGAGTCGGCGGGATCAGGCTTGCAAGGGGCCGGGCAGGGGCTCGGCGTGCACCACGGTCAGCTCGCTCACCGCTCGGGTGAGCACCACGTAGAGCCGGCGCAGCCCGGTGCGCTCGTCGGGCTCGGCCCGCGCCATGGCGGCCGGTTCGACCACCACCACCCGGTCGAACTCCAGCCCCTTGGCGATGCTGGCCGGCACCAGCTCGACCTGCCGGTCCTCGTCGTCGCCGTGCTCGGCGTCGAGCCGCCCGTGCGGGACTCCTGCGGCGGTGAGGTCGGCGCTCAGGGCGGCGACCTCGGCATCCGCCGCGATGACGCCCACCGACCCCGGCCGGCCGAGCGCGTCACGCACGGCCTCGGTCACCGCGGCAGGGCGCCCACCGCGTTCGGTGGGCACCACCGTGAGGCGGCCGGGGTTGTCGCGCACCGACCGTGGCGCCCCCAGGCCGGGTGCCATGTGCGGCAGCAGCCGGGCGGCGAAGTCGATGACCAGCCCCGGCACCCGGAAGCCGCGGTCGAGCACGACCAGCTCGTGCCCCGGCCGGCCGAGGTGGCCCATCGCGTCGTCCCACGACTCGGTGGCCCACGGGGTGGTGCCTTGGGCGATGTCGCCGAGCACCGTGATCGACCCCGTCGACGCCCGGCGGCCGACGGCGCGCAGCTGCATCGGGGAGAGGTCCTGCGCCTCGTCGAGCACCACGTGCCCCAGGCTGGGGGTGCGGTCGAGCAGGTCGGCGACCTCGTCGAGGAGCGCCATGTCGGCCGGTGACCAGCGGGCCGCACCCTTGGTGCGAGGGGGGTTCTCCCACAGCAGCATTCGCTGCTCGTCAGCGGTGAGGATGCCGTCTGCCGCGTCGGCGAGCGTCGCGGCATCCGAGAAAACCCGGAAGAGGACGAGGGCCGGGTCGAGCGCCGGCCACAGACGGCGCACGTAGGCCGACACCGGGGCGGACCGGGCCACGGTGTCCTGCACCCGGTCGTCGGGGGCGTCGCCGGAGCGCTCGAGCTGCAGCAGCACCCGGTGCGCCAGTCGCTGCGGGAGCAGGTCACGGGCCGCGGAGTAGCGCACCCCGCGGGCGACGAGCGCGTCGAGCTCGTCCTGGATCTCGTACGCCGGCACCCGCCATCGCCGCGACCCCCGGGGGAGTACCAGCGCCTCGCCGGCACGGCCGACATGCGCCCAGACGGCACGGTGCAGCACCTCGGCCAGGCGCGCATCGCCCTTGAGCATCGCCACGTCGGTGGGGTCCTGCGCCCGCACCCGGCCGTGGTCGAGCAGGGTGTCGATCGTGGCGTGGCCGACCCGCGCCTCACCCAGGGAGGGGAGCACCGCCCCGATGTGGTCGAGGAAGGCGCGGTTCGGGCCGACCACCAGCACGCCCGAGCGGTCGAGCTGGGCGCGGAAGGAGTAGAGCAGCCAGGCGGCGCGGTGCAGGCCGACAGCGGTCTTGCCGGTGCCGGGCGCCCCCTGCACGCAGATGCTGGTGGCGATGTCGCTGCGGACGATCTCGTCCTGCTCGGGCTGGATGGTCGAGACGATGTCGCGCATCGGGCCGCTGCGGGGGCGCTCGATCTCGGCGGCGAGGATGCCGCTGGGTGCGGTCACGTCGCCGGCGGTGAGGCGCTCGTCCTCGTACGCCGTGAGGCGGCCCCGGTCGACGCCGAAGCGGCGGCGCAGCTCCACGCCCATGGGGGCGGCCGGTGAGGCGCGGTAGAACGCGGTGGAGATCGGGGCGCGCCAGTCGACGACGACCGGGTCGCCGTGGTCGTCGGACACGTGCCGGCGCCCGATGTGGAAGGTCTCCGCGCCGTGGTCGGTGCGGGTGTCGATCCGGCCGAAGAACAAGGTGGTGCCCGGGTCGTCCTGCAGGGCGGCGACCCGGCGGGCCAGCACGTGGCCGAGCAGCTCGCTGGTCCAGGCGTCGGTGGCCTTGGCGGCGTCAAGCCGGTCGGTGCTCTCGCGCATCCGCCTCAGCTCGGCGCGGGCGTGGTCGAGGTGGGCCTGCTCCCGGGCGAGGACGTCGTCGGTCGCAGTGGTGGTCGTGGAGGTCTCGGCGGTCGGCGCGGGCACGGCGGATCCGCCTCTCGGGCTCTGGGTGATGTCCATACTGGCGAACCGACGATGGTAGCGCGGGGTGGGGCGCCGACGGAAGCCGGATCGGGTTGGTTGCGCCGGCCCGCCTGTCGGTGGGCCGCGGCAGACTGCCGGGATGGACCGATCGACAGCTCCCATCCAGGTCGTCTTCGACGCTGCCGACCCCGGCGCACTCGCCGTGTTCTGGGCGGCCGCGCTCGCCGAGCGCGGCTACGCCATCCCCGGCCCGCCGGGCGACTTCGCCGACTGGCCGGCCTTCCTCGCGGCCAACGGCATCCCGCAGGACCACTGGAACGACGCCTCCGCCATCGAGGCCGAGGGCCAGCCGCGCCTCTTCTTCCAGAAGGTGCCCGAGGCCAAAGCGGTCAAGAACCGCGTGCACATCGACCTCCTCGCCGGCGGAGGGCCGTCGGTGCCGCTCGACGACCAGCGCGAGCGGGTGGCCGCGCAGGTGCGCCGGCTCGAGTCGCTGGGCGCCACGCGGGTCGACGACCACGCCGGCCTCGGCGTGCACTGGGCGGTGATGCGCGACCCCGAGGGCAACGAGTTCTGCGTCTGAGGGCCAGAACCCGCGTTCGCGCTGCTCGTGACGTTTGTCGCAGCGTGGGTCGGGAATGGAGACCGGGTGACCCTCCGGCATCCCGCTCCTGACCTGCGACGACGCGCGTCCGCGAGCCGTGGGGGTGGCGGCCACCGCGCCGTCCGGGGGATGTGGCCCGCTCGAGGCGCTTTGGCAGCGTGGAGCCGATGACACCCACCACCGCGCGCCCCTCGCTGCCCGCGCTCACGGGTCTGCGCGCCGTGGCGGCGGTGTGGGTCGTGCTCTTCCACTACCGCGACGACCTGCTCGCCCTGGTGCCGGCCCTGGCTCCGCTCGACACGTTCATGCGGGCCGGCTACCTCGGGGTCGACCTGTTCTTCCCGCTCAGCGGGTTCGTGCTGGCCTACACCTACGCCGACCGGCTGGGCTCGTTCTCGTGCCAGGGGAGCCGCGACTTCATCCGGAACCGGTTCGCGCGGGTCTGGCCGGTGCACGTGCTGACCCTCAACCTCGACCTCGCCATCGCGGCCCTGGTAGGCACCCTCGGCGTCGGGGTCGACGGCCACCGGCGCACCCCCCAGGCGTACGTCGAGAACCTCGCCATGGTGCACACCTGGTTCAACGACCGGCCCAGCTTCAACGCCCCGGCCTGGTCGATCAGCTCGGAGTGGTTCGCCTACCTCCTCGCACCCCTGCTCTTCGTCGCCGCCGTCCGAGTACGCCGGGCCGGGCCGGCCCTGCTGCTGGCGGCGGCGTCGTATGCCGCGATGCTCGCGGTGTTCGCGACCATGGCCCTGCCCAACGGCAACCTCGAGCACATGTTCTACGTGCGGATCCTCGGCGAGTTCGTGGGCGGGATGCTGCTCTGCCTGGCCTGGGTACGCGGCGGCGCCCGCCTCGGCCGCCTCGTGGTCGTGCTGCCGGCCACCCTGCTCGTGCTCGCCCTGGTGCCGGCCGCCTCGGCCGGCCACTACTGGGCGGCCCCGGCGCTCGGCCTCGGGGTCGCGGCGCTCGCGGCCTCCAGCGGCCCGCTGACCGCCGCCCTGTCGTGGCCCGTCGTCGTCGCCGCGGGGGAGGCGTCGTACGCGCTGTACATGACCCACCTGCTCGTGCAGCCGTTCGTGCACGCGCTGCGGGTGTGGGCGCAGGGGTCGTGGTGGGCCAGCGCCGTGGTCGTCGCCGGGCTCGTCGTCACGCTGGCCGGCATCGCGTGGGGCGTGCACACCCTCGTCGAGGGCCCCGCCCGCCGCCGACTGCAGGCGCGGCGCCCCGAGCCGGCACCGGCAACGCCGGTGCCGGACCCGAGGCAGACCGTCAACGCCTGACCGGCTCAGCGGTGCGGCCGGTTGCCGCCACCCACGGAGTAGACCCTCACGTCGGCGAACTCCGCGGTGATGGGAGTGGTCACCTGGTCGGTCGCGCCCATCGACACCAGGCCGATCCTGGCGTTGGGAATCCGGTGCGTCCAGACCCCGCCGCGCACCCAGGTCCAGTCGTCACCGGGCGGGCCGACCACCGTGTTGCCGTAGCGGCTCCACCCGGTGGGCGCCGGGTTCCAGCTGGTGGTGCGGGGCAGCACGGTGCCGTCGCCGCCGGCTGGCGACCCTGCCTAGGGTCGCCGAAAGCGGGTGTCGCTCAAGCGTCCTGGGTGGAGTTGGCGAGGAAGCCGTCGATCTGGTTGATCGCGGTCCGGGCGCCCTCCTCCATCCCCATGTCGAGCACCTTCTGGAGGTCCTCGGCCGACTCGTAGCGGCTCGTGAAGACCGCTCGGGTGCCGTCGTCGATGGCGCTGAACGTGTAGTCGCAGTGCGACACCGGCAGGTCGGGGTTCGGGGTGAGGTCCTCGTCGGCGAAGCCGTCGCGGAAGGCGAACCGGCGCGTCTCCTCGACCTCGTCGACGTCCCAGTAGCCCGCGAACTTCTGGCCCTCGGGCGAGGTCATGTAGTAGGTCGACCTGGTGCCGGGGCGCAGCTCGTGGTCGACGAAGGTCGC
>JBBQNZ010000098.1:0-16447 GCA_038330415.1 Actinomycetales bacterium | reverse complement strand
TCTGCGTCGCGAACGAGGAGGCCCACACGAGCAGTCCGCCGGCGAAGAGGAGGACGACGGCGATGACGATGCCGGTCCAGGAGATGAGCTTGTCGAATGAGCTGCGCATGGTGGTCTCTTGTCCTTCCGAGGCCCTGGGGTAGTGGGCCTGTGCGGGGTGTTCCTTACGAATCTCACAGTACTACTACGTGTAGTAGTTGAGGAATCAAGGAAGTGTCTCGTAGGACACACCCGCTGCGGCCGGCCGTTGAGGATGCCGTCCGGCGCGAGGACGCGTACAAGGCCCTCGGAGGGTGCCGCTTCGCTCGCTCACGACTCCCTGATGCAGTCCCTGCATCCGGCCTTGCCCTCGGTGACGCCCTTGCCCTCGGTGACGCCCTTGCCCTCAGGCCCGCCCTGCGAGTGATCGGGTGTGACGTCGCACCTTTGTGTTCCGAACCGTGTGTGCCGACCTGGGCCGCCGACTACGTTGGGCGCACGCGCGAGGGTGAGCACCGTTGGGAGGCAGTGGATGTCGGGCAACGACGACCGCACGGTGGTCAGCTGCCGACGGCTAGGCAACGACTACGTGCTCCTGACCCGCGACCTGGACATGGTGCACGCCTGGGGCGGACGCGCCGAGATGCTGCGCGCCGACGTACCCGAGCAGGCGCTCGAGATCGCGGACGTGTCGGGCTCGGCACGACTCACGACACCACCGGTAGCCGGGCCCTACCCGTGGTTCGTCGGGGACATCCAGCACGGGTACTGGTACATCGACCGCGCCCGCGCGACGGAGTTCTGCGCCTCACTGGCCGATGAGCCCCTGCCCACGCCCTGACCCTGCTCAGGGCGCCGGGAACGGCGGGGACAGCGGACAGCGGGGAGCACTGGGCGCCAGGAGCGCCGGGGAGGTGTCGGTCAGGGCACCGACACCAGGGTGGTGTGCTCGACGCGGTCCTTGGCCCACCAGGTGAACTCGGCCACGTGCTGCGGCCCGGTGAACCCTTCTCCGGCGAGCTCGAGCAGCAGGTCGTTGGACCACACCGCGAGCCGACCGACCTGCATCGAGGTGAGGTCGACCTTGGGCAGGTGCAGCCCGTAGACCGCCAGCGTGAGGTCGCGCTTGCCGGTGTCCTCGGTGCCGTAGGTGAGGATCGGCAGGAACCGCTCGGGCTCCATGATGCACAGCACCTTGGTGAGCAGCGCCTCCTTGAATCCCGGCATCCCGGTGCCGGCGTGGTCCTCGATGAGCTGGGTCAGGCGGTCCTCGAGCGGCACGGCATCCGGCCCGCGCAGCAGGTAGCTGATCGAGGCGCTGGTGCGGTCGGCGGCCACGTCCTCGCCGAGCCGCTTCCAGGCCCGGCTGAACATCGAGGTGTTGCCGACGTTGACGCCGACCTGGTTGCTGACGAAGTCCTTGAGGTCCTGCGGGGCGCAGGCCTCGAGGCCCTCGGGCGAGAACAGCTCGCGGCATCGCGCGTAGTAGGCCTCCACCGCGGGGTCGAGCTCGGCGCCGGTGTCGGCCTTGAGGAACTTGGTCTTCAGCCGCTTGACGCGCGCCGCCAGGGCGGGCTCGACCATCTCGGAGTTCGCGAAGCGGCCCTGGGCCATCTCGAAGGGGGTGCGGGTGAAGGTGGGCGCGTGGGTCACGACGACCGGGGACCACGTGTGACCGCACTCGCCGCAGCGCAGGATCCGCGACCCGTCGGGGCCGTTGCCCTCGAGGTGGATGTCGTTGTCGGACTGGCAGTTGGCGCACGAGATGATGGCCATGTCGCGATCCCTTCCAAAACTGGTGGTGTCGAGACGGTGGAGCCCGGCGCGGCAGTGGCGTGTTGCCGTACCCCATTCTACCATCGAGAAATTGTCAGTCTGACCCTAAAATGCACCGGGTGAGATATACCAGCGACTTCCCGCCGTTCTACGTCACGTGTGACCTCGTGGTGCTTTCGGTGCGGGCCGGGGCCCTGCACGTGCTGCTCGTGCGGCGCGGCGGTGAGCCGTTCGCCGGCCGGCTCGCGTTGCCCGGCGGGTTCGTCGAGATCGACGAGAACCTGGAGGATGCCGCTTATCGCGAGCTCGGCGAGGAGGCCGGGGTCGGGCGCGACGACGTCATCCTCGAGCAGCTCGCCGCCTACGGAGAGCCAGGGCGCGACCCCCGGCAGCGGGTGGTGTCGGTGGCTTGGCTGGCGCTCGGGGCCGACCTCCCGGAGCCCACCGCAGGCTCGGATGCCGTGGACGCCCGGTGGGTCCCCGTCGCGGCTGCCCTGTTGTCCGGCACGGCTGGTGGGTCGGGCCGGTCGGGCGAGGCGGGCGGAACGGACGAGAGGTTGGCCTTCGACCACCACCGGATCCTTGCCGACGGGGTGGAACGCGCCCGGGCCAAGCTCGAGGACACCGGCTATGCGGCCGCGCTGTGCTGCGATGCGTTCACCGTGGCCGACCTGCACGCGGTGTACGAGGCGGTGTGGGGGATCGAGCTCGACAAGGGCAACTTCCACCGCAAGGTCACCGGGGTGGAGGGCTTCCTCACCCCGACCGGGGAGGTGCGTGAGGGCGGGCGTGGCCGGCCGGCACGGGTGTACCGCGGTGACCCGCGGGCCACCTTGTCGCCGCCCATCTTGCGCGGCGACCGCTGAGCCGAAGACCCGAAGACCCGCTGACCGCCGGACCTGCGCGCCGGCAGCTCCTCGGCCGAACGGACAGCGTTCGGAGCCGCTCGGATGAACCACCAGTGGACCGAGCACTTCGCTCCGGGCGCCACGGGGAGCGACGCGGCTCGCGCTGCCGAAGCGACCTCGCCAGAGGCGACTACGGCCGCGGGAGAGGCCACTGCTGCACGCCCCTGGTTCAAGAAGAAGCGCTTCGTGATCCCGGGCGCTGGTCGGCCTCGCCATCATCGGCTCCGCCTTGAGCGGCGGCGGCGACAGTCCCGCCGTCACCGATGCTGCGGCGAACAGGCCGTCCGCGCAGGTGTCGCAGACGCCGTCGTCAGCAGCGGCCGACGAGGCGGCGGCAGCATCGCCTGTTGCGAGCGCCAAGCCAGCAGCTCCAACGCCTGCCGCGACCAAGGCGCCGGCGGCGGTGGACAACACGCCGAAGATCGGGACGAAGGTCAGGGACGGGAAGTTCGAGTTCGTCGTCACCGGCGTCAAGTGCGGGATCGACAAGGTCGGCAGCAATGGTTTCGACACCCAGGCCCAGAGTGAGTTCTGCCGTGTCTCGATGACGATCTCGAACATCGGTGACGAGGCGCAGTCGATGTTCGGCGACAACCAGCAGGCCTTCGATGCGAAGAACCGCAAGTTCTCGGCCAGCACCGAGGCAGCCATCTACGACCCCAAGTCCGAGGTGCTCTTCGAGGAGATCAATCCCGGGAACAGCGTCGAGGGCCGCGTCTACTTCGACGTTCCCAAGAAGACCAAGCTCGTCAAGATCGAGCTACACGATTCCGCCTTCTCCGGCGGTGTGGAAGTCGCCCTCAAGAAGTAGACACCACGTCGTCGCCCACTGCCCCACGGGTCACGTGGCCCGTGGGGCAGTCGCGCGCCGCGATCCGCCGGGCGGGTGCAGCGGCGCCTGTTCGTCGCTCACCCGTCAGGAGCCTGAGGCTGTGCAGCTGCTGGCCCGCCCGGCGGCACGACGAACGCGAGGGTGAGGCCGGTCAGACCGAACGGGGTCCGACGGCCACGCTGGCCGGCACCTCACACGAGGACGGGTCCGAGCGACGGTGGCGTACCTGGTGGCCCACCGCAACGAGACCGAAGCCCACGGCGAAGATCCCGGCTGTGACCAGCCCGTACGACCACGGGAACTCGTTGCGGCCGAAGGCCGACCCGTCGAGCGACAGGTACAGCGTCTGGAAGGTGAACGCCCACAGGTAGGCGACGGCATACGTGGTGTTGGCGACGAGGCGCGACCGCGCCAGGTAGCCGAGCGGAAGCGCGAGGAACGCGGTGACGAGGGCGACCATGACGGCATCCGGCTCAGTCGTCGACCGACACGGTGCGCTGCTCGGGCGAGAACATCAGCACCACGGCGATCACGGTCAGCACCACGGACACCGCCGAGAGCACCTTCAGCGTCGCGTCGATGTCGACGAACAACGCGGGAAGCGCGGTCAGCGCGGTGACGATCAGCGACCCGGCGGCGACCCGCAGCGCGGCCCGGTTGCCGCTGCGCCAGGCGACCACCACGGCCACCAGGCCGATGACGCCGAGCAGGGTGCCCACCCACAGGATGAGCACGGGCGGCCCCACCTCGCCGTCCGGGGTCGGGGTCAGCACGCTCGGGATGTTGCCGATGCTGAGCAGCGCGCCAAGCGCGAGACCGACCCGCTGGCGCCGGGATCGGCGCACGACGGGTGCGGTGGTGGTGTTCATGATGGCCATGGTGGCTCCTCGGAACTGGTTTGACGAGGACCTCCGGCGGGTGCCGACGTCCGACGCACCCACCCTGCGAGCAACGGGTCGTGGGAAACAGGGACGACCCTCCCCACCTGGTTCCCGACCTCTGGGACGCACCCGGGTAAGAGTTCCCGGGTCGGGGACCGGACCGTGCCGCCATCATGGGCGGATGAAGCCGCTGCGCATCGTCGTGGTCGACGACCACCCGGTCGTGCGTGGCGGCCTGCGCGCCCTGATCGGCACCCTCGACGGGCTCGAGGTCGTGGGGGAGGCCGCCGACGGAGAGTCGGCGGTGCGCGAGGTGCAGCTGCTGCAGCCCGACGTCGTGCTGATGGACGTGCGAATGCCCGGTGGCGACGGCATCGAGGCGACCCGCCGGATCCGCGCGAGCGTACCGGGCGCGGCCGTGCTGGTGCTGACGATGTACGACGACGACGCAACGGTGTTCACGGCGATGCAGGCCGGTGCTCGTGGTTACCTGCTCAAGGGCGCCGGCCAGGACGAGATCGTCAGCGCCGTGCACGGCGTCGTGGCGGGCCAGCTGGTCTTCGGCCCGGGGGTGGCCGCCCGCGTGCTCGCCTACTTCTCCGCCGGCGGCCCCCCGGTCGAAGCGGTGCCGGAGCTGCCGTTCCCTGAGCTCACCACCCGTGAGCGCGAGGTGCTCGACCTGTTGGCGGCCGGCCGCCGCACGTCCGCCATCGCCGAGGCGCTCTTCATGTCACCGAAGACCGTGAGCAACCACCTCACCAGCATCTTCGCCAAGCTGGAGGTGGCCGACCGCGTCGCCGCGATGATCCGCGCCCGCGAGCAGGGACTCGGGCGGTCCGGGTGATGGCGACGACCACGGTGCTGGCGCTCATCGTGATGGGCCTGGTCTGGCTGGGCAGCGGGGTGGTGCTGGGGCTTGCCGGCCGGTTCGGCGGCCCACCGGTGGCGGCCGCCGCCCTCACCGCGGCCGGGGTGCTGACCGTGGCGGGGGCGGGTCTCGATCGGCTGGACCACCCCACATCGGCGGCACACGTGCTCGCCGCCGCCTGGGCGGTCGCGCTGCCGCTGGCGGCCGTGGCCTACCCGTGGTGGTCGTGGCGGCAGCCGGTGGACTTCGTCGCGTTGGCCACGGTGGTCGGAGCCGGAGCGCTGCTGGCGGTTCAGCCCGTGCGCGAGGATGCCGTCACCTTCACGGTGATCGTGATCGCCTCGGTGCTGATCGCGCACACCTGGTGGACGATCGAGCACGCCGACGCACGAGTTCGGTCGGCGCTGTCGTGGCTGGCCGTCGTCGGTGTCGGAGCCGGGTTGGTTGGGCTGCTGATCGTGTTCGTGGCCGCCACGGATGCCGGGCTGGCCGTCGGTGCACTGGCGTTCGCGCTGGTCGGCCCGGCGATGGTCGTGGGTGCGGCGCGACCCGACCTCGTCGACGTTCGACTGGTGGTCGTGCAGGTGGTGGTCGTAGCCACCGCGCTGGTGGTCTATCTCGCACTCTTCGTCGGGCTGGCCACGGTGCTCGGGGCCGTCCTGGGCCGCCCGGCCACCACTGGTGAGCTCGCGGTCGTGGGCGCGGTGGCGGCGCTCACGCTGCCACCCCTGCGGACGGCACTGCGAGGTGTCGTCGACGAGCTGCTCTTCGGTGCCCGATCGGACCCGCTCGAGGCGGCCACCCACGTGGCGGGGCGCTCGGCGGGCGACCCGGTCCTGGCGCTGCGTGGAGTGCGCGAGGCACTGGGGCTTCCCCATGCCCTGTTGTACGTCGACGGTGTGACTGTTGCCTCGTCCGGGGTGCCGTCGACCGCCAGCCGCACCGTCGCGCTCACCCTCGGGGACGAGCGGGTCGGCGAGCTCGAGGTGGGCCTGCGGCCCGGTGACCTGTCGCTGTCGGCCGCTGATGAGCACGTGCTGCGCCTCGTCGCTCCGCTGCTGGCACTCACCGCCCGATCGAGCGCGCTCGCTCGCGAGCTGCAGGAGTCCCGGGAGCAGTCGGTGACGGCCATCGAGGAGGAGCGTCGGCGGCTGCGTCGCGACCTGCACGACGGCCTGGGGCCGCGACTGTCGGGCATCGCGTTCACGGCCGACGCGGCACGCAACTCGGTGCGAGTCGACCCGGCCGCAGCAGAGTCGCTGCTCATCCGGCTGCGCGCCGAGACCGCCACGGCGATCGAGGAGATCCGTGAGCTGGTCTATGCGATGCGGCCTCCGGCGCTCGACGAGCTGGGGCTGGTGCAGGCCATCCGTCAGCAGGCACTGGCGTTGCGCACCCCGACGGGAGCGCCCCTGAAGCTCCAGCTGCTGACGCCCGTCGAGCTGCCCCCGCTCAGTGCGGCGGTGGAGGTTGCTGCCTACCGAATCACCGTGGAGGCCCTCACCAATGCGGTGCGGCACAGTGGAAGTGACCGAGCCGTGCTGCGTCTGCAGCCGCACGAGCGCACCCTCGAGATCGAGGTGGTCGACGGAGGGGGTGGCGGCTCTTGGAGTGATGGTGGTGGTGGTGGCGGTGGGAGCGCCGGCGGTGGGCTCGCTGGCGGTGGTGGTGGGAGCACTGGAGGTGGTGGCGGCGCCGGAGCGGGCCGCGGGTCCTGGGTCGTGGGAGTCGGCACATCGGGCATGCGCGAGCGTGCGCAGGAGCTGGGAGGCGTTCTCGAGTCCGGTCCGACGGCTCGGGGCGGGATGGTGCGCGCCCGCCTACCGATGACCTAGGCCCGGCCCCACGCGCTGCAGGAGCTCTCGGGAGGGGAGGGTCGAGACGAGCGACGTCACCGGGACGCATCCCCAGCCAGAACGCCAACCCACCCGGACCCGTCGCCAGACTGATTGGATGTGCCCGCGACACGGCTGGGACCACCTGACGACCACGGGGTCGCGCGACTACGATTCGCCCATGCTCATCATCGGAATCATCCTGTTCGGCATGATCGCCGGGGCCGGCGCCCAGCTGCTCATCCAGCGCAGCACCGGCATCAACTGGCCGCTGGCCTTCGCGACCGGCATCATCGGCTCGTTCGTCGGTGGGCTGTTCGTCAGCTTCCTCGCGGGTGACGGCCTCGAGCTCAAGCCGAGCGGCATCTTCGGCTCGATCTTCGGTGCGGTGATCGTCACCCTGCTCTGGTACTGGATCCAGGACCGTCGCGCCCCCAAGAAGGAAGAGCACGAGAGGCCGCACGTCGGCCCCTGACCGCCACGGCACGCCCGGCGGCCACTGTCGAAGGTTGACCGCCACGGCACGCCCGGCGGCCACTGTCGAAGGTTGACCGCCGGCATGCCTTCCGACCTGCGCAGCGCACCTAGGTTGGGCGCATGCCAGCACCCCGCGCGACCCGTCGGCGCCCGCCCACATCACAGACGGTCCTGGTCACCGGCGCCACCGGTTACGTCGGCAGCCGGCTGATCCCGAGGCTCCTGCGCGACGGCCACACCGTGCGAGCGGCGGCCACCAATCTCGACAAGGCGCGGGGCCGCTGGTGGGCCGACCAGGTCGAGCTCGTGCGGATGGACGTGCTCGACGCCGACACCGTCGACGCCGCGGTTGCGGGCGTCGACGCGGTGTTCTACCTGATCCACGGGATGAGCGGTGCCGACTTCGCCGTCCGCGACCGGGAGTCGTCCGAGACGATGGCCTTCGCCTGCGCCAATGCCGACGTCCGCACGATCGTCTACCTCAGCGGCCTGGTCCCCGACGTCCCCGAGGACGAGCTCTCCGAGCACATCGCCTCGCGTCTCGAGGTCGAGCGGATCCTCACCGGCGCGAGCTCCGGCATCCGCGCCATCACGCTGCGGGCCGCGATCGTGACCGGGTCGGGGTCCACGAGCTTCGAGATCGTCCGCCAGATCAGCGAGCGGGTGCCGGTCCAGGCGATCCCGGCGTGGATGGACAGCCGGGTGCAGCCGATCGCCGTCGTCGACGTGGTCGAGGCGCTGGCCGGCGCGCTGCGCCTGGAGTCGGAGTCGCGCTCCTACGACGTCGGTGGCCCCGAGCGGATGCCGTACACGCGCCTGCTCGACGCCTACGCCGCCGTCGCCGGGCTGAGTCGCCCGCAGGTGGTGGTGCCCGGGCTGCCCACCGACCTCGTCGGCACGCTCGCCGGCGCCATCACCGACGTGCCGTCAAGCACCGTCGAGGCGCTCGTCGAGAGCCTGCGCCACGACATGGTCTGCCACGACGTCGACTGGACCTACGACCTGCTGCCCGAGGACCACGAGATCCTCGAGGTCGAGGAGTCATTCGCGCGGGCGCTCGCGCCCGCCGACGAGCGGGTGCCGCCCGCCGAGCGCGACCCGCTGGGGCCGATGCCGGGCGACCCGGTCTGGGCCGGCGGCCAGGGCGGCGGGCTGGCCTCTGCGGTTGCCGGTGCCAAGGCCGTCGTCGGCGGCCTCGCCGGGCGCGTGGTGCCCGGTAGCTGAGCGCGGCCGACGCGCCGACGTTCGACAGCCAGGTCCACGGTCGGGTAGCGAACGGATGAAGCCCCGAAGCGCTGGGTAGGCGGATGGTTCGAGTATCTACGCACCGCGCATCTGGAGGACACACCATGGCCAACACCGTTTCCCGCTCACTGCACGACGTCGGACTCTCCGCGTGGTTCGGAGGCACCCTCGCCAACGCGGTCGGGCTGAACAAGGCTGCGGCCGAGGCCGACGGCAAGGGCGGGTCCGGGGCCGTCGCCAACGAGGGCTGGGACCGCTGGACCCCCGTCAACGCCGCCGCGATCGGCCTCCACCTGGCCGGCAGCGTCGGCCAGCTCGCCGGCAACACCGAGCGACTCAAGGCCCAGAAGGGGGTCGGCACCATGGCTCTGGTCAAGACCGGCCTCACCGCGGCTGCCCTGGGTGCCACGGCGTACAGCCGGCTGCTCGGCCAGAAGGTCTCCGCCGACCACGACGTGCCCGTCGTGTCGGGCACCGAGCCGGCCGCCGGCACGCCCGCCGAGGTCGCCAAGGCCCAGCGGCAGCTGGCCGTGCTGCAGTGGGTCGTCCCGGCGATCACCGGCGCACTCGTCGTGATCAGCTCGTTCGCCGGCGAGCAGCAGCGGCCGCACCGCGTCGCGGAGGGCGTCACCGCCCGGCTGCGCCGCAAGGGCTGACCGAACCTTCGACCACCATCACCGGCCGGCGTCGCCGCTGTACGACGTCGCCGGCCCCACGACATACGGTGAGGACCATGGACTACCGATACCTCGGCAACAGCGGACTCAAGATCTCCGAGATCACCTACGGCAACTGGCTGACCCACGGGTCTCAGGTGGAGAACGACATCGCCACCCAGTGCGTGCGCGCGGCCCTCGAGCACGGCATCAGCACCTTCGACACCGCCGACGTCTACGCCAACACCAAGGCCGAGACCGTGCTCGGGACGGCGCTCAAGGGTGAGCGCCGCGAGAGCCTGGAGATCTTCACGAAGGTCTACTGGCCGACCGGGCCCGGCGGCAAGAACGACACCGGCCTGTCGCGCAAGCACATCATGGAGTCGATCAACGGGTCGCTGACCCGCCTGCAGACCGACTACGTCGACCTCTACCAGGCCCACCGCTACGACACCGAGACGCCGCTCGAGGAGACGATGCAGGCGTTCGCCGACGTCGTGCGCCAGGGCAAGGCGCTCTACATCGGTGTCAGCGAGTGGACGGCCGAGCAGATTCGCGCCGGCCACGCGCTGGCGAAAGACCTTGGCGTGCAGCTGATCTCGAGCCAGCCGCAGTACTCGATGCTGTGGCGGGTCATCGAGGGCGAGGTCGTGCCGGCCTGCGAAGAGCTCGGCATCAGCCAGATCGTCTGGAGCCCCATCGCCCAGGGCGTGCTCACCGGCAAGTACGTCCCGGGACAGACGCCCCCGGAAGGTTCACGGGCGGCCGACGAGAAGGGCGGCGCCGACATGATCAAGCGGTTCATGAACGACGACGTGCTCTCCCGCGTGCAGAAGCTCAAGCCCGTCGCCGACGACGCGGGCCTGACGATGGCGCAGCTCGCCGTGGCCTGGGTGCTCCAGAACCGCAACGTGGCAGCCGCACTGGTCGGCGCCTCGCGGCCCGAGCAGGTGGGCGAGAACGTCAAGGCTGCCGGCGTCACGCTCGAGCCGGAGCTGCTGGCGCGCATCGACGACGCGCTCGGTGACATCGTCGAGCGCGACCCGGGCAAGACGGCCGAGACCGCTCCCAAGGCTCGCGTGGCCTGAGGAGCGAACCCACGAGGGGCGAGGCGCGCCCCGGTGGACCACGTACGGCGCACGTGCCCGGCATCCGAACGGTGGATGCCGGGCACGCGGCGTGGGCGCCCCCTGTTGCGACGCCCAGCGCGGTGGGACGCTCGGCACGTGGTGGAGCACCGCGGAGCCGAGCAGGAGGACGTCATGGGTCGTAGCGCAGGTCTGTTCCGTGCGGTGGTCGAGGACGACCACGACCCTGAGCGGCGGGGTCGGCTGCGGGTGTCGGTGCCTGCCGCCGGGGCGACCGCGGTCTGGGCGGAGGCGTGCTTGCCGCCCGTGCCGTTGGGTCTGTTGGCGTTGCCGGGGGTCGGGTCGACCGTGTGGGTGCAGTTCGAGAGCGGTGACCGCGATCGACCGGTGTGGACTGGAATCGCTTGGGAGACAGCGGTGGTCGCGGACCAGAGCATCACCAGCGCGACCTCCGTCACCGTGCGGGCGCCCGTGGTGAACGTCGAGGCGGGGATGGCCCGGTTCGACGGGGTGGTCAGGTGCCAGACGCTGATCGCCGAGTCCGTCGTCGCCTCGTCGTACACGCCGGGAGCCGGCAACATCTCCTGACGGCCACGCACTCCGGTGCGCAGCCGGCGGGGAAGCTCGCGGTCCTTCCGTCGGGTCCTCAGCCGGCGGCGGCCGCCAAGAGCCCGCGCAACGACATCGGCGCCACTCCGGTCACCCGGCGCACGTCGTCGGTGACCATCTCGACCTCGCCGGCGGCGATCGCCGTGTAGGTCGAGACCCAGGCGTCGTACTGCCAGCCCGGCACATCCCACTTCTTCCGGGACTCGTACGCCTCGTCGACCGTCTCGTCGTGGAAGGTCACCTCGCGCCCGGTCGCCTCGCCGATGATGCCGGCCGCCTGGGTCAGCGTGATGGACTCCGGCCCGGTGAGGTCGTAGGTCGCGGATCGGTGCGACTCGGGGTCGAGCAGCACGGCGACCGCCACCCGTGCGATGTCGGCACGGGCCACGGCGGACACCCGCCCCTCTCCGGCCGGCCCGCGGATGACGCCGTCCTCGCCGACCGTCAGCGGGAGGAAGTCGAGGTAGAAGTTGTCCCGGAGGAAGGTGAATACCGTTCCGCGCGAACGGATGTGCTCTTCTGTCGCCCAGTGGTCGCGGCCCAGGGTGAAGGTGCAGTCGGCGGAGGCACCGAAGAACGACGTGTAGACGATCTGCTCCACCCCGGCATCCACAGCGGCGTCGACGAACGTGCGGTGCTGTTCGAGGCGGTCGGCCGACTCCGAGCCGGAGACCATCAGCAGCGTCCGCACGCCCTGCAGCGCCTGCGTGGCGGCATCCGGGTCGGCGTAGTCGGCGTGTACCGGCACCGCTCCGGGCAACCGGGGGGCGCGCTCGGGGGACCGCGCAAGGAGCCGCTGGGGCACCCCTCGGTCGGCGAGGTCGCGAGCGACCAGGCCGCCGAGGGCGCCCGTCGAGCCGGTGACGGCCAGGGTGGGGAGGGTGGTCATGCCGTCAGTGTGGCAAGCGACGCGTCGACGGCGGCGCGCAGCGACGTGGGGGTGTGGCCGATCAGCCGCTCCAGGTCACCGGTGGTCACCTCCAGCTCGCCGCGGGCGATGCCGAGGTCGGCGCTGACCAGCGTCTCGGCGTAGGGGCGGGGGAGCCCGGCACCGACGAGGATCTCCGTCAGCTGGGCAGGCGGCACCTCGGTGTAGCTCACCGGGCGTCGGGAGGCGTCGGCCACCGTGGCGGCCAGCTCTGCGAGGGTGAACGACGCGCCGCCGAGCTCGTGGATGCGACCCGCGGAGGCGGGGTCGAGCAGCGCGGCGGCTGCCGCGTCGGCGTAGTCGGCTCGGGCCGCTCCGCTGACCCGCCCGTCGCCGGCCGCGCCGACGACGCCGTGCTCGAGGTAGGTGGGGATCTGCGGCAGGTAGTTCTCGAGGTACCAGCTGTTGCGCAGGAAGGTGAACGGCACCCCCGACTCCCGAATGACCCGCTCGGTCTCGCGGTGCTCGGCGGCCAGCGCCATCTGCGCGCTGTCGGCGTGGGGGATGCTCGTGTAGGCGAGCAGCTCGACACCGGCCCCCTTGGCGGCCTGCACGACGGTGGTGTGCTGGGCCACCCGCTGGCCCATCTCGTTGCCGGAGACGAGCAGCACCCGGTCGGCGCCGTCGAAGGCCGCCCGCAGGCTGGCGGGGTCGGCGAAGTCGGCGACGGCGGTGCGCACACCGTGCTGCGCAGCGAGCTCCGCGAGGTGCTCGGTGTTGCGCCCGGTGGCGACGACCTCGTCGGGGGAGGCGCCCCGCCGCAGGAGTGACTCGACGACGTGGCGGCCGAGGTGGCCGGTGGCTCCGGTGACGACGATGGTCATGGTGGTGTCCTTTTCGGTATCCGCACCGGATGGGCCGGTGCGGTGGCGGAGTGGTCCTTCGGGCCAACCGGGGCGTCGCCCACCTGCTTCCCAAGAGTTAGTACGCACTTTGAGGTAAGGTACCCACATGCAGGTAAGTCAGCAGGTCAGCGGCTCAGTTGTGTCGGGGGCGGTCCGGATGCCGGGCACGGGCGAGGTGTTCGCGGCCGGCTGTCCCAGCCGGGTCGTGCTCGACCACGTGACCAGCAAGTGGGGCGTGCTCGTGCTCGTCGCACTGGCCGACGGGCCGCAGCGGTGGAGCGAGCTGCGCCGCCGGGCCGAGGGCATCAGCGAGAAGATGCTCGCCCAGACGCTGCGCACGCTCGAGGCCGACGGCTTCGTGCACCGTGACGCACAGCCCGTGATCCCGCCCCGGGTCGACTACAGCCTCACCGAGCGGGGCTCCGAGCTGGTGGCGCTGCTGCTGCCCCTGTTCGGTTGGGTCCTCGCCAACGCCGAGGACATCGTGGGGGACCGCGCGACCGGGTGAGCCACGCGCCCTCAGGGTGTGCCGTGAGGGCGCGCGCCGGTCTCCTCGTCGGGCACGTGCTTGGAGGCGATGTGCTCCCCGTGGGTGCCGTTCTCCGGCTCGTCGAGGTCGGTCTCGTCCTCGGCGCCGGCATCGTCGAGGTCGGCGTCCGCGTCCTCGGCGGCCGGCTCCGGGACCTCCACCAGGATGGGCGGTGCGGCGCGGGCGGCCTTGACGCCGGCGGCGATCGAGTGCCACACGTGTTCGGGCCCCATCTCGTCGAGGAAGCCCGAGCGGGTCAGCACGTCGCGGACGTTGCCGAAGACCCGCACGAGGTAGAGGTCGATGCCCTTGAGGCGAAGCCGCAGCATCATCGCCTGCAGGCGCTCCGCCGTGGTGGTGTCCATCTGGTTCGTCGCCTCGAGGTCGAGCACCACGGCGTGCACGTGGCGGCGCGCGTGCACCAGGGTCTCGATGTGCTGCACGACGGAGTTCGCGTTGGCCCAGAACAGGGGCCCGTCCGGGCGCAGCACGGTGACACCGCGGTACGTACGGCGTGACGGGTCGTTGCCGATCGACCCCCAGGCCGCCTTCTCACCGTCGACCCGGCCCATCTCGTCGATCTCCACCTGCATCGACCGGTAGACCAGCCCCAGCAGCGACTGCCCGACGGCAAGCAGCAGCCCGTTGAGCGGGCCGAGCACCAGCACGCCGAAGAACGCCACGACGGCGGCGAGGAAGTCGTTGCGGCGCACCGCGGCATACCGGCGGAACGAGGAGACGCTCACCAGCCCCCAGACGGCGTGGACGACGATGGCGGACAGCACGGTGCGCGGCAGGTTCGCGAGCAACCCGGCCGCGAACAGCACGAACCCGAGCACCACGATCGACGCGGCGACACCGCTCATCTGGGTGTAGGCGCCGGCCCGCGCGTTGGCGGCCGTCTTCGACAGCGAGCCGCCGACCCCCATCCCACCGAAGAGCCCGGACGCGAGGTCGGAGGCGCCGTGCGCCACGAACTCCTGGTTGTCGGTCTCGGGGTCCATCGCCCCGCTCGGGGCGAAGGTGCGCACGGCGGCCAGCCCTTCGGCGATGCCCACCGCGGCGATCGCGAGGCCGCCGGTGACGATGCCGCTCCACAGCCTGACGTCGACGATGGGGATGGACGGGATCGGGATGCCGGTGGGCACGTCGCCGACGACGCGCACCCCCATGGCTGCAAGGTCGAGCCGCGTCGAGACGAGGATGCCGCCCACGAGCACGATGAGCGACCACGGCACCCGCGGCGCCAGGCGGGAGCCGATGAAGAGGATCGCCAGCGAGGTGGCCCCGACGACCAGCGTCAGCCCGTGGAAGTCGCCGGAGTTGGCGAGCAGCACGGCCACCCGCTCGAAGATGCCGCCGGTCGGGGTGGGCAGACCGGCCAGGGCGGGGATCTCGCCGATCACGATGAGCACGACGAGCCCGGCGACGAAGCCGGTGACGATCGGTTCGCTGAGGAACTGCGCGACCCAGCCCAGCCGCAAAAGGCCGACGGCCACGAGGATGGCACCGGCCGTGATCGCCAGCACGGAGGTCAGCTGCACCGCGAGCTCTGGGTCACCGCCCGACAAGGCCCGCACGATCGACCCGGACAGCACCGACACCGTCGAGATCGGTCCGACGAACAGCAGCCGCGAGGTGCCGAACAGCGCGTAGGCCAGCAGGGCCGGCGGCAGTGTGTAGAGACCGACCTGCACGGGCACGCCTGCGACCACGGCGTATCCGAGGGACTGGGGGATGGCCAGTGCGGCGACGAGCAGCCCGGCGAGGATATCGGCGGGCAGGTGCCTCCCGCGATACCCGCGCAGCAGGCGCAACCCGATGGGGAGGCCCGGCGCTGGGAGGTGCACGGGGACAGTCTGCCGCCTGCACCGGTTCGCCGCCGGGTCGTCTCGGCTGTCTCGGGTCGTCGGACGCCTCGCGGGTGCGTCGGTGGGGCAGGGGACGGAGCCGCCCGATGTGACGTCCGTCCAACTGTCGGGACGTTGCGAGAGCCGCCGTCCTACGCTGCGTAGTAGAGCCGCGGGGCCTCGTTTCCGCGGGTGGTCGAAGCGAGAGGGACGGTTCACCATGAAGCGCACGTACGTCGTCACGGGGGCGGCCTCCGGCATCGGACAGGCCACCGCTGCGCTCCTGCGCAACCGCGGGCACCGCGTCATCGGCGTCGACGTGCGCTCGGTGGACGTCGTGGCTGACCTGTCGACAGCGGAGGGGCGCCAGGACGCGATCGACGGGATCCTGTGCGAGGCCGGTCGCCGGCTCGACGCCGTCATCGCGAATGCCGGACTGGCGTCGCCGACCGCAGCCACCGTGGCGGTCAACTACTTCGGTGCGGTCGAGCTGCTCGACGGGCTGCGGCCGGCGCTGATGGCAGCACGTGCGCCCAGGGCGGTCGTGACGTCGTCGATGGCCACGCTGATGCCGGTCAGCGCCGAGCTCGTCGACGCGTGCCTGGCCGGGGACGAGGCGCTGGCGCTCAAGGTCGCTGGTGAGCTGGAGGCCTCAGGGCCGCAGGGTGGCGCCAGGATCTACCCGTCGAGCAAGCGGGCGCTGTCGCGATGGGTGCGCCGTGAGGCGGCGTCGGCGCGGTGGGCCGGGTGCGGCATCCCACTCAACGCCGTGGCTCCCGGCATCGTCGAGACCCCGATGGTGGCCGGCCTGATGGACGACCCGGCAACGCGCGAGGCCACCGACGCGATGGTGCCGATGCCGCTCGGCGGGCACCTCCAGGCGAGCCAGGTGGCCGCGCTGCTGGCGTGGCTGGCCTCGGAGGAGAACACCGGCGTCTGCGGGCAGACCGTCTACATCGACGGCGGTTCGGACGTGGTGCTGCGGGGCGACGATGTCTGGGGCTGGAACGACCCGGTGAGCGCGGCCATCGCTGCTGGCTGAGCTCACAAGGTGCCTCCCTGCGCCGATTCCTGTGGATAACTCGAGTGGCGAAGTCGGGGGTTTTGGTTAGCGTTTCCCTGCGGAGCCGACGAGGGGCGG
>JBBQNZ010000097.1:0-16469 GCA_038330415.1 Actinomycetales bacterium | reverse complement strand
CAACCCCGCCCCGGGGCGCACCTGCTCAAACCGTTGCGACAGACCATGGAATCAGTGTTCGACACCCTCAAAGGCCAACTCAGCCTCGAACGACACGGCGGCCGCACCCCCACCGGTGTCATCGTCCGCGTCCTGCAACGCCTCCTGGCCATGACCGCCGCCATCTGGCACAACGACCACACCGGCCAAACCATACTGCGGTCCCTAACCGCCTACGACCACTGACACCCCCTTGGAATCAATCATCTAGGCATTCTGGGCGTTCACCGACCTGGACCGGATCAAACCGCGCGAGCACAACATGCTGGCTGCGCCCATCGAAGCGACGGTGCTCAAGCAGCACGTCGGCGGCGACGTCTACGACCGCGGCACCGACGGCAGCGTCTGCCGATGGGGCAGAGTGCTGGCCTTCGACCCGCCGACCACGATCACGTTCAGCTGGGACATCGGGCCGGACTGGCAGGTCGCGACTGACCTGAGCCGGACCAGCGAGGTCGAGGTCACCTTTGCCGCCGAGGGGGACCAGCGCACGCGCGTCACCCTCGTGCACCGACACATCGACCGGCACGGCGACGGGTGGCAGTCCATCCGCGATGGCGTCGAGGCCAAGGACGGTTGGCCGCTCTACCTCGCCAGGTACCACGACCTCACCCGCGGCGAACGGGACCCGGCATGACGAGACCCGACCTGATGGAGCTGGCCGAGGAAGAACGCACCGATCTCCTTGCGCTGCTGCGAGAACTCACCACCGCTCAGTGGCAGGCCCCGACGTTCTGCACGAAGTGGCGCGTGCGCGACGTGGCCACGCACATCGTCAGCTACGAGGAGCTGTCCACACCGAACCTTGACGGCATCTTCCTACGCGGGGGGCTTCGCGTGAGCGGGGTCCACGACGTCGCGCTGAAGCGGTACCAGGACATTGAACCCGAGGCCATCCTCGACCTCCTCTCACGCAACCTGCGCCCTCGCGGACTCACGTCGGGCTTCGGCGGTGGGATCGCACTGACCGACGGCACGATCCACCACCAGGACATCAGACGCGCCCTGGAACTTCCCCGAAGGATTCCGCCCCACCGGCTGGTACCCGTCCTCGACTTCGCGCTCGGCGCCGCGACCCTGTCCGCCAAGAAGAACGCGAAGGGGCTGAAGCTGAGCGCAACAGACGTCGACTGGAGCGCCGGCGACGGCCCGGAAGCCAGCGGACCGGGAGAAGCCCTGCTGATGGCCATCGCGGGTCGCACGCAGGCGCTCGACGAGCTGCACGGCGATGGGCTTGACACGCTGCGTCGGCGAGTGGGTTCCCACCAGAGTAGGTCCTGACGACCTCGGTGTTCAGGCAGTGCCCCGACATCAGCAGGGGGCGATATCAGCCGACGCCCTGAACTTGAAGGTCGACAAGGGTGCCGACTCAGGCCGAGTCCGACCAGGTCGTGCCCCGTCGTCCCAACCTTCTGACTCATCTCCCAGCCTTCTCAAGCCCCGGCCCTGACCCGCCACCACACGACTCGACTTTTGGGTCACATTCTGGGTCACCACCGGCGGCCCTGCTGACCCGGCGAACGTTTCGACCAGAGCCTCAGCAGTCGCCTCGCCGGCCCTGGACGACCTATTTTTTCAACGCTCTGCGAGGTCGATGCGGTGTGGTCGGGTCGCTCCCGGAACGTGGGGGTCTCCCGACAGAGTGCGGCGACGTCCCGGCCTGCCCGCATCACGGAGAAGTCCGGTCGTACCAGTGCGGCCGCGGCCTTGCCGTCCGTGAGCCAGGTGCTTAGGGCCGAGCCGGGCGCTGCCGGGATCACCTGCGTCCCGCGCTCAGCAAGGAGGGCTCGCTGATCAAGGGTTCGGCGGGACAGCGGTCACGAGCACGAACCCCCTACGAGTCGCGTCGTCGTACCTGGTGCCGTCGGTCAGGTTCGCGTTCGGGCACAGCCGGCCGTCGAGGGGTGTGCGGAGGCCGCGCCGACCGACGAGGTCGGACCGCGAGAGCGGTGGCGTCTCGCTGTCGAGCAGGCGGTTCCGCAGCCCGGGGACCCGGTGCAGGTGTGGAGCGATTGCCCTGCACAGGAGGTCCCCCGCACTCCCGCCCTGGGTCATGGACATGCCGATGAGCTTGGCGAGCTGGATCAAGGCCCTCGTGTGCGGTTTGCACTCCACCTCGTAGGTGTCGAGCACCGACTCGAGAGGGGAAGGTCCCCGGACAGGACGCCGGCGATCTTCCAGCTGAGGTTCATCGCGTCGCGCACTCCCGAGCACAGTCCCTGCCCGACGAATGGTGGCGTGAGGTGCGCAGCGTCACCGAGCAGGAATACGTTGCGGTCTCGCCAGTGGTCCGCCAGCTGGCCCGGAAGGTGTACTCGGCGACGCGCCCCAGCACCAGCCGGTCGCAGGGGATGCCCACGACCCACGGCCCGATGAGAGGCATCAGCGCTTCGACCGACTCGAAGTCGGCGGCGGTCTCACCCGGAAGCAGCCTGAACTCCCAGCGGTACCGGGTCCGGCCGACCCGCATGTACGTAGCCGCACGGTCGGGGTCGCAGACCTGGTGCACGCCCTCCCACTGGTCGAGATCGACCGGGCTGTCCACGCCGACCACAAGCCAGCGCTGCTCGAACTTCAGGTCCTGGATCGTCGTGCCGATCGAGGTGTCAGCGCACCACGCTGTTGGCTCCGTCGCAGCCCAGGACGTAGGTCGCCAGCACGGACTCGTGCTGGCCGGTGAGCCGGTCGGTGAAGTCCACCCGCACCCGGCCCGACCGTCCTGGGCGAGGTCGGTGACGTCGACGTTCCCACGCAACGTGACCGTGGGTTGGTCCTTGAGGTTGGTGCGCATCAGCTGCTGGAGCTCGGGCTGGTCGAACATGTTGGCCTTGGGGTGGCCGTGCCGCCCGTGGTCGCCATCCCGGTCGAACACCGCGAACACCCGGTGGTTGCGGTCGACCAGCTGCAGCCCGCGCGTCGGCCGCGACACGGCCGCGAACTGCTCGGCGATACCGAGTCGCGCCACGACGCGGTAGATCTCGTCGTCGAGGTGGACGGCCGGGGGCTGGGGGTAGACCCCGTCCCAGCGGTCCAGCACCAGGCAGTTCACGCCGTACTGCCCGAGCAGGGTCACTGCGGTGACCCCCACCGGGCCGGCTCCGACGATGACGACGGGAACCGGGTCGGCGGCGGACGGCGCGGACTCGTTCATCGCAAGTCTCCGACTACGAGCAGCAGGTAGCCCAGGGCAATCAGCCCTAGGACGATGGCCGGGGCGATCTCGCGCAGGCCGTCTCCGTTGCGCAGGTGGGTGACGAGGGCCCCGCCGAGGAGCATCAGCAGCCCCACAGCGGCCAGGGCTCCGAGCGCGGGGACGAACGCGCCGACGAGCAGCCCCAGGACCGCGAGGACCTCGAGCAGCCCGATTCTCCGGTACCCGGCGACGCTCATCCCGACGTGTTCGGCCCGTGCGCGTATGGCGGGTACCGCGGCGATCTTGGCCGTACCGAGGACCGCGAAGGCGATCACGAGCAGGGTGGCGAGAATCGTGGTGGTGGTCATGAACCTGATAGCGAGCTCCTCGTAGCGCGGCGAGGGTGGCCCAGTGCTCTTGAAGTCGTCTACTCCGCATCCCCCGCGTCGACATTTCCTGTTGTCGGCGAACGGGGCACAGGAATAGTGTGCTGTCCACCCCAGGCAGCCGACCTTGGTAAGGGACGCCACATGGCTGGACCGGTTCGCTCCTACGCCGATGTTGTGGTCGCCGCCCTCGGCGCCCCAGGGGACGCAAGCCTCGCCAGCCTCCTCACCGCCGCCGACGGTCTGGACACGGCCCTCGGTGCTCCCGCGAACCTTGACGATGCCCTGGCGGACTGGCGCACAGCCACCGACGCCCTGCGCGGGAGGCTCGTCGCATACCTGCTGGGGGAGATCCCCGTCCCCTCGCTGCCCCTGCTGGATCCAGGCGACGGCTGGAGCGCCCCCGACGGCGTGCGCCTCGACGCCTCGTTCGGGCCCCTCGGCCTGCACATCGAGTCACCCACCCTGCGCCTTGCCGACCCCCGCGACGCGGCCGCACCGCAGCTCGTCATCGGGCCACTGCCGCCCTACGGGGTCACAGCGCACCTCGACGCGGGGCCCGTCGTCGGCGACGGCTCGATCACCGTCCTTGCCGACGGCGTCAACGGCGTGCTGTCCCTGCACCTCGGAGTGATCGAGGTCGCCGCGCTCGCGAGCCTGCGCCGGGCCGGCTCGCAACCCTCCTTCGCAACCGTCTTCGCGGCGGGCTTCACCCCCGGCATCCAGGTGGGCTTCGGCTTCCAGCTCTCGCGCATCGGCGGCGTCGTCGGCATCAACCGCAGCGTCGACGTACCCGCGCTGGCGTCCAAGCTGCGCGACGGAAGTGCCGGGGAGGCGCTCTTCCCGCTCGACGTCGGAGAGAGCGCCCGCCGCGCGCTGGCTGCCCTCGAGGCCATCCTGGTCCCCCGCGTCGGTTCCTCGGTGGCCGGTCCGACGCTGCGGCTGTCGTGGTTGGAGATCGCCGGCCAAGGCTTCTGCTCACTGGACGTCGGGGTCCTCGTCGAGCTGCCCGGACCCCAGCGCATCGTCATCGTCGGGATCGCGCGCGCCGGCATCCCGCCCGTCCTGAAGCTGCGGGTCGACGTCGTCGGCGTCATCGACTTCGCCCAGCGGTTGCTCTCGGTGGACGCCAGCCTCGTCGACAGCGGGCTTCTCGACATCTTCACGATCTACGGCGACCTCGCGTTCCGTCAGTCCTGGGGCAGCCCCGGGTACACCGTGCTCTCGGTGGGCGGCTTCTACCCCGGATTCCGCCCGGAACCGGCGAACATTCCGCCGTTGCGGCGGCTCGGCTTCCACCTCGACCTGCCGGTCCCGGGCATCGACGTGCGGGCCGAGGGGTACCTCGCCGTCACGTCCAACACCGTCCAGCTCGGCGGCTACTTCGAGGCCGGGATCGAGGCTGGCGGATGCGGCGCGCACGGGTTCCTCAGCGTCGACGCAATCGTGCAGTTCACGCCGTTCCACCTGCACGCCGAGGTGAGCGCCGGGTTCGAGGTGGAGGTCTTCGGGCTGACCTTCGGCGGTATCCGCCTGGACGGCACGCTCGACGGACCTGGCCCGGTCACCATCTCCGGGCGCCTCACCGTCGAGACCTTCCTGCACGACTTCTCCTTCCACGAGACGTTCACCTTCGGCAGCTCGATCGGCCCTCCGGCCGTGCCGCCGACCCGCGCCGCCGACCTGCTGCGGCGCGAGGAGGTGCGGCCTGAGGCATTGCACGCGGTCGGCGGCCCCGACCGGGAGGTCGTGCTCGCGCCGCTGCCGGTGCCGCCGAAGCTGGCCCTGGTGCTGCCCCGCGGCGGAGTCGCCTGGCAGCAGAAGCGCGTCCCGCTGACCATCCCCATCGACCGGCTCGACGGTGCGCCGCTCGGCAGCAACCAGAAGGTCAGCGCCACGGTGCCGCAGCAGACGTCGGGCGTCGGCGACCTGTTCGCGCCGGGGTCCTTCATCACCCTCAGCCAGTCGGAGGCACTCAACCGCCCCGCGTTCGAGCAGCTCCCCGCCGGGGTGGTCTCCGCCGGCGGCCCCGACCTGGTCGGGACCGCAAGACCGCAGGCGAGCAAGCCCCAGGTGTTCCGCAAGGTGCGCGGCGAGCAGATAATCCCCATGGGGGTCCTCGCCGGGACCGCGCGCGAGCTGCCCGGGATCCTGATGGCGATGGTCGCCGCGCGCGACGCCACCCCGGCACTGGCCACCACGGCGCCCCTGGTCACGGTCGGCACCGAGACCTGGGTCAGCACCTCCGACGGCGTCCGGCACGACAGCGCCACCGGTGCCCACCAGGCGGCCCGGGTGAGCCCCGACCCCCGCGCGTTCGCGGTCGCCGAACCCGACCTGGTCTCCGCCGTCGTGCTGGCAGGTGTGTGATGAACGACTTCGTCGCCTGGCAGCGGCCGGCGGTCTACGCGCTGGCCACCACCCCCCCGGCGACCGCCCGCCTCGCCGCCGACCTGCCGATCACCCTGCACGACGACGACGGCGACCTCCCGCCCGCGCCCGCGTCGTTCCTGCTCGCCGGACCGGGCGACGTGGCGAACCTCGCAGGCGGTCAGATCACCGGCCGCCGCCCGCACCCGGGCTGCATCAACGCCGAGGCCACGATGATGGCTCATGTTGAGGTCGCGACCCCGGACCTGCCGTGGCGCTACTCACCGCAGCCGCACGCGGCGGGGCTCGTGGCGGTTCGCCCCTGGCTCGTCCTCGTGGTCGGCACGCCTGTTGAGGTGACTCGGCTGGCCGACGGCCGCGTCCGGCTCACCTCACTCGCGCTGTTCGAGGGAAAGACCCTCTTCGACTGGCATCCGCTGGCCGACGCGCACCGGTGGGCGCACGTGCACACGGTCACTGGCCGGTCACCGTTCGCCCGGATCATCAGCCCGCGCAAGCTGGGGACGGGCCAGGACTACGTGGCCGCCCTGGTGCCCGGATGGCAGGCTGTCGTCGCCGCCGACGGGACGAGCACCTTGGCCGACTCGTGGTCGGTTGGTGCCGGGGTCGTGACGCTGAAGTGCTTGGACAGCTGGGGGTTCCGGACGACGTCGGAAGAGGGCGACTTCGCCTCGATCGCCCGGCGGCTCGAGCCCCTTTCCGACGACGACCAGCGGCTGCTCGCGAAGAAGCAGTTCGGCCGGGCGCAGGTGGCGGTGGGGCCGGTCCCCGGCACGGTCCTGGCGGCCGGCGCGGCGCTCACTGTTGTCCCCAGGGCTGGCGAGGCGCCGGTTACCGACCCGCTCCCCAACGAGGTGGCCACCACCATCGAGGCGCTCGCGACCGACTTCAGCGACGCGGGCCGCTGGGTGCTGACGGTTCCTCGCTACGACGTCCCATGGCACCCGGGCCCGGTCGACGGCCAGGACTGGCAGTGGCCGCCGCCGGGTGACGACATCGTGCCGGACGGGTGGCGCCGCGAGATGCGGACCGACCCCAGGAACCGCGGCGCGGCCGGGCTCGGCGGCTGGGTGGCCATCGCATGGCAGGACCGGATCGCCGACGGCGCGGCCCGGCAAGCGGCCGCAGTGGCTGCCGCGGCGCAGCGGATCCGTCACCTCACCCTCGGCCTGCGGGCCGCGGGCAGCCTGTGGCAGCGGCGTGTCCCGGCCGACTCCCTTGCCCGGCTCGCGACCCTCGCGCCGCTGCTCGCACGGATGCCGGCCGCTGGCGGCGGCAGCGCGCTGGGAGCCGTCGCCGGCCGCACGCCCGCGCTGGCCCCCGCCCTCTTCAGCAGCTCCGCCCGGCGGATGCTACGGCGCCGCGGGCCGCTCGCGCGGGCCGCGGCGCACGGCGCAACCTCGCTGCCCAGCCTCATCGTCGCGGCGAACACCTGCCCGTCGCCGCAGAAGCTGCCCGACGACGAGGCCCGGATCCTGGACATCCTGGCCGACCCCGCCGCGTTGGAAGACTTCACTGGCGCCCTTCGCCAGCAGGCCAACGAGATCCTCACGGAGTTCTACGACAACGCGGACACCGCCGGGCCGCTTGCGCAAAGCCTGATCGAGGACCCCGGCGCCGCAACGGGCCTGCTCGAGGGCGTACGTGACGAGCCCCCGGTCTCCTCCTGCTCGCCGCTGCCGGACCTCAGCGCGTTCGCCGACTCGGTCGCCGCCGGTATCGACCCGACCGTCGCGCGGCCGGTCGTCGTCGAGCGGGTGCTGGGCACCATCTCCGGGCTGCGCGCCCCGTTCCTGGCCGAGCCGGACGTGTCACCAGAGATCGACATCCCGCTGTGGAAGTTCCTGTCTGACAATGCCCCCGACTGGTTGTTGCCCGGGTCGGCAGACATCCCCGCGGATCGGGTGCTCGCGGTGCAGACCAACCCGCCGTTCATCGACGCCGTCCTGCTCGGGGCGAATGTGCAGACCCTCGGCGAGCTCCGCTGGCGGAACCTGCCGATCACGAGCCGGTGGACCCCGCTTCGCCGGTTCTGGCAGCGCGTCAACGTCGCAGCCGGTGGGGTCGCGACCGACATCCGCCCGGTGGTCTCGCTGAAGACGGACCTGCCGCTGTGGGCGGACGCCTCGCCGCTGGGTGACCTCAGCCACCTTGCCGATCCGAGCCACGGCGCGAACCTCGTTGTCGTGCTGCACACCGAGCTGTTCCGGCGCTATCCCGCCACGCTCGTCTACCTTGTCGCGAACGGGGGCGGCCCCGACCCCTGGGCGGGTGTCCCGGAGGTCGACAACGGCCCGAACCCCGGCGATCCCCCACCGCACCGGGACTACCCGTCGTTCAGCGGCACCCTCACCCCTGATCTGGTGTTCTTCGGGTTCGGGGTCCCACCGTCGGCCGGCCTGGACCACTGGCTCGTGCTCGAGGAGCCACCGCCGGGCTACCGGTTCTCGTTCCAGCCCGGGGACGCGTCGCCCGAGGGCTCGACGTTCGCGGAGAACACCTTCGACCCTCCCGTGCGAATCTTCCTCGGGAACCTCCTGTGACTACTGGGACACGCCAATGACCGCACGACGCGATGAGCGCGAGACCGCACGTATTGCCCGCGCCGTCGCCCTGCAACAGGCGGCGATGGCAGCCGCCGAGCTGGCCGCCATCCCCGGCTGGCTGCTCGTCGGGGACCCGGCCCGGCTGGACGACCCGGCGCTGCGCGCCCAGGCCGAGAACGCGGTCGGGCTCCGGACGCGACTCGATGAGCTCCACGGCGGCGTGGCCGCCCTCGACGCCGAGCTGGACGCGCTCGACGGTGCGCGCAAGGAGAACATCTTCCTGTTCCTGGAGTGGTCGAGGTGGCTCGAGTCGCTCCCGGATGCTCAAAGCGTGCTGGACCAGCTGAGCCCCGACCCGCGCCGGCGGTTCCTCGCAGCGGAGCCCGCGATGACCCTCGAGACCGCCCAACGCATGCTCGACGTGATCGCCGCGAACGGCGGTCGCGTCGGGGACGGCCAGACGTTTGTCGAGGATGCAGCGCTCGCCGACGAGGACGTGTTCGACCTCGACCAGACCGCGCGCCTGCGCCTCGACCCGCTGGTGGACGGGCACTCGATCGCCGTGCTGCTGCCGATGCGCCTGGAGACTCGCTACCGGAGACCGCAGAACGCGGGCGACCCATGGCGGCTGCGAGTTCGCGTGCACCCCGACCCGGTGGCGCTCGGCGGCCCTCCCATGCCGCCGTCCCGGCAGGAGGCCGACCTGGTGGCCGAGTGCTGGGGTCACGCCGGTGGCGACCTCACCACCGAGGAGGGCTCCGCGGCGTTCACCTCGCTCGCGAGTGCCGTCGGTGGTGCCCGGGCGGCGTACCTGTTGCGCGAGGTCCCGGTCGTCCCGCAGGGCGACGGCTTCGCACTGACCCAGGACTACGACGACCAGGGTCGCGGGTTCGACTACCGGGCCGCGCTCCCCGACGTGCTGCACCTGTGGGGGGACGCGGGCGCGGGCGCCGGGCTGCGGCTCCTCGGCGAGCTGCGCCCGGACCTCGCGGCGATCGCAGCCCAGGGCGACATCCCCACCGCGATGGCCGACCTGCGGCCCGAGCAGCTTCCGGACCTCTGGTGGACGTCGTACTCCGTCGCAGTGGACGTCGGGCTCGCCATCGAGGTGGAGCTGCCCGATGGGCCGCACCTGGACGTACTGCTCGTGACCGGCCTGGCCGACACCGACCCCAGCGGGGTCTTCGAGTCGCACGCTGGCAACGGCACACTCGGACTCGTGCCGCCCATGACGGCGACCAACACGGTCGCGGGTGCGCCCACCACCGACGTCGGCCGCGACGTCGGCCGGTGGCTAGCCGTCGCGCGTTCAACCGGCAGCGGCACCGCGAACGGGCTGGCCGGGGTCCTCACCTCGAGGCCGCGGCTGGACGGTGTCGCAGCGATCGACACGAGCCTGCTCGACGTGGTCCCGTACCTCGTCACCGCCTTGTGGCCGGTGCTGTGGCAGCGGTGGCTGAAGGACGTCGAGGGCTCTGCGGAGACCCCACAGATGGGTGACTGGGCCTCGCGAAACCTGGCCCCGCTTGGACCCTGGCCCGCGATCCGGGTCGGTGACGTCCCTTACGGGGTCCTACCAGCGGTGGACCTCGTCCACTGGCGGCCCGCGCCGGTGGACGCCGTGTTCGAGCAGGGCGTGACCTTCATCCTCGGGCGGGTGCTCCCTGCGTGGGCGACGGCCGCCTCGGCCGGCGGGACCGCGGCCGGCGCCGGGGCCGATCGCCTGCTGGACATCATCGGCCGGGTCCCGACGAGCCGCCGGCTCGGCTCGCGCTCCTTCCTGCCGCTCGAGGTCGTGGCTCTGCTGGGCGCGGCGATCAACGGCAAGGACCCGAAGGACACCATCGCCGAGTGGGAGGCGATGGCCGCGCCCTCCCTCGAGCAGGAACCGCCGCCGCAGCGCCGCTACCAGCCGTTCGGCTACGTGCAGCCGGCCGCGACCGGACGCGGCAGTCTGCGCGAGCTGCTCGAGGGCTACCTCGGCACCCGCTGGGAGACCCTGGCCAACACCCGCGACGAGGCCGAGCTCGACCCGCCCCTGCTGGCACGGCTGATCCGACACTCCTTGCTGCTCACTCAGGCTGAGGTGTCCCGGCTCGCGCCCGACGCCTGGGCGGCGTGGACTCGCAGCTACGTGCTGCCGCTTGACGACGTGCAGCAGCTCGCCAACGACGCGTCGATCGGGGATGTCGTCTCCGAGCTGCCGCAGTACGCGCAAGACCGGCTCGACTCCGAGAACCCGCCGAACCGCGATGCGCTCGCGATCGTGCGCCAGTTCCTGGACGTGCGCGCGGCGGTGCGCGAGCTCGCTGGGCACGACGACGCCCTCGCAGAGAGCGGGTCGCTCGGACCCGCGGTGGCCGCCGTCATCGATTCCTCCAGCCACCGGATCGACCCCTGGGTGACGGCGGTCGGGACCCGCCGGGTGCGCCGGCTCATCGCTCGAGACGTGCCACGCCGGCTCGGGGCGTATGGCTGGGTCGACGACCTCGACCCCGCCGTCGACCCGACGCCGCCGACCGCCGCCGGGCTGCTGCATGCCCCCGGCAACGCGCAGTCGCTCGCCGCCGCCGTGCTGCGCGACCACGCCGTCCACGATGACGACACCCGCTGGCAGATCACCGCACGATCTGACCTGGTCCGCCTCGCGGCCCGCCTCGGCGGCGACGTCCGCCTGGGCGTGCACCTCAGCGAGGCGCTCGGCCGCGAGATCGAGCGCCGCGCCGGCGACCCGGCGGCAGTGCTGGAGCTGCGGCGCCGCTTTCCTGCCAGGCCCGAGTGGGCCGGGCGGCGAGTCTGCGACGGCCAACAGGTGCTCGACACCGACCCGGCGACCCTGCCCGCGAGCGTGGGCGACCTCGACGACCTGCGGCAGGTCGTGGACACCTATGGCGACCTCCTGGTGGCCGACGCGGTGCACGACGTCGTCTCGGGGCGGGCCGCTGCCGCTGCGGAGTCGATGGAGGCAGCCGCCGGGCTCGGCGCGCCACCCGAGCTGCGGGTGTTGCGCACGCAACGCCAGGGGTTCTCGGTGCGCACCACGGTCCTGCTCGCGCTGCCGATCGGCGCGGCCAGCCCTGCGTCCCCGGCGACCGTCGCCGACCCGGCGTTCTGCGCACTGCTCGCCGCCGAGACCGGGCCCGCCGAGGCGTGGACCTGGACGCTGGACGCCTCGAGGGTGACCTTGGCCGACCTCGGGCTCGACGTGCCCGACGCGGTGCTCCTCCCCCAGGCACGCCTGGACTCGTTCGCCGCGGCGGTGCTGGGAGGCCCGGCCACGGGAGGGACGGCCCGCGACCGGCGGCGCGCCCTGGACCGGCTGGGCTCGCTGCTCGATGTCCAGCGTGGCCGGCCCGATGTCGCCGGCGATGCCGCGGCGGGCGAGGCCGAGCTTCGGGACCGGCTGACGAGCCTGCGGGCGGGTGCCGCCAACGTCCTCGCAGAACTGGCCGCCGACCCTCCCGTCACGAGCTCAGCGCGAGCGTGGGGGCTCCCGGACGAGGGGGCCGCCGACGTTCTCGCCGCCCGGATCGCGGCCGCCGGTGACCCGGCCACGGATGCGACGGCCGACGCGGCCACGCTGGGCACCCGGATCCACGCGCTGCTCGTCCCATCGTCGGGGCTGCCGCTGGTCTGCACCGGCACGCTGCCCGCGGTGACCGTGGCACCGGACCTCGACCGGGACTGGCTCGAGGTGGTCGCCGCGGTGCGGCCCACCGTCGCGCGCCTGGAGGCGCATCAGGTGCTCACCGCGTGGCCAGCAGCCGCGAGCGACCCGGCCACGCTCTGGGCGGTGCCGGTGAGCTCGGAGCGGCACGTGGTCGTCTACGGGCCCGCGGCGACCGCCGACGGGCCGGTGGGGGTCGCGCTGCTCGACGACTGGGCCGAGACGGTGCCGAGCCGCCGGCACACCACGCACGCCTCGTTCGGCTTCGACGCCCCCCGTGCCCGCGCACAGCAGTCCGTGCTGCTGGCGGTGCCCCCCGACGAGCAGTTCCCGATCACGCCCGAGTCGCTGCCCGCGATCGTGCTCTCCACCCGCGAACTGGCCAGGGCACGGATGGCCCAGCCGGACGAGCTCGGCGCCTGGGCACTGGCCGTGCCGACCTCGATGGTGCTTGCCTCCGGCCGAGCCGGAAGCGACCTGGAGGAGTCCCGATGACCTGGGAGCACTACCGGCGCCTAGAGCCGATGCCGCCGTACACAGACACCCAGCGCGGCTTCGCCGCCGAGGTCGCCGACCCGCTGTGGATGCTCGGGCGGCAGTGGCAGGTCGGCGAACACGCCGCGGAAGACGCGTCGTCCCCGGTGCTGGTCGAGCTCCAGGTGGCGCACACGCCGCTGGAACAGGTTGCCGGGCTGGACCCGACCATCGTCCCGGCGGAGGCGCTGGTCGAGGGCGCTACGGAGGACTGGTGGACGGTCGGACGTCGGGTCCGCGTCGGGAGGGCCATCCAGGGTGTCCTGACTCCCGCCCAGCGTGAGGCCTGCGCCTTCGGTGAGCTACCGGCGCCCTACGACAACACGCTGGCGGGGTCCGTCGACGGGTTCGCCGCGTGGCGGGCTGGGTTGGTCCCCGAGGATGACCTCTCGATCCAGGGGTTCTTGGTCCGGCCAGACTTCTGGCAGACCGAGACCCTCACCTACGAGGCGGAGGTCCCGGTCGGTGGCACCACGCTCACTGTCGTCGGCCACGACGGCGGCGACGTGGACTGGTTCACCGCGGACGCCTCCGGGCCTTTACCGGCGCCGCAGTACGCCGCGCGACAGGTGCTGCCGCAGCGTCTGCAGTACCCGGGGGCCCCGGCGCCCCGCTGGTGGCAGATCGAAGACGCAGCCGTCGACATCGGCGGGTTCCCCCCAGACCGATCCCACCTGGCGACAGCGCTGCTGATCGAGCTGATCTCCGACCACGCGAACGACTGGTTCACCATCCCCATCCCGTCGCCCGCGCCCGCTCCACCCAGCGAGGACCCGCCACCGAGCTCCGGGGTGGTCGTGTCGCTGGCCGGGGTCCGGGTCAAGGACGGGTTCGACGACTGGTGGGACCTGACGATCCCGCCCGGCGACGACGACCCTCCCGCCGGTCCGGACGAGGCCCCCGGGCCGTGGTCCCTGTTCCGGACGCGCGGCCTGGACCGCTCCTCGCTCGTGGTCTGGCCGGCGGCCACCACCCCGTTGTCCGGAACGGCGCTCGACGACGTGGTGCTGGGGGTCGACGAGGACGCGAACGTGATGTGGGCCGTGGAGCTGCGCGCCGACGGGATCGACCTCGCGCTGTCGGCCGACGCGAGCGCAGCCCTTGCGGAGACCCGGCGGACCCGGACCCGTGCCTTCACGTATGAGCCCTCCGCCACGCTGCCGGAGCACTGGCACCCGTACCGGATCGAGACCCGACCGGCCCCAGCGCGCCGGGTGTTCGTGCAGGGCCTGGTGGCCGATCTCAGCCAATCCCCGCCGGTGCCGCGCGCGGGCCCTCGATCGGAGCTCATCGGTGCGGGCACTGGACATGTGCTCGCGGCGAGCGCCGTGCCCAACCAGGGCCTACGCCTCGAGCGTCGCTACGCGCTGGCCCGCGGCACCGACGGGAGCCCGGTGCTCTGGCGGCAGCGGCGCCGGCTGCCGCTGCTGGCCGGACCCGTTTCGCACCTGCGATTCGACCTCTTGAGGGAAGGAGCCCCGTAGGGCTTCGCAAGCGCGGCGGCACCGGCCGCCCGCACCAACCGGCGCAGCCTGGCCGCCTCAGACACACTGATTTCCCCGGCGCACCATGGCACCGCCTCCGTCGTGGTCAGCCCGTCACTGTCCACCAGGTGCACCAGGGCCTGCCCGGCCCGCTGCTCACACTCCGCGACCCACGCGTCACGCTCGCGCAGCGCCATCACAACCTGAAACCCAGAGCACTGCACCGGTCGTCCTTCGCCTTGCGCTCGGCCCGCCACCAGCTCTGAGCCTGCAGCGTCGTTCGCCCGACTCCAGTCCTCACGACGGCTCACTGGTGCACCATCCTCTCCCAAGGGTGAGCGCCTCGAGAAGCCCATACCTCCCAACGCATCCGGCAAGGCGCTTTCGGGCCACAACCCCCATGGAGCGATCGCACCGGCCGAACCTGTCCGACCATCGGTGTCGCGAAGTTGATCGTCTTGGAGGTTCCCCGCCGTCGGCACGCGTGGGCGACTGTGTCGACGAAACCCGTTCAGTTCGGGCTCGCGCTGTCGGCGCCGCGCAACGGTCACCTCGTGCCGTTCTCGTCCGTCGGCCAGGGGTGAAGTGAACCCAGCAGGGGGAAGGTCATGCGCTGTCCGGTGTCGCGGTCGGTCCAGCGACCGTCCGGGTCGGGGGCCAAGGGTCCGTTGTGCTGGTGGGGTCCGCCGGCGTGGGCGATGGCGGCGAGGACGAGGTCGAGGTGTCGACGGTCGAGCCCGGGGACCGCGTCGACGAGCAGTCCGTGTGCAATGCAGTGCGCGATCTTCAGGATTCGCAGCTCGCCACCGGAGGCGGCCAGAACAGCACTGTCGCTTTCGCCGGTAAGGATCTGGTCAACGGCCTCCCAGTCGATCCATGACCCCCGTCCGCTATCGAGGGGGTGGGTGCAGCCGGTGGCGAAGCTGGTTCGTCGGATCCAACCGCTGCGGATGAGCAGCTCGACGGCGGCCTCGTCGGGGTAGCTTCCTGCGGCCCACTGGCGCAGCTCGTTCTCAGTCAGTTGGACAAGACGGGCTGTGTTCGGTTGCAGTCGGGTGAACAGATGTGGTCCCTTGTCTGGCCCGATGGCTGGACCGCGAAGGTGAACGGACAAGAGGTCGTCATCACCGAACCGTCGGGCAAGCACAGCCTCCGAACGGGAGTGCCCGTCGACATCAGTGGCGGCTTCATCGGCGAGGACCAGTACGAAGTGCAACTATGCGCCTCTGGGCAGCCGTGGCAGGTTGTGGGATCGCGATTCGAGTAGACAGCAGGCCGTCGGGCGTTCGCGTGACTCACTCGCCCTTACCGGTCATGCCGCGCGTGGTGTGATTCCTTGACCGTTGGGGGCGATGGGCGGACGCTGCGAAATGGCTACTTCACAGATTCTCATTCCCGTCGTGCTGCCTCCGGTCTCGGACCGTCTTCGTCACGCTGACGCCTACCTGGCCCGGTTCAAGGGGCAGTCGCGCGTGCACACCGAGTCCGACCTGCGCTGCTTTGTCGCCTGGTGCGACGAACGCGGCCCGGACCCGTTGGCCGCGCAGCGACCCCACGTCGAGCTCTACGTGCGGTGGATGCAGGGAGTGCGCCGGTACAAGCCGTCCACGATCAGCCGCCGGGTCGCGGTCGTGGCCGGTTTCTACCGGACCTGCGTGATCGACGAGGTCTTGGCGCACTCCCCGGCGGAGTACGTCCGCCGGCCCAATGTGCCGCCGGAGTCGCCCACCCTGGGCCTGACCCACCTGCAGTTCGAGGCGATGCTCGCCACCGCGCGTGGCTCGGCGAATCTCAACGACTTCGCGCTGGTGGCGATGCTGGGCCTGCTCGGGCTGCGGATCTTCGAGGCGTGCGGGGCGAACATCGAGGACCTGGGCGAGGAACATGGTCACCGGGTGCTCAAGGTCCACGGCAAGAGCGGCAAGGTCGTCCTCACCCCGCTACCGCCGGCGGTGTCCCGTGCCATCGAGCGAGCCGTGACCGAGCGGGAGTCCGGGCCGATCCTGCGCACCCGAAACGGAACCCGGATGGACCGCCACCGCGCCACCCGCCGCCTGCACCGCCTTGCCGCAGGCCGGCGGCGTGCACGCCACCCGGATGCACCCGCACATGCTGCGGCACACCTTCGTCGCCACCATGCTGGACGCCGGGGTCGACCTGCGCGACGTGCGGATCGCCGCCCGCCACGCCGACCCGCGCATCACGATGCGCTACGACCGGGGCCCGCAAGAACTTGGACCGCCACCCCAACTACATCCTGGCCGCCTACATGGCCTCCGGAACCTGAAC
>JBBQNZ010000096.1:0-16584 GCA_038330415.1 Actinomycetales bacterium | reverse complement strand
CAACGAATGACCCGCACAACTGATGGTTTCCACAGCGGCCCTCGAGCCGCACCAACAAGGAGATACCTGAATGCGTACGACCACCAAGATCGCCCCAGTCGCCCTCGGCTCGGCAGCGCTCCTTCCCTTCCTCGGTGCTGGCATCGCCCAGGCTGCTGATGGCAACACCACGGCGACGTTGCGTCCCGTGGCACTGAACGGTGTTTCGGCCAACGGCACCGCCATGGTGACCGTGAACGGAACGAAGATCGACGTGACCATGGCCGCTTCTGGTCTGCTCGCCGACGCGCCGCACGCCGCGCACATCCACTTCGGCGCCGACGCCCGCCACGAGTGCCCGAAGGCCTCTGACGACGCCAGTGGCGACGGCACCCTGAACACCACTGAGGGTGGCCCCGCATACGGTGGCATCGTCGTGTCCCTGACCAAGTCCGGCGACTCCTCGCCCAAGAGCGCTCTGGCCGTCGACCGCTTCGACACCGCCCCCGGCGGCAAGCTCACCTACGAGCGCGGCAGCATCAATGTCTCCACCGATGTCGCTGCAGCGATTTCCTCGGGCCAGTCGGTCGTCGTCGTCCACGGTGTCGACCACAACGACAACGGCAAGTACGACGGCGACACCAAGAGTGACCTCGACCCGAGCCTGCCGACCGAGGCCACCGACCCCGCCATCTGTGGCGTGCTCGCGGCGGCGCCCGCCGGCGGCGTCCAGACCGGTGGGGGCGGCACCTCGGCCCCGAACGGGTCGTTGGGCCTCGCCCTCGGTGGCGGCCTCTTCCTCACCGCCCTGGGCACCGGAGCGTTCGCTGCCCGCAAGGCGACCAACCGCATCTGATGTCGATCTCACCCACGTTCGGTGACCGCCGCGGTGTCCTTGCCGCGGTGGTCACCGTCGTGCTGCTCCTGCTCGGCGGGGGGCTTGTGGCGCGGGCCCTCACCGCAGCGGGCCCGCCGCCGCGGCCTGACAACAGCCAGGCACAGGTCGCGGCGCCCACCCCGTCCGGATCGACGACCTCATCGCCACGAACCGCGCCAACTGCGGCTGCCAAGGCGCCGGCATCCGACTTCGGTCCGATCATGGTGCCCAGTGCGCCTGTGGCGCTGCGGATTCCCTCGATCAAGGTCGCCACGAAGGGCCTGGTCGACCTCGCTCTCGACGACAAAGGCGAGCTCGAGGCTCCGAAGGACTTCCAGCGGGCCGGTTGGTATTCGGCCGGGCCGACTCCCGGCGAGTTCGGCCCGTCGGTCATCGCGGCACACGTCGACAGCCACCTGGGCCCAGCTGTCTTCTACCGGCTCGGTGCCCTCAAGAAGGGCGCGAAGGTGATGGTCGAGCGCCAGGACGGCTCCACCGCCACGTTCGTCGTCGACCGCGTCGAGCGCTATCCCAAGGCGCAGTTTCCGACCTCGGAGGTCTACGCCGACACCGGCGGACGCGCCGAGCTGCGCCTCATCACCTGTGGGGGTGACATCGACCGGCAGAGCGGCCACTACGTCGACAACGTCGTGGCCTACGCCCACCTCGTGACGTGAGCCTCGACGTCGCCACCAGTTGGTAGTGGGGCCGCTCCCCCACCAGGCCCCGCATCTCTTCGCTGCGTGTCGGCGGGCCGAGCTGCCCGTCCACCATCTCCCGCTCTTGTCGATCGCCACACCAGAAGGCTGGTGCGCCGCCCCCGAGCCACCGGGTTCCAGCGGCGGTCTGGGCGGCTGCGTCCTATGACACACCGACGAAGGTGCGAATGGCGTCGGAGACGGCCAGCCGGCTTGGGCCGAGCCAGTAGAAGTGGCTGACCGCGTGGGTCTCGACGAGCCGGGCGTTCGCGATGGTGCGGACGAGGTCTTCGGCGTGCGCGAAGGCCACGCCGCCATCCTTGCGCGATGCCGTCACCAGGGTCGGGCAGCTCACCGACCGAAGTGCCTCCGCGCGATACCTCGACCGGCTCTGTGTTCCCTGACGCAGGTCCGTGGCGAACCCCGAACCGGAAGCCATGGTCGCGAACGTCGCCCGAGCCGAGGCCCGGTCAGCCGGCGTCCACGTTTGCCACCACGAGTCGACGGGCACCGCAGACAGTTGGGACATCATCAGACGCAGGCCCCGATCCGTAGCCGTCAGCGCGCGCACAGCCCGCCAGGTGAGTCCCTCGAGGCTGCGCGAGAAGCCGACCGGCCCCGTTATCGCCTCGAGTGCGGTGTCCGGGAAGGGCAAGGTCGATGGGGCACAGCTGTGCAGGATCAGCCGAGGAGCCAGATGCTCGAGCCTCACCGCGACCTGCGCGGCCTGGAGACCTCCGAAGCTGATGCCCACCGTCGCGGCCGCCTCGGTGACGCCCAGGTGCGCGCAACCATCCGCGACCGCTGGGACGAACTCTGCCGCCATCAACGAACCCACCCGGGTGCGGCCGTAGCCGGGCCTGGAGAAGCTCAGGACCCGATACCCGAGATCGGTGTACAGGTCCGATCCCAAGGCGGTGGTGGCAGTGGCGTGGCCTCCGGGGAAGACAAGTACATCGCCTCTCTCCCCCGAACCGCTCAGCGCCACCTCAACATCCCCCAGGCGAGTCGGCACCACCAACGTCTCCACGCCGGAATCGTGGCATCATCCCAACCACGGGCGCGAGCCCCCTTCCACGCGCCGGATCCCACAGGGTCAACCGCCGCTGTCCGGCGCTCAAGCGTCGAGGGGTAGCCAGGGTGATCCGTCGGCCTCGGGCTCGGGCCATGCGATCGGGTCCCGCGGTACCCGGCGGATGCCGCCGCTATTGGCTTTGGGACCGGCCCTCTCCCATCGCGCTGCATCAGTGACTGGCGAGCGGGTAGATAACGCCAGAGCCCGAACCCGATCTCCACTCCAGAAGGGCCCCATCATGCGTACGACCGAGAACGACAACGTCACGACCCGGCAAGGCGGCCGCGACCACGACACCGAGACCCGGGCGATGCGCAAGACCGCTGCGGTCATCGCCACCGTCCGCGGCTGGGCTCGCAGTCGCGACCACCAGCTTCATCGTCGGTGATGACGGCGACAACACTGCCGACTGCGTCACCGCGCCCCACGGCGACTACAGGTCCTGCGCAGCCCCAGCGACCCCGTGTCGACGAAGCGCCCCAGGCATGAATCGCTAGGGTCCCCGTTCTGGTCCTGCCGCCTCGCCGACGTTGAGGACGCCAGGAACCAGGTCGTATCGGTGGCTGTAGGTGTCGAGGATGGCGACGGCGGCCGCCGCGAGCGGGATGCCGATCAGCGCACCGAGCGGGCCCCAGATGGCAGCGCCGACGAAGACGGCTCCAAGGGCGATGGCGGGGTTGACGTCCATCGTGCGATGGCTGACCCGTGGGGTGAAGTAGTACGTCTCGATCTGCTGGTACACCGCGGCGAAGGCGACGATCGCGATCGCCTTCCAGGGGCTGCCGAACACGGTCGCCAAGGCGGGAAGGATGACCCCTAGGTAGGTCCCGATGAGGGGGACGAACTGCGCCGTGATGCCGGCGAACAATGCGAACGGCAACCAGTAGGGAACGCCGATGGCGGCGAAGAAGATGCCGTGGAAGAAGGCAGATGCCGCCGCGAGCACGATCTTGGACACGACGTACCCGCCGGTCTTGGCGATCGTGATCTCGGTGATCGTGATGAAGACCTCCTGGACGCGCGGCGGCATCCAGGAGGCGAGGCTGTGGATGAGCTTGGGGCCGGCGCCGGCGAAGTAGAAGCCGAACACCAGCACCGTGACGAGGTCGAACACGATCGAGGACAAGGACCCCACGACACCGAGCAGCCCACCGGACAGGGACCCGACCCAGACGGTGATCTGCGAGGGGTCGAGGTTCAGCCGCGACGCGATCGTGGCGGGGTCGAGGTTGGTCCCGAACCGCTGGTTGACGAAGTTGATGACCGAGGTGGTCAGGTCGGGCAGGCCGCGCACGAACTCGGTGACCTGGTTGAAGAACAGCTGACCGAACAGCACGGCCAGGACGAGGGCCAGCACGACCGCGCTCCCGCCCACAACAGCGGTCGACACCCCCCGCGACCGGCCGCGCTGAACGAACCAGCGGATGCCGGGCTCCAGGGCCGTGGCGAACAGCCACGCGAGCACGAGCAGGAACAGGAAGTGGCTGAGCACCGAGAACAGCCAGAGGAACAGCAGCAGCGCCACGCCCACACCCGCGAGGATCAGCCCCGATCGCCAGACCGACGTCCGGTCGAAGTGCACGGTCACGTGCAGGCCACCCCTGGTCGCCGGATCGACGACAGGAGGAGGGGACTCGGGAAGGGACGCCTTGTTCGCGTCCTGACTCGACGTCGTCATCATTCAGTCCCAGAAGTCCCGAGGTGGAGCCGGTTCGGCCGTTCGCAGTCTCCCAGATCCAACCGCGGTGTACTCCGGTACCCCCATGCCCGTCCTCTGCACCGTCGCTCCGCATCCCTCGGCCTACCGTGGTGACATGGCCACGACGGGTCCGCACTTCGCCTTCGTCGACGCCGTGGTGGCCGAACGCGACCTGGTTGTCACCACGGCGCACGAGCACGCCTGCCGGCTGGAACCCCGCCAGCCGGATCTCGCCTGGTACTGCGACCTCGATGACGGCACGCCGACCGGCGAGAACGATCCCGCCTCGTTCGTTCGCTGGGTCTGTCCGAGCCTGCGGACCGGTCGATCGCCGACGGGGAGCGACGCCCCCGCTGTCGACGTCCATCGGGTCGGCCCCGGGTCCGACCTGGGCAGGCTGATGAAGACGCTCGGAAGCCTGGTTGGTCGTCCGCCCGGTCCCGACCCAGAGGGCCGCTTCGTCTACACCGACCCCAACGGCATCCTCGACGTCGAGCTGCGCCGACGCATCGAGAACTGGCCGTCCGCCCTGCACGGCGACGGTGTCGTGCGTCCCGCCGAGCTGTGGTCGATCAGCGTCACCCGTCAAGGGCTGGTCGTGGAGTCCGTGTCGTGGTGGGACAGTGCACCCGCCCTGGGTCACCAGCTCGATCTTGCCCTCGACATCGCCCGTCGCCTGCCACCGCTTCGGTAGACCCGGCGGGCCCAGGCGGTGGCGGACCACTGCGCGACGTCCGCGCCGGGCGTTCCTCCTGCAACGAGGCCCGGGCAGAATGCGGGGATGCCGCGACCCCCGACGGTGCTGGTGCGCCCCCTCACGGCAGACGATCGGGCTGGGTCAGGGCGACCCTGGTGCGCAACTGGTCATCCACCACGGTCGCGCCGCGCGGTGAGCTCCTCGACGCGCTCGAGCTGACCGGCTACGTGGCACTGCTCGGCGGCCGCCGCACGGGGCTGGCCCTGGTTCACGTCCGCGACGCCGACCTCGAGGTCGTCGCCATCAGCACGAGCACACCCAGACGCGGGATCGGGCGCGCCCTCATCAAGGAATGCGTCACCCGGGCCCGCGAGCGCGGGTGCAGGCGGGTGTGGCTGGTCACGACGAACAACAACACCGGGGCCATCGCGTTCTACCAACACATCGGGATGGACCTGTGCGCCTACTACCGGCACGGGGTGCAGGCGTCGAGACTGCTGAAGCCCTCGATTCCCCTGCGCAACAGCACTGGTGCTCCGATCGACCACGAGCTGGAGTCCGAGCTCGTCCTCGCCCCGCCGACCAGCAGGATGCCGCCCACCGCGCCGATCGCCACCCAGTACGCGGGGGTGGTCGAGTCCGCGACCACGCTGGGGCCGTAGGCAGCCTCGCCCAGGAAGATGCCCGACAGCAGGACGGTTGCCAACGCTGCGCGCACATCACGGGCCCGCAGCCACGGTGCGCGTACCAGAGAGTGATCGAGCGAGGTGCGCACCGGGATTGTGGGTCGTAGCGGCCGCCTCACTGCCTGCCGAGGGGATGGATCTCCTCATGCCTCACGCGCAGGACGTGATTCGAGCCATGCGCTGCCAGACCGGCCACGCATCAGGTCTTGTCAGTCGCCCCCGCGGGTGCCCGGACACCTCGCGACCCTCGGATGAGGGGGTCACTGGCGCGGACAGGGTCCACTCCGCCCGACGTCGTGCGCTGTCGGTGGTGCCGCAGAGCATGGGCCAGCCCGGCTCGCCGACCCCGGGCGGTCGACCGCGCGACGTTGCGATGAGTGGGCAGCGTCAACCGCCCCCACAACCCTCGCCGACGTAGCAGCCCACACTCGGCAGCAGCAGCAGCGCGCCGAGTAGGGGCAGGACCGCGACGGCGATGGCGCTCGCCGCCATGGCTGGCGATTCGTGTGCCGCGCGCCGGGCACGGAGAGCGCGGACCCCCTGCACCAGGGCGAAGGCAGCGATCACCCCACCGACCAGGGCGAGGAGGAGCATGGTCATCACCTCCTGCACGAGGTCTGGGATGAACGCGACAACCGGGAACGCAAGCCCGATCAGCGCGAAGCGCAGGGCATGCCACGACGCGATGTCTCGTCCGGCTGTGGCCACGACTACGACGGTAGCCCTGGCGACGGGGACCGAACAGAGGGTTGCCGCTCGACGGGCTGCGGACGACACGCTGCTGAGACTGGACGCGTGTGACCGACTCGCCACGGCCTCGTGCCTGTGCGGCCAGACACATGGCTGGAACGCTGCGCACACCCTCGGGCTAGCTCGTGCCCGAGAACGAGGTGGTCAAGGTGGTGCGCAGCCACCCGCCGTAGTGGGCTTCGGTGCGGCCGAGCTCGCGGCGGATCAGGTCCCAGTTCTCCGGGCCGAGCAGGACGTAGAGCAGCTCGGTAGCCCAAGCACTGTCCAGAGGCGTTGGTACGAGGCCGTGTTCGGAGAAGCTCTCGGCCATGAGCGTCATGTCTGCTAGGTGGCGCCGCTTTCCGCGGCGCCACAGCGTCGAGACCTGGGGATCGACTGTGGCAGCCTCACGGGCGACCGCGAACAGCGCGCCGGTGCGCTCGTGGAGGGCAGTGGTGCCCTGCACGAGCAGCTGCACCTTGCGGTCGAGCCGGGACTGCTCGAGAACCTCGAGGAACCAGGGCGAGCGGACTGTGGGGATGCCGTGGTCGGCGCCCACGATGGCTGCGTCGACCAGCGCCTTGAGGATCGCCGGCTTGGTGTCGAACTGCAGGTACACCGTCTTCTCGGCCACCCCGGCGGCCTTGGCGATCGAGCGCACCGATGTTGCGGTGTACCCCGACTCGGTGAACATCCTGGCCGCGGCGTCCATGATCCGTTGCCGGGTCAGTTGGGCGGCCGCGTCGCGGGCCGGCGAGCGGTACGGCCGGCGAGAGGTGCCCTGCTCGGTGCTGCCCATGAGTCCTCTCCAACCTTGTTGACGCCAGCACCACTGTAGTGGTTCACTTTCGATACAGCGTTACTGTATCGATTGGAGCAACCGCCATGGCCCTTCCCGCCCTGGATGTGCTGTCCGTGAAGATCCCGGTGTCAGACCTGGCCGTCAGCCGGCCCTGGTATGCCGCTGTCTTCGAGCTGCGAGAGGAGATGGAGTGGCCCGACGACGACGACGGCGTGGTGCGCGGTGTCGGCTTCTCCGGCCTGGGGCAGGTCATCCTCGCTCTTCGCCAGGAGCCGGCCGCAGCAGCCGCCACGGACCGGTTCGGCTTCCTCAACGTGCGCGTACCCGCGGAAGCACACCTCGACGACTGCGCAGCGCACCTGGACTCGCTCGGCATCCAGCACACTCCGATCATCAGCGCCGCCCAAGGACGGCTGATCGGGTTCCACGACCCCGACGGCCACGAGCTGTCCTTCTACGCACAGACGCACCACGAAGGCGTCCGCCCCGACGCCGTGCGCGCCGTGCGAACAGCAGGCGTTATCGACGCCACTCCGGACCGCTCGGACCCGGCCATGCGATGACCAGCCTGGTGCACGCCCACCCGGCCATCCGACGGACCGGCACTCCGGGCTCGCGAACGGCGACCCTGCCCTCTGGTCACGTCGTGGCGTCGCTTGGCCTCGCGCTCGTCGTGTGCCTGGTCGTGCTCGCCCTTGTCGTCCTGGCCATCACCGGCATCGACACGGCAGGGCGGTTGCCTCACCCACAACCGCTCCCCGCCCCCAATGCTCCCTCCTCCAGCGGAGGCTGAGCACACCGCGCGTCGACGCCTCGACCCGAGGCCGGGGACGTCAGCGGTCGTCGGGTGCCGGATGCCGGGTGCCTCTCCGGCCACCTGTCGGCAGTGTTGCGCGCGAAGGGCGCCGTCGTGACGGGCTTCGAGTCCAGCCCGGCCATGCTCGACCTCGCGCGGCAGGCGCCGCTGGCCGAGCTGCACCGCATCCTGCGGCCCGGTGGCCGGCTCCTGCTCTCGGTCAACCACCCATGCATCCTCGAGTCCAGCGACCCCCACGCCGACTACTTCTCCGTCACCCAGTACAGCGAGGAGTACACCTTCGGCGTCCGAAGTGCAGTGTTGACCTACCGGCACCGACCGCTGCACGCCATGTCCGACGCCTTCACCCAGGCCGGCTTCCGCATCTCGGTCATCAGCGAACCGCCCTTCTCGCGCGATACCCCGCGAGAGCTGCTCCCACCCGGGATCGGGGACCACACGGCCTTCATCTGCTTCATCTTTGTCGTCCTCGAAGGGCTCTGAGCCGCGGCTCAGTGAAGTCCCCTGGACCTTCTCGTTCTCGTGCCAGTACACGACCCGATAGCCGGGCCCGAACTCGCCTTGCAGCTCGGCTGCGTGGCGTCGCCCCGCCTCGAGCCAACGCCGGTAGCGGTCCTTCTCACGGACCTCGAACTGGGGCCCCAGGATGCGCTCCCACTCATCGGCCCAGGACCGCAGAGCCGTCCGCAGCCGCGGCGAGATCGGCAGGTCCTCGAGCGCCACCAGCCCATCGTCGAACCAGACGGGGTCGGCCGCGTAGTCGGCCATCAACCGAACCACTCGAGGTCCCGATGGGGTGGCTGGACGCATTCGACGAGTCTGCTCGCTGAACGTCTCCGTCGGAACGCCGCGCAGGGCACCGCTTCCGGTTGAGTGTCGTGAGCAGCCTTCGTAGCCTCTGTCTCGTGCAGCCCGACAACCACGCCCGCCCCCCCCCGGAGGCACCATGAAGCTGATGCTGACCTCAGGAGGCGTCACCAACCCCAGCATCGAGGCGGCGCTCGTGCAGCTGCTGGGCAAGCCGATCGACCAGTGCCGCGCCCTCTGCATCCCGACCGCGCAGTGGGGCCACCCGATGTGCGGCCCGACCACGGTGCAGGGCTTCGTCGCCGCCAGAACGAACTGGCGGCACTTCTCCGGACTCGGCTGGGCATCGCTCGGCGTCCTCGAGCTCACCGCGCTGCCCAGCATCGGCGCCGAGCGGTGTGTGCCCTGGGTCCAGGAAGCGGATGCGCTCCTGGTCGACGGCGGTGACGCGACCTACCTGTGCCACTGGATGCGCGAGTCCGGGCTCGCCGACCTGCTGCCGACCCTGCACGACACGGTCTGGGTCGGCGTCAGTGCCGGAAGCATGGTGCTGACGCCCCGGATCGGGCAGTACTTCGTCGAATGGGGCTCCGCTCCGGACGACCGCACCCTGGGCGTCGTCGACTTCTCGATCTTCCCGCACCTGGACGCCTTCGCGACCAACACCCTCGACCACGCCGAGCAGTGGGCCCGTGACATCGGTGTGCCGGCCTACGCCATCGACGAGCAGACGGCCATCACCGTCGTCGACGGCCGCGTCGAGGTGGTCTCCGAGGGGCAGTGGACGACGCTGCGGTCATGACCCCCGGCGGCCCTGACACCGCCTCGCTCCCGTCGCCGCCCCTCAGTGGGCTGACGTGCGACCGGTGATGGCGCCCGGCGTGTGCCGGTGCACGATCAGGTTCGCGACCAGAAGGGGCAGCCCCACGAAGGGCAGGACGAAGAGGAGCAGGAGCCACCAGACTGAACGGGCAGGTCTACCGAGTCCGCGCCGTCAAGCGGGGCGATAGGGCCGACGACCACCCGGGCGTGAATGACATCGGCACCGGGATCGTCTACTTCCTCTATCTCGGTCTGCTCGGAATCGTGAAGCAGCACAAGGTGGCAGTCCTTCGCGAGAGCGAGCTGGGCGGCTTCGACGTGACCCAGCTGACGATGCTCTACCAGGAGGTCCTTCCGAAGCACGCCGACCCCAAGCCACGAGCGCAGGCCCTGCGCCGGCTCGTGCTCGATGCCCACCTCGACGACTGGACCGGCCGTCGGCACGACCTGCTGGCGGAGCCCGAGCAGGACTGAGGCGCCCCCCGGCCCACGTCGCCGCGACGGCTCGCGTCCTGCCTCGGTCGGCCGATGGACGGCTGACCCGCGCGCCGACGCCTACTGGACCGTCGAGAGCCGGCGTTCGGCCAGGCCGATGGTCAGGTGCTGGCCCCAGCCGAGGGTCAGCCGGTCATCCTCGATGCCGTCGCCGAAGGCGACGAGGGTGTCCGACTCGACGTGCACCGTCAGGGGGGTGCTTGCGAGGATGCCGTTGGTGAGGGAGGAACCGGTCGAAGGCGACGGCCACGGCTCGCGCACGAACCAGGCGAGTCGCTGGTCCTCGGGCCGAGGGAGCGGAAGCCGGGGTGCCTGGACCTGCTGCAGCGACAGGCACCATCCGGTGGAGCCGGTACCGGTACCGACGATGATGCCGGAGGACGACTGCCGCTCGATGCGGCCGCCGACGTCGAGGGTGTAGCGGGCTGACTGGTGGGTGGGCTGGCCGAGGTAGATCTCGTTCAGAGCGGTCAGGCTCTGCCCGTCGTCGGTGTCGGCGCGCACCATGACTCGGCGAAGGACGGTGGCGCTGTCGGAGGTGACGCCGGCCAGCAGACGCCCGATGGCATCAGGCGCGTGTGGCACCAGGACCCCGGCGATGGTCCCGGGCAGCGGGTTGATCCCGATGACGGGCTGATCGCCGATGTACTTGGCCAGGTTCGCGACCAGACCATCTTGGCCGACGACCACGAGGATGTCCTCCGGTCGGAACACGAAGCGGGACAAGTCTTCTCGCTCGACCTCGGCACGCGACCAGTCCGACGGGATGGCGGCGCTCACCGTGTTCAGGGCGGTCCGGGTGCGTTCGTGGCGCCGCTCGACGTCATCGAGGTCCTGCTGACGGGTGGCCAGGAAGAACTGGGCCTGGCCGCGGGTGCCGTGTCGTGCGACGAGGTCCTCGTACTCGGTGCGCCGATGGACGACGACGACTCGAGGGGTGGTCATCTCTCAGCTCTGGCTCTGCGATGCCGTGAGGCGGCCGAGCAGCCCGGTCACCATGTCAGGAGTCACGACGACCTGCTCGATGGCCGGCAGGTTTCCGGCGAGCTCACGCAGGGCGAGGGCGAGCAGGAGGTCTCGCGAGACCCCGTCGTAGGCGGCCAGCTTGGCGCGCTCGGTGTCGGCGGTGGCCTGACCGATGGCGCGTTCGGCCTCCGCTCGCGCGACGGATGTCGCTGTGGTGCGGGCGGCTTCGGCCTCCGCGGCGATGGCGTCGGCCGTGGCGGCATCCTCGGCGGTCTTGCGGGCGTTGGCACCCTTCTGGGCGATCAGGTGCTCCTGCCGCTTGGCGAGCTCGATCTGGTTGGCCAGCTCGTTCTCGCCGATCGCGGCCTCCCGCTCCACCGCCAGTGCGCGACGCTCGTAGGTCGCCCGGTCCGACTCCTGCTGGATGACCTCCCGGGCGGGCGTCTGCAGGGCACGCTCCACGTCCGACTCGGGCCGCAACACGTTGAAGCGCACCCCGACCACGTCGATGCCGATGGACAGCAGCCGCTCGTCGGTGGACAGGCGCTGCGCCACCGTGGCACCGAGCCGCGCCGGGTCGACGACGAGCGCGTCGACCAGGTTCAGCCCGGACATCGCCGAGGTGACCGCCGCCGAAGTGGCCCCGTGGATGGCCGCGCCGACCCGCTCCAGCGGTCGCTCGAGCCACACCCCGGTAGCCAGGTCGACCGAGAAGTCGATCCGGGTGGCCGCTACCTCGGGGCGGGCGAACCGGAACGTCACCGTGCCGGGGGCCGTGACCTCCTGCAGGTCCGCCGTGCGCACCCGGACCAGGACTTCCTGCTCCCGGTCGTCGATGGGGATCTCGCTGATCGCTGCACTCAGCGGCCGGAACCAGAACGACGCACCGGCACCGCTGTGCCGCACCGAACCGGACGACAGGTGCTGCACGTGGCTGGTGGCCGAGGCGCGCAGGTGATGAACGAACGGAACGCTGGTGATGGTGGCCATGAGGTCCTCCTCGTTGATTATCGTTAGATTGACGATAACCGTTGATCCCCTAATCGTCAAGCAGACGACAACTCGGTATGATCAGGCGCATGACCGACCCCACGGTGGCCCTGACCGTCGACCTGGTGGTGCTCACCATCCGTGACCACCAGCTCTGCATCCTGCTCGTCCAGCGCGGGATCGACCCCTTCGCGGGGCGCTGGGCACTGCCCGGCGGTTTCGTCCTGCCCCACGAGGAGCTGGCTGACGCCGCCTACCGAGAGCTCGCGGAGGAGACCGGTATCCGCGACGGCGTCCACCTCGAGCAGCTCGCGACCTACGGCAGCCCCGGCCGCGACCCCCGCGGCCGTACCGTCTCCGTCGCGTGGCTCGCACTCGCCCCGCAGATGGCCGAGCCGGTGGCCGGCAGCGACGCCGCAGGCGCGCGGTGGATCCCGGTGGGCTCCGTCGACCAGCGCTCGTTGGCCTTCGACCACGCCCAGATCCTGCGAGACGGTGTGGAGCGCGCCCGGGCCAAGCTCGAGTACAGCCCGCTCGGGGCGGCGTTCTGCCCACCCGAGTTCACCGTGGCCCAGCTGCGTGCCGTCTACGAAGCCGTCTGGGGCCAGCACCTCGACCCTCGCAACTTCCATCGCAAGGTCACCAAGACCACGGGGTTCCTGCATCCGACGGGTCACACCACCACGGCCGACGGCGGCCGACCTGCCCAGCTGTTCACTCGTGGCGAGCTGGACGTCCTGAACCCTCCGATCACCCGACCATGAGCTGACTCACTCCACGACTGGATGCCGCACGTCCTCCACCGCACCTCACCCGAGGTTCTCGGTGGCCCGCCGTTGCAGGACGGCACGTTCGCTCGCGTTGCTGCTTCGGGCGGCCGCTTCGGTGAACGCCTCCCCCGCCTGCGCGGTCAGCCCGGCCCGTTCGAGCAGGTCCCCGCGCACGCTGGGCAACAGCGGTGAGTCGCGGAGGCTGCCCGCGTCAAGCCGCGCCAGCACGGCGAGCCCCGCATCCGGGCCGAACGCCCGCCCGTGGGCGACCGCCCGGTTCACCTCGACGACCGGTCCGGGTGCCGCTTGCGCCAGGACGTCGTACAACGCTGCGATCCGGCGCCAGTTCGTGTCCTCGGCGCGCCCGGCCCGGGCGTGCTGGGCGGCAATCGAGGCCTGCAGGAAGTACTTTCCCACCGGCTGGCCGTCCGCAGCGAGCGACTCGGCCTGCTGCAGGGCGGCCAGCCCCCGGCGGATCAGCCTCGCGTCCCACCGGCTGCGGTCCTGCGCCTCGAGCAGGACCGGAACACCGTGGTCGTCGAGCCGGGCCGGCATCCTCGAACCCTGGATCTCCAGCAACGCCGTGAGGCCGAGCACCTCGACCTCGTCGGGGGCGAGGGCGACCAGCATCCGCGCGAGCCTGATCGCCTCGTCCGCCAGGTCGGGGCGCATCCAGTCCTGGCCGGTGGTGGCGGTGTAGCCCTCGTTGAAGATCAGGTAGATCACGGCCATCACGTCGTCGATGCGGCTCGTCCGCTCCGGCCCGGTGGGCAGCTCGAACTCGGCGTGCGCCGCGGACAGGGTCTTCTTCGCCCGCGAGATGCGCTGACCCATGGACGACTCGCTGACGAGGAAGCCACGCGCGATCTCGGCGGTGGTGAGCCCACCGACGAGGCGCAAGGTCAGGGCGGCACGGGACTCCGGCGTCAGGGCGGGGTGGCAGGACAGGAAGATCAGCCGCAGGACGTCGTCCTCGATGTGGTCGACCTGGCCGTCGAGGTCGGGCATCGCCGCCTCCTCTGCGCCACGGGCGTGTTCGAGCTCCGCGGTCTTGCGGCGGAGGGTGTCGGCACGCCGGAAGTGGTCGACGGCGCGCCGCTTCGCGATGGCCATCAGCCATGCGGCCGGGTTCTGCGGGATGCCGTTCGCCGGCCACTGCTCCAGCGCGGCCACGAGGGCGTCCTGCGCCAGGTCCTCGGCGAGCGTGATGTCACGGGTCATCCGGGTGAGGGCCCCGACGAGGCGGGCCGACTCGGCCCGCCACGCCGCCACGACGGCCGCGTTCGCGTCATCCGCGCTGGTGGGTGCCGGCACGCGGCCAGCGTAGTGACCCCAGGTCAGGCGCCGGGCTCCTCCGGGCCGGCGGAGATCTGGCGCAGGGTCGAGATCACCGTGACCTCGGGCCAGTGCCTGGCGTGCAGCTCGGCGAACTCGCGCTGGTCGGCCACGGCCTCCTCGAGGCTCTCGTACTGCATGATCGCCCAGCCGCCGACGACCTCCTTGGCCTCGGCATAGGGTCCGTCGACCCGGCTGACCTCGCCCTTCCTGACCACGAAGTTCACGGCGTCCTCGGTGCCGTAGAGACCGCCCCCGTCGAGGAACACGCCTTTCGCGGCCCGCTCACCGATGTGGACGTCCATCGCCTCGAACAGCGCCTGGGGCGGCGTGCCGATGCCCTCTTCCATCCTCACGAATCCCATGAAACGAGGCATTGCGATCACTCCTACTGGTTGACGACGGGTTGCTTGGTGCACGTACGTCGAACGGCCTGCACGGTCTTCGACATCCAGTATCGAGTTTCTTCGGTCAGGCGCGCCGCGACGGGTGCGTGGCTCACGTCCCCAACTGCGACCCGAGCCGCGTCAACACCAAGCGTCGACTCAGTAGGTCGGCGCGGCCGGTTCGGCGAGGAACTGCTCCAGGGTGTGCCAGCCGCCGCGGTGGTATGCCGTCGACAGCGGGACCCCGACATACCGGAAGTGCCACGGTTCGCTGTTGTACCCGGTCACGTTGGTGTAGCCGCTCTCGTACCGCAGGATGAACCCGAACCGCCACGCGTTGCGTCGCAGCCACGCCCCTTGCGGGGTGGAGCCGATGCAGTTGTGCACGCTGCACGACCGGTTGCCGACGGGTGCGATGTCGAGACCGAGCCCGCTCTGGTGCTCGCTGTAGCCAGGTCGCGCGATCCACTTGTCCGCGTACGCCTTTCCATTGGTCGACACCCGGTGCGAGTACACCGAGCGCTGCGTGGTGTAGGACCGGTAGCCGCTCGCGATGGCCATCCTGCCGGCGCCCTCGGAACGGGCGGTGGAGAACATCGTCCGGAGGGCCGATGCAGCATCCGAACGAAGCCGCTGACCCTGCGGGTAGGTCACGGGGGGCACGACCAGACGGGAGGGAACGTAGGTCGTGGGCCTCAGCGCGTTTCGCTTGTTGACAAGCACCCACGTGCTGGACGCGGTGGTGGTGCTTCCGCACGCGACGACCTGCCCCACCAGGCTGCGCAGCGTCCCCTCCCCACCGAGCAGTACCACGCGGGTCGTGCCAGCGCCCACCAGCAGCGGGCGCACCGGCGCCGGCACGCAGAAGGGCGACGTGTAGTACAACGGGCGCGCCCTGGTGCCCGCCAGGAAGGCGCCGGTGAGCGCGTTGACGAAGTCTCGCCCGTTGGCCAGGTAGGAGGTGCCGGGCGCCAGGGCGGGGAAGGCGAGGATGTTGACGCGCGCCGCCAGGGCGTACTGGTCGGCACCAGTGGCCCTCCTGACGCTGCCGGCGCCCAGGACCCCCTCGAGCTGGGCCTGGATGCCGGGCGAGACGGACGCAGCGCCCCCGACCAGCGTCAGCGAGGTCACTCCGAGGTCGCGCACGAGGCTGATCGTTGCGGCAGGCAGCGAGCCGGCCGCGCCGTCCACCGTGAGCAGCGGTTCCCGACGCGCCGCGGCGGCAGCGCCGGCCACCAGGCCGTCGGTCCACACCCGCCCGGTCGCCACCCACGCGTGCGACTCACCGCCGGCCGCGAAGGCGCGCCGTACCAACGACTGGGCGATCTGGTATCGACCGCTGCCGGCGATCCGGGTCACCGACGCGGCATACGACTTCGACTGATTTGCAACGGTATTGGACAACGTGGACGTGGACCCGACCAGGACGATGGCCCGCGGCGCCAGCCGCTTCAGCTCGGTGGCGATGCTGGCCGGGATGCCGTCCGGTCTGGCGAGCAGGACCGCCCCGTGCTCGGCCACGGCGGCCGCGCCGGCGCTGAGCGACTCCCAGGGTGAGACGCCCGACACCAGGTACACGACGTCGGGGCGGGTGCCGGTCGGGAACGCCGTTCGGCTCGCCGCGGCAGACGCTGCATACCGGTCCGCGCCCGAGATGCGGGCCACCGTCGGTGCGGCAACAGCCGGGCTGCCGGCAGGCGCGCTGCGCGTCACCGAGGTGGGCACCGCCTGCGCCGTCACCGAGGTGGGCACCGCCTGCGCTGTCACCGCCGGCGCGGCGGTCAGGGCGATCACGGCGGCCGAGGTGGCCAGTGTGCGCAGAAGCCGCAAGGTGCACCTACCGGACGTTGTGGGATGAATGGTGCCCGTCACGCGGGCACGACATACCGACGTGGTGTGACAGTGCCCCTGCACGACGCCGACACTCCGTGTCAGCCAACAGGCTACGGCGCGC
>JBBQNZ010000095.1:0-16920 GCA_038330415.1 Actinomycetales bacterium | reverse complement strand
GTCGAACTGCCCGCCCACGTGGTCGCGCGCCTCGAACAGCTCGACCTCGTGGCCGCGGTCGGCCAGCGTCGTCGCGGCGGCGAGCCCGGCCACGCCGGCCCCGACGACGGCCACCCGCTTCACCGTGCGGGTCGGCCCGAGCACCAGCTCGGTCTCGTGCGCAGCCCGCGGGTTGACCAGGCAGGTGGCGCGCTTGTTGACGAAGGTGTGGTCGAGGCAAGCCTGGTTGCAGGCGATGCAGGTGTTGATCTCGTCGGCGCGCGACTCCGCGGCCTTGCGCACCCACTCGGGGTCGGCGAGGAAGGGCCGCGCCAGCGACACCAGGTCGGCCCCGCCAGCCAGCACCGACTCGGCGACCTCGGGCATGTTGATCCGGTTGGTCGCGACCACCGGAAGCGACACGTGCTGCTTGAGGCGGGCGGCATACGAGGTGAACGCAGCACGCGGCACCGAGGTGACGATCGTGGGCACCCGGGCCTCGTGCCAGCCGATGCCGAGGTTGAGCATGCTCGCCCCGGCCGCCTCCACCTCGGTGGCGAGCGCGGCCACCTCGTCCCAGGTCTGGCCCTGGTCGACGAGGTCGAGCACCGAGATGCGGTAGATGAGGATGAAGTCGGTCCCGACCGCCTCGCGCACGGCGCGCACCGTCTCGACCGCGAACCGGCGGCGCTTGCTCGGGCTGCCGCCCCAGTCGTCGATGCGCTTGTTGGTGCGCGGCGCGAGGAACTGGTTGATGAGGTAGCCCTCGGAGCCCATGATCTCGACGCCGTCGTAGCCGGCCTCACGGGCGAGCCGTGCCGCCCGGGCGAAGGCCTTGATCTGGCGGCGCACCCCTCGGTCGGACAGGGCGCGGGGCGTGAACTTGCTGATCGGGCTCTTCAGGGCCGACGGCGCCACGCACCACGGGGTGTAGGAGTAGCGGCCCGCGTGCAGGATCTGCAGGGCGATGCGGCCACCGGCCTCGTGCACGGCATCGGTCACCTGCCGGTGCTGGCGCGCCTCGCGGTGGGTCGTCAGCTTCGACGCCATCGGGTAGAACGTGCCCTCGACGTTGGGCGCGAAGCCGCCGGTGACGATCAGGCCGGCACCCCCGCGGGCGCGCTCGGCGAAGTAGGCGGCGAGCTTGGGGAAGTCGCGGGCGTGGTCTTCCAGCCCGGTGTGCATCGAGCCCATGATCACCCGGTTGGGCAGGGTCACGTGGCCCAGGTCCAACGGCGCCAGCAGGTGGGGGTAGTCGCTCATCGGCCCTCTTCGTCGTCGGTGTCAGGTCGCGGTGCTGCTCGGGGGCAGTGGCCCGGCCGGATGCCGGGTGCCGGCACCCGCTCACGGCTCACCGCCGGCGGCGCCACCAGCGGCGCCTCGGAAGAGCCTCTCCCGATGTTACCGGCGGGTCAACATCCGCCGGTTGTGAGGCTGCTCGCAGCGCCTGCCAGCGCTCGACCATGGCGTCGACGTCGACGGTGGGGGCGAGCAGCTGCGGCATCCCGCGGTCGGGGGGTCGCAGCCGCTCCTGCCGCACCCGCTGGTTGAAGTCCTCGAGCACGTGGCGCACTGCGGCCTCGGTGCGCAGGTCGGCCAGCGACTCCGGGAAGGAGGCGGCCTCCTTGCGCAGCTGGAGCGCGGGCGGGAGTGCTCCGGTCATGTCGAGCTGCTCGCGCTCGGCGTAGCGGCGCAGCCACCACATCGGGTCGCCGGTGTCGCCGATGTCCTTCAGCGGCTTGCCGGCGCCGGGCAGGTTGTCGAACTCCCCCCGCTCCTGCGCCTCGCGGATCGCCTTCTCGACGGGGCTCTCCCACCGGGGTCGTTCCTGGCTCACCACCCCATTCTCACCCGGAGAATCCGGGCCTGCTGGTTCGAGGTGATGTTCTGACGCCACAGGGCCGCGCATCACCTCGACCCACCCGGCACACCTCGACCCAGCCGAAAGCTCGGTCTCAGTCGGCGAGGAAGGAGAGCAGGTCGGCGCGGGTCAGCACGCCGACCGGCTTGCCGTCCTCGACGACCAGCACGGCATCGGAGTGCTCGAGCTCGTGGCGGGCGGTGCTGATCGGCTCGCCGGAGCCGACCAGCGGCAGCCCCGGGCTCATGTGTGCCGACACCGGGTCGGCCAGGTGCGCCTTGCCGGTGAACAGGGCCTCGAGCAGGTCGCGCTCCGAGACCGCACCGGCCACCTCCCCGGACATCACCGGCGGCTCGGCGTTGACCACCGGCATCTGCGACACGTGGTACTCGCGCAGGATCTCGATGGCGTCGCGCAGCGTCTCGGTCGGGTGGGTGTGCACCAGCGCCGGCAGGTCGCCCGCCTTGGCGTGCAGCACGTCGCCGACGGTGCGGCCGCCGTTGGTGCGCAGGAAGCCGTAGGACTGCATCCACTCGTCGTTGAAGATCTTGGACAGGTAGCCGCGACCCGAGTCGGGGAGAAGCACCACGACGACGGCATCCGCCGGTAGGTCCTTGGCGATGCGCAGGGCGGCGACGACCGCCATGCCACACGAGCCGCCGACGAGCAGGCCCTCCTCGCGGGCCAGCCGCCGGGTCATCTCGAAGGACTCGGCATCGGAGACGGCCACGACCTCGTCGACCTGCGAGGGGTCGTAGGCCGAGGGCCAGAAGTCCTCGCCGACGCCCTCGACGAGGTAGGGGCGACCGGAGCCCCCGGAGTAGACCGAGCCCTCGGGGTCGGCCGCGATGACTCGCACCGGGCCCCCCTCGCGGTCGGCCGACATCTCGTGGAGGTAGCGGCCCGCGCCCGAGATCGTGCCGCCCGTGCCGGCTCCGGTGACGAAGTGGGTGATGAGGCCGTCGGTGTCGCGCCAGACCTCGGGGCCGGTGGTCTCGTAGTGCGAGAGCGGCCCGTTGGGGTTGGAGTACTGGTCGGGCTTCCACGCCCCGGGGGTCTCGCGCATCAGCCGGTCGGAGGTGGAGTAGTAGGAGTCGGGGTGGTCGGGGGCCACGGCGGTGGGGCAGACCACGACCTCGGCGCCGTAGGCCTTGAGCACGTTGCGCTTGTCCTCGGAGACCTTGTCGGGGCACACGAAGATGCACGAGTAGCCCCTGCGCTGGGCCACCAGGGCCAGGCCCACGCCGGTGTTGCCCGAGGTCGGCTCGACGATGACGCCGCCGGGCTTCAGCTCGCCCGACGCCTCCGCGGCCTCGACCATCTTCAGCGCGATGCGGTCCTTGACCGAGCCGCCGGGGTTCAGGGACTCCACCTTCGCCAGCACCGTGGCCGCGATGCCCTCGGTCACCGCGTTCAGCTTGACGAGGGGGGTGTTGCCCACGAGGTCGACGATGTGCTCGGCATACTTCATCCGGTCATCCTGTCACGGCCCGGATGCCGTTCCGCGCCTTGCGCGACCGACTGCCGGGACCGCGCCAAGCAGCACGGATCCCGACCGGAGCCCTGGGACAAACTTGACCTATTGGTCGATCTTGTCTCACCGGCTCTGGGACAAGTTTGACCTATTGGTCGAGTTTGTCTCACGCGCGCGGTACGCCCGGGCGACAGAACTCGCGGGCGCCCAGGTCGGCTGATGGGCGACCATGGCGGACATGGACGACTACCTCGAGGTGAACCGGCTCAACTGGGACGAGCGCGCCACCGTGCACGCCGCCAGCGCGGAGTACGGCTTCGACCGCTTCGTGACCGACGCCGAGCATCTCAGCGACGTCGTGCGCTTCGACCGACCGCTGCTCGGCGACGTGAGTGGGCTGACCGGCATCCACCTGCAGTGCCACGTCGGCACCGACACCCTGTCGCTCGACCGGCTCGGCGCCCGGATGACGGGCCTGGACCTGTCGCCGGTGTCGCTGGAGCAGGCGCGGCGGCTGGCCCACGACGCCGGCGCCGAGATCGACTTCGTCGAGGCAGACACCTACTCGGCGCCGCAGGCGCTGCGCGAGCGCACCTTCGACCTCGTCTACACCGGCATCGGCGCCCTGTGCTGGCTGCCCGACATCGACCGCTGGGCGGGCGTCGTCGACGACCTGCTCGTGCCCGGGGGGCGGCTGTTCGTGCGCGAGGGGCACCCGATGATGTGGGCCGTCGACGAGATGCGCACCGACGCGCTGACCATCGACTACCCCTACTTCGAGACGGCGGAGCCCCTCGACATCGAGGAGGCGGGCACCTACGTCGAGAACGACCACGAGTTCGTCAACACCCGCCAGCTCTCCTGGAACCACGGCATCGGCGAGATCCTCACCGCCCTGCTGACCCGTGGCTTCGAGGTCACCGGCTTCGTCGAGCACCGCAGCGTGCCGTGGGATGCCCTGCCCGGCCGGATGGTGAGCGACGGCGACCTCGACGAGTGGCGCCTGGTCGACGAGGCCGACCGGCTGCCCCTCAGCTACACCCTGCAGGCGCGCAAGCCGGCTGGCTAGGGGCGGTCGCGGGCCAGCCGCGCGAGGAAGCGCTCGTCGTCGACGACCACGCGCTCGACGGTGCCGCGGCCGACCACCGTCCCCCCGGCATCCGTCGCCTCGACCTCGAACCCGATGCGGCGCCCCTCGACGGTGCGCACGACGGCGACCACGGTGACGGTCACCCCCACCGCGCTGGCGGCCAGGTGCTCCAGGGCCACCGCGGTGCCGACGCTCGACGCACCGGGCGGCAGCCGGCCCTCGACCGCTCGGCAGCTGGCCGCCTCGCACCACGCGAGCAGACGCGGGGTGCCGAGCACCGCCAGCCCGCCGGACCCGAGCGCGAGCGCCGTGTCGGCATCCGTGACCATGGCGACGACGACGCCCCGGTCACCCACGCTGGTCTCCACGCCGACCACCGTATGCCGGGACGGGGCCGGCGGGCGGTGAGCGGGGGCACCGGTGCGCGTTACGGTGGGAGACCGGGCGACGCCTGGCGAGACCGAGGGAAGGACGGACGCTGATGGGACGGGCACGGCGAGCCCGCAAGATCGCGGCCACGGCGGCGTACGGCGGTGGTGGGGTCGCGGCGCTCGGTGCCGCCCTGGGCGCTGCCGGCTGGGGGGTCATCCAGGCCGAGGCCGCGCTGGCGCGACGGGTCATCGGCGCCGCGTTCGACGACTCCCCCGACGACAACGGCACCTACGGCGCGGGTCGCGGCGAGCCCTACGACATCGTCGTGCTCGGCGACAGCTCGGCGGCCGGGATGGGGGCCGAGGCGCCACACGAGACGGTCGGCGCCATCGTGGCCAGCGGCATTGCGGCGCTCACCGGGCGTCGGGTGCGGCTGACCAACCGGGCCGTGGTCGGCGCCGAGTCCAGCGACCTGGAGCGCCAGCTGGCCAACGCCCTCGAAGACGTGCTGCACCCCGACGTCGTGATGATCATGGTCGGCGCCAACGACGTGACGCACCGGATCGAGCGCAGCGCGTCGGTGCGCCAGCTCGAGCAGACCGTGCGGCGGATCCGCGCGCTGGGATCCGAGGTGGTCGTCGGCACCTGCCCCGACCTCGGCACCATCCAGCCGATCCGCCAGCCGCTGCGATCGCTGATGAAGCGCTGGTCCCGTGACCTCGCGGCGGCCCAGACCGTCGCCGTCGTGGAGGCCGGCGGCCGCACCGTGTCGCTCGGTGACCTGATCGGGCCCGACTTCGCGGAGTCACCGCACGAGATGTTCAGCAAGGACCGCTTCCACCCGTCGGCGGCCGGCTACGCCCGGGCGGCCGCGGCGCTGCTCCCGAGCGTGTGCGCCGCACTGGGCGTGTGGGGGGCGGACACCACCGACCGGGCCCCCGAGCCACGCCGCGGCGAGGGCGTCGGGCCGGTCGCGGTGGCGGCGGGCCACGCGGTCAAGGAACCGGGCACCGAGGTGGCGCCGACCGAGATCGCCGGCCAGGCCCGTGGGCCGCGTGGGCGCTGGGCGGTCGCCCTGCGGCGACGGCGCGACGACGTGCCACCGGCGCAGGACACCCCGGTCGCGACCGCGAGTGACCCGGCGAGCCGCGACGACGCGGAGCCTGCGGCCCCGGCCTGAGCCACGCCCGTCGCCTTCGAGTCGCTCAGCGCGGGAACTGCCCCTCCCACGTCACGATCGAGCTGACGGCGGTGTCCACCTCGCGGCTCATTCGTTCGAAGGCCCGCTCGCCACGGGAGTACGGGTCGGCCACGTCCCGTTGGCGACGCCGGATGCGTCTGCGGTGCTCCGCGACCAGGGCGGGTAGAACGCGCCATCGTGACACGACGTCGTCGGCACCCGCCTCCTCGAGAATCCACCGCCAGTCGTTCCGGGCACCGATCTCGTCGAGCGCGTCCCCGAACTCACGGATCGTGAAGGTGCGCCCTTCTACGGCCGGAGCCTGGGCGACGACGTACCCCATGTGCTCGGTGGACATCACGAGCACCACCGACTGTTCCCGCAGCATCCGCGACGTAATCGAGGCGGCCCGGAACGCGTCGTCGGAGAGGCCCTTGCCAGCCAGCTGGCGCGCCGAGCCCTCATCGATGGGCCGTCCGACCAGCGCGTGCGTCCCAGCACTGCTCACCGTGAAGGCGCCGGGCCGCGCGTTCCCCAGCCCCTCGCGCAACACCGCTGCAGCGTACGGCGACCGGCAGATGTTGCCGGTGCACACGGTCAGGAGGCGGACCACTCCGGTGTCGGGGGTGCGGGGGCGGGCGTCCATCCCGCCGTAGCCTAAGTCACCCGGGATGGGGATGTGGTCAGGATGCCTGCGTCAGGTGTCGGTGAACTCGTCGTCTCCATGCCCAGAGACCTGGTTCCACCCTCCGCACCGGGCTGAGAGCCGGGCTACACGGCGACGATGGCCTCGAGCTCGACCTCGACCTTCCAGCGGGGGTCGACCAGCCCGGCGACGACGACCATCGTGCTCGCGGGGCGGATCTCGCCGAAGATCTCGCCGTGCACCGACGAGACGGCGTCGACGAGCTCGGCGTCACCGTCGGTGATGTAGTGACGGGTGCGGAGGACGTCCTTGGGACTCCCGCCGAGCTCGCTCAGGGCGGCGAGGGCGATCTCCCAGCACCGGCGCGCCTGGGATGCGGGGTCGACGCTGACGTGCCCGTCGGCGTTGATCGGCGCGGTGCCCGAGACGGCGATGTGCTGGCCGACGCGGACGGCGCGGGAGAACCCCACGCTGCCTTCGTACGGCGACCCTGACGATGCGAGGCTGCGCGTGGTGTCCATGACCTCATCCTGTCGGATCACCGGCCGCCGTGGCAGCCCCAGGTGCGAGACTGAGGCCACACCACACCCGGCGGCGACCCGGCATACCCTTGGACCCTGCACTGAGCGAGCGCTTAGTGGTCGTCACGACGTCGTGCACCCTGGCACGGCGTCCCACCCGAGGAGCCCCCGTGACCGAAGCCGTCATCGTCGCCACCGCCCGCACCCCCATCGGCCGCGCGTTCAAGGGGTCGCTGAAGGACCTACGGCCGGACGACCTGTCGGAGCAGGTGGTGCGCGGCCTGCTCGAGAAGCTGCCGGGGCTCGACCCCGAGACCATCGACGACCTCTACTGGGGGTGCGCCGACCCCAGCGGGGCACACGGCTCAAACCTGGCGCGGGTCGTCGCGGTGCTCGCCGGCATGGACCACCTGCCCGCCGCCACCGTGAACCGGTTCTGCGCCAGCTCGACCCAGACCATGCGGATGGCGTTCCACGCGATCAAGGCGGGCGAGGGCGACACCTTCCTCGTCGGCGGCGTCGAGTGCGTCTCGCAGTACACCAGCTTCGCCGGGGCCGGCGGCAGTGACGCCGAGGCCCAGAACCCCAGGTTCGCGGATGCCGCCGCGCGCAGTACCGAGATCGCGCGCACCAACGCGATGTGGACCGACCCCCGCGAGGACGGCCTGCTCCCCGACGTCTACCTCTCCATGGGGCAGACCGCCGAGAACGTGGCGACCTCGCGCGGCGTCTCGCGCCAGCGCCAGGACGAGTGGGGCGTCGCCAGCCAGAACCGCGCGGAGAAGGCGATCGCCGACGGGTTCTTCGCCCGCGAGATCCTGCCGGTGACGCTGGCCGACGGCAGCGTCGTCTCGCGCGACGACGGCCCGCGGGCCGGGGTGACGCTGGAGGCGGTGCAGGGGCTCAAACCTGTGTTCCGCGAGGATGGCACCGTCACCGCCGGCAACTGCTGCCCGCTCAACGACGGCGCCTCCGGGGTGGTCGTGATGAGCGACGAGCGGGCCCAGCACCTCGGCCTCACGCCGCTGGCGCGCATCGTGTCGACCGGCGTCTCCGGGCTCTCGCCCGAGATCATGGGCCTGGGACCGGTGGAGGCGTCGAAGCAGGCGCTGTCGCGGGCCGGGCTGTCGATCGGCGACATCGACCTCTATGAGATCAACGAGGCGTTCGCGGCGCAGGTGCTGCCCAGCGCCGACGACCTCGGCATGGACCTCGACAAGCTCAACGTCAACGGTGGCGCGATCGCGCTCGGGCACCCGTTCGGGTCGACCGGCACCCGCATCATGACCACGCTGATCAACGGGCTGCAGTCGCGCGACGGCCAGTTCGGCCTCGAGACGATGTGCGTCGGCGGTGGCCAGGGCATGGCGATCGTCGTCGAGCGGCTCAGCTGACCCTCGGCTTCCCCGCTCTTCCCGACTTCGTGGGGCACACTAGGTGACGACCACGCTCACCAGCATCACCAGGGCGAAGCCGAACACCGAGATCACGGTCTCCATCACCGACCACGACTTGATCGTCTCGCCCACGGTCAGGCCGAAGTACTCCTTCACCAGCCAGAACCCGGCGTCGTTGACGTGTGAGAAGAACAGCGACCCGCAGCCGATGGCGAGCACGAGCAGCGCCAGGTGGTTGGGCGTCAGGGTCGGGGCCAGCGGGGCCACGATGCCGGCCGCCGTGATGGTGGCGACCGTGGCCGACCCGGTGCCGAGGCGGATCAGCACCGCGACCAGCCAGCCCAGCACGAGCACCGAGATGCTGACGCCCTCGGCCCAGTCCTTGATGACGTTGCCGACTCCGGCGTCGATGAGGGTCTGCTTGAACCCACCGCCGGCCGCGACGATGAGGATGATGCTCGCGATGCCGGGCAGTGCTGACCCCACCGAGTCGCTCACCTGGTTGCGGCTCATGCCCGAGCCGAAGCCGAGCGCGAAGTAGCAGTAGATGACGGCGATGAGCAGGGCGACGATGGGGGTGCCGATGAAGTCCATCGTTGTGCGGATGCCGGCCTGCTCGTCCGTGACGACGAGCTTGGTGATCGCATCGACCAGCATCAGCATGACCGGCAGGGTGATGCCGATGATCGCCGGCGCGAAGCCGACTCGCTTGCGCCCGGGCGCGAGCGGCTCGTCGGCCCAGTCGAAGCCGGGCTCCCCCCGGCGACCGTCGCCCGGGTGGCCGGTCTCGGTCAGCGCCGAGTCCCTCGAGGTGCGGGGCCGCGCGTCCCCGTCGCCGTCGTCCCGGGTGTCGACCGCGACGCCACCACCGTCCCCGGCACCGGCCTCGGTGCGGTCCTCCGCCACGCCCCGCGCATCGGCACGACCCGCGCCCCGGGGCCGCGTCCCGGCCTTCGAGGCCGCCCCGAACAGGCTGAGGTCGTCGGCCGACTTCGGCACCCACTGGTCGACGAAGTGCGCCAGGATCGGCCCCGCCACGATCACCGTGGGGATGGCGATGAGGATGCCGAAGATGAGGGTGCGCCCGAGGTCGGCGCTCAACAGCCCGATGGCGGTGAGCGGGCCGGGGTGAGGGGGCACGAGCCCGTGCAGCACCGACAGGCCGGCCAGCGCGGGGATGCCGACCTTCATCAGCGAGACCCCGGTGCGCTGCGCCACGAGGATGACCACGGGCACGAGGAGCACGACGCCCACCTCGAAGAACAGCGGCAGCCCGAGGATGGCCGCGATCGCCGCCATCACCCAGGGTAGGCCGCCTGGGCCGACGCGGGTGACCATCGACGCGACGATCCGGTTCGCCCCGCCGGAGTCCTCGAGCAGCTTGCCGACCATCGCGCCGAGCGCGATGAGGATTCCAACCGCGCCTGCGGTCGCACCGAACCCGGCGACGAAGCTCTTGACGGTGTCGCCCGGGGGCATCGTGGCGATCACACCGAGCACGGCCGAGCCCAGCATCAGGGCCAGGAACGGGTGCACCTTGCCCCAGGTGATGAGCACGACCACGGCGAGGATGCCGAGCACGCAGGCCAGGATCAGTTGGGTGTTGCCGGCGTAGACCGGTGGTGGTTCGTCGACGAGGGGGAGAGCGATCAGAGCGGTGAGGGACATCAGGCGTGCTCCTTTCGGTGACCGAGCGCGACGAGCGCCCGGTTGAGGACCTGTGCTGCACTGCCCTCGTTGGTGATGGTCACACCCGGCTCGTCGTCCTCGAGCTGTTCGAGCGTGGACAGCTGGCTCTGCAGCAACGACGAGGGCATGTAGTGGCCCGCCCGGTGCTCCATCCGGTCACGGATGACGTCGGACTCGGCAGTGACGTGCAGGAAGCGCACGTGCGGGCGCCCGTCACGCAGCAGGTCGCGGTAGACGCGGCGCAACGCCGAGCAGGTGACGACCGCGGACTCGCCGCGCGCCTCCTTGGCGGAGATCCAGTCGCCGATGGCCCCGAGCCACGGCCAGCGGTCCTCGTCGGTGAGCGGGCTACCGCTGCGCATCTTCTCGACGTTGGCCTCGGGGTGGAACGCGTCGCCCTCGGCGAACTCCCACCCCAGCACGGTGGACAGCCCCTTCGCCACCGTGGACTTGCCGCACCCGGACACCCCCATAACGATCACGACGTCAGGATCGGGGCCCCCCGGTCGAACATCACTGTCGGCCATTCCCGCAACGTAGACCCCCGGGCCGACGCGTGGTCCCTTGTGCGCAGGCCAGATCGCACCGTGGTCGGCGGTGAGGGCGTCGGGCGGTCAGCCCAGCTCGCGTCGGGCGGCGGTGAGCAACGCGGGGATGCCGTCACCGCGCCCGTTCGCGTAGGCGTCCCAGACCAGCACGGTGAGCTGGTCGACGACCACGGCCGGCCCCAGGTCGGGCACCGCGACATCATGCGGAAAAGGCACCTCCGCCGGCCCTGAATCGACCCCAGCACGTGGATGATCCGCAATAGGTCGGGAGGAGCGGGGGGCGAGGTCGGCGAGGAGGTGGCGCAGCACCGGCATCCGGGCCTCGGCCTGCTCGAGTGGCAGTTCGGCCCAGCGTCGGCGAATCCGGTCGAGCTCCACGCGCGCCTCCGCGGCGACGACGTCGACGGATGCCGGCCGCCGGTCGCCGCCGACCGGACCGTTGGCACCCGGTGGCGCAGACGACACCGCCGGGGCAGGTGAGCCTGCCCCGGCGGTGTCAGTGCTGCGGTCTATCGTCACTGACGCAGACGCGCGAAGAGACGGAGGAACTCGATGTAGAGCCAGACCAGCGTGACGATCAGGCCGTGCGCCAGGAGCCACGAGTACTTCTCCGGGGCGCCGCTGGCGATCGCGCGCTCGATGGAGTCGAAGTCGAGCGCGAGGGTGAACGATGCGAGGCCGACCGCGAACACGGAGATGCCGATCCCAAGGGCGCCGCTGCCACCGATGCCGAACTGGGTGTTGGTGACGATCGCGAAGATGAAGTTGACGACGGCGAAGAGCGCGTAGCCGATGATCATCATCGTCATGACCTTGCGGAAGCGGGCGGTCACCTTGATCAGGCCGAACTTGTAGGCGAGGAACATGCCGGTGAAGGTGGCCAGGGTCGCGATGACGGCCTGCGCCACGATGCCCTGGAACGCCGGGGTGTCCGGGGTGTCGAAGTAGAGCGAGAAGAACTGGCTGACTGCTCCGAGGAAGAGCCCCTCGACGACCGCATAGAGCAAAATCAGCGGGACGCTCAACGTCTTCTTGAAGGCGATGACCAGACCGAGCACGAGCGTGCCGATCATGCCGCCCATCCAGAGCGCGAACCCGCCCGTCTGGCTGTTCGCGGCGACAACCCACCCGATCGCCCCGAAGACGAGCACGATCGCGAAGAGGCTGAGCGTCTTCATGATGACGTCGTCCATGGTGACGCGACGGGTGTCGGCCGGGCCGGCCGACGGCTGGTTGTAAAGGTCCTGCAGCTGCTGGGCGCTCATCCCCGCGGTGGCTGCCTGGCCAGCGGCCGCCTGCTGGGCGGCGCCGGCGCCGGGACCACCGAAGCCGGCGTAGCCGTCCTTGGCGTCCTTCTCGATGCGGTTGAAGGCCGGGTTGCTGGCCATCGTTCCTCCGTGATGGTCATGGCGGTGTCGTCACCGCACGTGTCACCAGCCTAGACGTGCAGCGCGCCCGCGTTGTTCCCGCCCTGGCCGAGCAGCGCCGACCCGCTGTCGAAGGTCGGCGACACGCCGCCCGGGTCGGCGGTCCCGGCACGGTCTCCAGTCCCGACCGGGGTTCGGAGGCGGCATGGTGCCCCCGACGGGGGTCGAACCCGCACCTGTGGCGATTTTAAGTCGCCTGCCTCTGCCAGTTGGGCCACGGGGGCCCCGTCACTGTAGCCGGGCCGCGCTCGCGCGTCGGGTGCTCAGCCGGCCCCCCGGGCAGCCTGCTGCGCACCCGACCCCGCGTCACGGTGTGGGGCTCGGGCTCGGCGAGGCATTGGCCGACGCGCTCAGGCTCGGCGATGCGGACGGGGACGGCGTGGCACTCGCCTGCGCCGAGCCGGCCAGCGGCACGATCACGGTCGGCGGGGCCCAGTCACCCGCCTGCGCCGCCCACGGGTCGGCCCCGGGCACGAGGCGCATCGGGAACACCGACAGGGCACGAGCGTCCGGGGGCCAGCCGACGAGCTCCTGCCCGTCGGGCCCGGTCGGCACCGCCACGATGTCGGACGACACCTGCAGGGGCTGTCCGAGCTGGTCGAAGAGGCGCACATCGTCGACCCGGTGGCCGGCGGCGTCGTACGCGTAGACGTTGCTGACCTGTTCGCCGTTCAAGGCCAGACCCGCGGGCACCGGCTGCTCCATCACGGCCGCATCGGTGTAGCCGTAGGAGGCGGAGGTGTAGTACGCCAGCGTCGGCAGGAGCAGGACGACGGCGAGTGCGTTGCCGACCGCCCGGGCCGCCCTGGCACCGGTGGGCAGCTGCTCACGACGGCGCAGCACGAGGCCCAGCCACATCGACAGCGCAGCACCCACCAGCGGCAGCAGCACGACGCGCCCGGTGCCGAGCAGCGACGCCAACGCCCACCCGGCCACCGCACCGCGGAGCAGCCACCAGGTCGGTCGCAGCTCACGCAACCACGGATGCCGGGCCACGAGCTCGTGCGCCTCGCGCTCCAGGCGGTCGGTCCACGGCTCGGTGCGCACGGCATCCGGCACCACCACATCGACGCGCGGGGGCAACCCAGCCGCCGACCGCAGCTCGGCGGCATACGCCTCGGGCTGGCCGAGGAGGACACCCAGCGAGCCTCCCGACTCGGCCGCGCGCTCGGCGAGGTCGGCCTCCATGCCGGCCGTGAGCTCCTCGACCTCGTCGGCCGGCAGGTCGGCGAGCCAGGCCCGCACCGCTGCCACGTAGGCCCGCACGTCCTCGGCCTGCGCCGCCCCCATCATCGTCGTGTCGTTCATGACCGCACTCCTGCCTCGTCGAGCAGACCGTCCATCGTCTTGGCGAACGCCGCCCACGTTGTGCCCTGTGTCTCGAGCACCGTGCGCCCCTGCGCGTTGATGCCGTAGTACTTGCGGTGCGGCCCCTCGTCGGAGGGCACGACGTACGACGTCAGCGCCCCCGCCGAGTACAGCCGGCGCAGCGTGCCGTAGACCGACGCGTCGCCGACCTCCTCCAGGCCAGCGGCGCGCAGCCGGCGCACGACGTCGTAGCCGTAGCCGTCCTCCCGGGCCACGACCGCGAGCACCGCGAGGTCGAGCACCCCCTTGACCAGCTGTGTGCCGTCCACCGGGCCACCACCCTTCGCTCCCGCACCACCTTGGTGCGGTTCGCACACTACCGCGCAATCCGTATTACCGCAGCAACCGGAACACCGTCGGCGTGTCAGTCGTCCCCGATTCGACCAATAGGTCACGGCAGGGACAGGGCGGCCGTCCCTGACGTGACCGTTGGTCGATGTGGGGACACCAGCAGATCCGGGGGCGTCCCTCGTGTGACCTATTGGTCGATGTTGCCCCGGCCCGGTTGGGACAAGATCGACCTATTGGTCGAAGTTGCCCCGCGAGCTCAGGTGAGGGAGAGGGCGATTCCATCGAGGATGTCGTGCTCCGACGTCACGACGACGGCACCCGGCGAGCGCTGCAGCGCCCGCGCGAGCACCTGCTCCCAGACCAGGGCCCCACCGGCGATGACGTCGACCCGCCCGGGGTGCAGGTAGGGCAGCGCGGCCCGCTCGGCGTGCCCCATCGCCAGCAGCGACTCGCAGGCCCCGCGCATCGTCGCAGCGGGGATGCGCGCCAGGTGCACGGCCTCCGGGTCGTAGGAGGTCAGCCGCAGCGCGTGCGCGGTGATCGTCGTGATGGTGCCGGCGAGGCCGACGACCGCGCCGATGCCGGTGAGGTCGACGCTCTCCTCGACCGCGTCGAGAGCGGCCTCGACGTCATGCTGGGCCGCGGCCACCTCGTCGGGTGTCGGCGGGTCGGAGTGCAGGTGGCGCTCGGTCATCCGCACGCTGCCCACGTCGACCGAGCGGGCCGTCTCGACGTCGGTGGTGCCACGCACCAGCTCGGTCGAGCCACCCCCGAGGTCGACGACCAGGTAGGGGCCGGGCACGCCGACCGCCTGCAGGTCGCCGGTGGCTCCGGTGAAGGAGAAGCGCGCCTCGGTTTCGCCGGCCACGACCTCCGGCGCGACGTCGAGGTCGCCGAACGCCTCGCGCACCCCGGCGACGAACTCGTCGGCGTTGCGGGCATCGCGCGAGGCCGAGGTCGCCACGAAGCGCACCCGCTCGGCGCCCAGCGACCGGCACTGCTCGGCGTACTCGCGGGTGACGCGCAACGTGCGCTCCATCGCGTCCGGCGCGATGACCCCGGTGCGGTCGATGCCCTGGCCGAGCCGCACGATCTCCATCCGCCGCACCACGTCGGTGAGCCGCCCGTCGTCGCCGACGTCGGCGACGAGCAGGCGCAGTGAGTTGGTGCCGCAGTCGATCGCTGCGACGCGGGGCCGGATGCCGTCGCTCACGGCGCGCTCCCGGCATCCGCGGTGTCGTGGTCGCGACCCGCCCGGCCCGGCGCGTCGCCCGAGCAGGGGTGCCGCTGCCACCATGGGTCGAGCATCGCGAGGGCCTCGTCGCCGAGCGGGTTGACCCCGGGCCCGGCCGCGAGCGAGTGCGCGACGAGCACGTGCAGGCACTTGACCCGGGCCGGCATCCCACCCGCGGAGACCCCGGCGACCTCGGGCACGTCACCGAGCTGGGAGCGGCGCTCGAGGTAGTCGAGGTGCGCCGCGGCATACCGGTCGCGCAGGTCGGCATCGACCTCGAGCCGCTCGCTCATCTCGCGCATGACGCCCTGGCTCTCCAAGGTCGACAGCGCTGCGGTGAGCCGGGGACAGGTGGCGTAGAACGAGGTCGGGAACGGCGTGCCGTCGGGCAGCCGCGGCTCGGTGCGCACGACGTCGGGCTCACCGCACGGGCAGCGGTGGGCCACCTCGGCGACGCCCCGGGCCTGGCGCCCCAGCTGCCGCGAGACGGCGTCGAGGTCGGCCTGCGCGACGGGCGGCAGGTCGGCACCTGCGGTCACCGGCGCGCCCCGGGCACGTCAGCGGTGCGGGTCGACTCCCAGACGGTCTGGTACCAGGGCAGCGGCACGTCAGGCGAGGCCAGGTTGCCCACCGGGTCAGTGGTGCCGGTGGTCGGCTTGGCGTCGAGCACGGTGTAGGACCGCTCCCCCGGCTTGACGAACTTCAGCCGCTGGCGGGCCTGCTGCTCGACGTAGGCCGGATCGCGCCAGCGCTCCTGCTCGGCCGTGAGCGCCTCGACGTCCTGCTGCTGGCCGGCCACCTTGTCCTGAAGCGCCGCGATGTCGCCCTCCTGGCCGACGTAGGCCGCGACCGTCGAGCCGAGCAGCACCATGAGGAACGCGACGATCGACAGCAGCACCGCACCGCGGCGCGCCCGGCGGTCCTTGGCGGCCGTCGTGAGCCGCCCGCGCCACCCGAGCCGGGCCGCCACGGGTGCGGACACCGCGGACGCGCCCCGGGTGGCCGCACGCGGGCGCGCCCCGGCCGGACGTCGCGGGGGTCGCGACGCCGGACCGCGGGAGCGCCCGGTGGACATCCTCGGGCTCAGCCCTGCTGGCGGCGGGTGAAGCGCGGGAACGCGCCGGCGCCGGCATAGACCGAGGCGTCGTCGAGCTCCTCCTCGATGCGCAGCAGCTGGTTGTACTTGGCGACGCGCTCGGACCGGGCCGGGGCGCCGGTCTTGATCTGGCCGCAGTTGGTGGCGACGGCCAGGTCGGCGATCGTGGTGTCCTCGGTCTCGCCGGAGCGGTGGCTCATCATGCAGCGGTACCCGGCGCGCTGCGCCATCTCGACGGCATCCAGGGTCTCGGTGAGCGAGCCGATCTGGTTGACCTTGACGAGCAGGGCGTTGGCCGTGCCGGTCTCGATGCCGCGCGCGAGCCGCTCGGGGTTGGTGACGAACAGGTCGTCGCCGACGATCTGCACGTCGCCGCCCATCCGGTCGGTCATCGCCTTCCAGCCGTCCCAGTCGCTCTCGTCGAGGGGGTCCTCGATGGACACCAGCGGGTAGGAGGCGACGAGGTCGGCGTAGTAGTCGATCATCTCGGCGGAGGTCTTGGTGCCGCCCTCGAAGGCGTAGCCGCCGTCGTCGTGGAACTCGGACGCGGCGACGTCGAGCGCGAGCGCGATCTGCTCACCGGGGGTGTAGCCGGCCTTCTCGATGGCCTCGAGGATGAGGTCGAGCGCCGCGCGGTTGCTGGGCAGGTTGGGGGCGAAGCCGCCCTCGTCGCCGAGGCCGGTGGCCAGGCCCTTCTCCTTCAGCACGCCCTTGAGCGCGTGGTAGACCTCGGCGCCCCAGCGCAGC
>JBBQNZ010000094.1:0-17055 GCA_038330415.1 Actinomycetales bacterium | reverse complement strand
ACCGTTCCTGTTCTCCGGTGGGCCAGAGGGGGCGCGGGCCCTGCTGGCGGCGATCATCACCTCGATGATCTCGTTCACCGGCCTGGTCTTCTCGATCACCATCGTCGTCCTGCAGCTGACCAGCAGCCAGTTCTCGCCGCGGGTCCTGCGGTCGTTCCTGGACGACCGGTTCAACCAGGCCGCGCTCGGGGTCTTCGTCGCCACCTTCGTGTACGCGCTGGTGGTCCTGCGGGGTGTGCGCGGCACCGCCCAGGTGGACCCCTTCGTGCCGCAGCTCGCGGTCACGGTCTCGTTCCTCCTCGTCCTGGCCTCCGTGCTCGTCTTTCTCGGTTTCATCCACCACATCGCCCAGTCCATCCGGGCCGCGACGATCATCGCGTCGATCGCGAAGGACACCAGAGCCCTCATCGAGGCCCGGCTGCCGGCTGAGTCGCGGCCTGCGGCAGCGCTTCCACCGTTGAGCGGCCCGGCCAGGACCATCGCCACTGATCGACCTGGTGTCGTGCAGTGGGTGGACGACACGGCCCTCGCGGGTCAGGCCGACAGCCAGGGCGTCTCGGTAGAGCTGTTGCGTGCCGTGGGTGAGTTCGTCGCGATGGGGGCGCCGCTCGCGCTCGTGCACGGCGACGCGCCGTTCGATCAGGCGGTGCTGCTGTCGGCAGTGCACCTCGGGCGCGAGCGCAGCATGGACGAGGACGTCGGCTTCGGTCTGCGGCAGCTGGTCGACATCGCAGAGCGCGCCCTCTCGCCAGGCATCAACGATCCCACCACGGCGATCCAGACCCTCGACCAGCTGCACGACCTCGTTCGCCGGCTCGCCACCCGTGCGCTGCCACCGAGGCAACACACCGCGGAGGATGGGCGGCTCGTCCTGTCGGTGCCCCAGCCAGGCTTCGCCGACTACCTCGCCCTCGCCTTCGACGAGATCGCCCACTGGGGCCAGGACAGCACCCGCATCCAGCGGCGAATCCAGATCGCGCTGCGAGACCTCGAGGTGGCGGCTCGGCCCGAGCACCGGCCGGCGGTGCTCGACGCCCTGGCCCGCCACCAAAGGACCCCGCTGTCACCGTGGGTGGACGCGCTCTCACCAACGGACATCGGGCTGCGCTGAGGGAACTGGACTGGGCTGCGCTTGGAGCGACGTCCACGCTGCGAGTGCGTCTCTCCGATACCGTCCGTGCCTCTAGGGCCTTTCGTGCAGCACACTCGGCACGTGGACGCCATCCTGCTGCTCAGCCTGTTGGTGCTCGGTGTCGTGGTCCTGACCCCGGTCGCTGACCGGATCGGGGTGCCACAGCCGGTTCTGCTCACCGTGTACGGCCTCGGGCTGGCCGCGCTCCCAGGAGTTCCCTACCCAGACCTGCGCCCCGAGCTGATCCTCCCGCTGGTGCTGCCGCCGTTGCTCTTCGGGGCCACCCAGCGCACGTCGATCCGCGAGCTGCGTGGGGCTGCCAAGCCGATCCTCGTCCTGGCTGTCGGGCTCACCGTCGTGACAGCGCTGTTGGTCGCGGTGGTGGCGCACCTGCTGGGTCTGGGGTGGGGGGTCGCTGCGGTGCTCGGAGCGGTCGTCTCGCCACCCGACCCGGTGGCGGCGTCCGCGGTGGCGGGTCGCCTGCGGCTGCCGACCCGGCTCGTGACGATCCTGGAGGGAGAGGGGCAGTTCAACGACGCCACTGCACTGGTGCTCTACCAGGTGGCGGTCGTGGCGGTCGTGGCAGGCGGCGTGAGTATCGCGCAGGTCGGCCTGGTCTTCCTGGTCGCCGTAGCCGGTGGGGTCGCGATCGGCTTCGCCGGAGGGTGGCTGACCCGTCGTGGCCTCGGGCTGCTCCACGACCCCGGCGCCGAGACCACCGTGACGCTGGCTGTCCCGTTCGCCCTGTACCTGTTGGCCGATGAGCTGGGCGCGTCCGGGGTGCTGGCCGTGCTCGTCGCGGGCCTGTACCTACGGGCCACGATGTCCAAGGAACTGACCCCGGCCGGGTGGCTCCTGGGCCGGTCGGTGTGGGAGTACGTCGACTTCGCCGTCAGCGGGGTCCTGTTCGCCTTCCTCGGCATCGAGCTCACCAGCGTGCTCGAAAACGCGACCCTGCTCGGAGACCAAGGCACCCTGGTGCTTGCGGGTTCAGTGATCGTGGTGCTGATCGCCTCGAGGTCCCTTGCCATGTTCACGGCCTCGGCGGTCGTGGGGCGCCGGGCGCGGCTGGCGGGCGTGGCGGTGCCGTACGGGTGGCGTGAGTCCGCGGTGGCCTCCTGGGCGGGGATGCGGGGAGTGGTGACGGTGGCGACAGCATTGGCCCTTCCGGTATTCCTCGACGACGGGTCGGCCTTCCCCGATCGCCAGGTGGTGATCCTGGTGGCCCTCCTGGTCGTCATCGCCACCCTCGTGCTTCAAGGGCTCACCCTGGCTCCGCTGATCCGGCGACTTGGAGTGGGGAGCAGCGAGGACTCCACGACGGAGGTACGCGAGCTGGGCCGGCGAGCCGCCCAGGCCGGTCTGGACCAGGTGCGCCAGCAGCCCGACGTGCCCGAGGACGTCCGTGCGGCGGTGGTCGCGCAGTACGAGAGCCGGCTGAGCCAGCGTGGCCGGATGCAGGACCTCGTCGACGACGACGCGTCCGGGACGCAGGCGCGTGATGCGCTCGGCGCGTTGCTCGCCGGGGGCATGGAGGCCGAGCGCGATGTCGTGCTCGAGGCGCGCCAGTCGGGTGCGGTGAGCCCGGACACCGCCGACCACGTGCTGTACGACATCGAAGTGAGGGCGCGACGGCTCGACGGGTGACCGGTGTTCACGCTTCCTCGCGCCCGGCCTTGCGAACCCCGGGCGGGCCGACGGCCGGATGGGCGGGTCGGTGTCGCGGCGGAGCGTGCGCCAGTGGTGCCTCCCTTCGCTGATTAACTACGGCCGTGTTTGCCAGGCCAGGCCTCGCGGGGACCAGTATGAGGAGTACGTCCTGCCGGACGCACGTGTCCACCCAGGCGGCCGGCGCAGGTGTGCACCATGTAAGGAGGAGCTGCGATGACCAGTGACGAGCAGGCCGCTCTTGCCGACCGGGAGCGCCGCGACCACGTGCTCCAGCTGATCATCGACCAGATGACTCGGGAGTCACGCGAATGGGGAGCCGACGCTGCGGCTGTCGAGTTGGAGCGACGCATCGCTGACCATGGTTTGCCGGCAATGCCGGCGCCGTGGATCCAGGCGGTGGCCACCGGCGTCGTGCGGGGCGAGGCCTACGTCGTCTCGCCGCGCACGCTGGAGGACATGGACGTGCCGCCGCCTCGCACGACCAGGAAACCGTACGGGATCAACTGACTGCGGCAGCGGCGGGACGGCGCCCAGTTCGGGCCGCTGACCGAGGTCACCAAGGTTCAGCGGTCAGACCCGCCGCCGGCTCTTCGGCCGCGTCCGAGAACGCGGTCAGCCCGAGGGTGAGCGCCTGGACGTCGTCGGGCAACATCCGCTCGATGATCCGTTCCAGGGCAGCGCGGCGGTGTTCCATCACCGAGTCGACCAGTCCGACCCCCGCATCCGTGAGGGTGAGGACCACCCGGCGGCGGTCGGAGGCGGACGTCGCCCGGTTCATCAGCCCGGCCGCGACGAGCCGGTCGCAGAGCCGGGTCGCCCCGGACGGGTGGATGTCGAGGGACGCGGCGATGGTGGCGGCGTCGACCTCCGGCCGGGTCGCCACGAGGATCAGGGCCCTCAGCTGGGGCGGGGTCACGGCATCCCCGGCGTGAGCGACGGAGGCGGCGACGAGCGCGGAGAAGACGCGGGACGCCCGAAGAGCCACCGCCAGGTCGGTGTGCAGCACCGCGTTCTCGCTCGTGTCACCGGTCATTGGGGTTCCTCACTTTTGTTTGCTCGCAAGCAACGATGTGCTTGGTTGAGTGCAATAATTGCGAATATACAAGTAAAGGGTTCTCAACCGCACGTGGAAGGGATGGGTCCGAGATGGCACCGCGAGTCACCGTGATCACCGGCGCGAGTGGGGGGATCGGCCGGGCGACGGCCGAGGAGTTCGCCCGCCGAGGTGATCGGCTGGCGCTGATCGCTCGAGGCGACAGCGGGCTGTCGGCAGCGGAAGGTCGTGCAGTGCAGCTGGGGGCGGATCGAGTGCTGACGATCCCGATGGATGTCGCCGATCCAGACGCGCTGAAGGCGGTGGTCGAGCGGGTGGAGGCTGAGCTGGGTTCGATCGACGTGTGGGTCAACGTCGCGTTCACGTCGGTCTTCGCGAGGTTCGATGACATCTCGCCGGAGGAGTACCGGCGGGTCACGGAGGTCAGTTACCTGGGTTACGTGTACGGCACGATGGCGGTGCTTCCGCGGATGCGTGAGCGCGACCGCGGAACGATCGTGCACGTCGGGTCCGCGTTGGCCTACCGGGGCATCCCCTTGCAGACCGCGTACTGCGGTGCGAAGCATGCCATCCAGGGCTTTCACGAGGCGCTGCGATGCGAGCTGCTGCACGACAAGAGCGGGGTCAAGGTGACGATGGTGCAGATGCCGGCGGTGAACACCCCGCAGTTCTCCTGGGTGCTCTCGCGGCTGCCCCGCCACGCCCAGCCGGTGCCGCCCATCTACCAGCCGGAGGTCGCCGCCCGGGCGGTGCTGTACGCGGCCGAGCACCCGCGGCGCCGGGAGTACTGGGTGGGCGCCTCGACGGTCGGCACGCTGGTGGCCAACGCAGTGGCTCCCGGTCTGCTGGACCGGTACCTGGCAAGAACTGGCTTCAAGGCTCAGCAGACCGATGAGAGGCGCTCCGATGACCAGCCGGCCAACCTGTGGGAGCCGGCCGACGGCCGCGACGGTCGCGACTTCGGAGCCCACGGTGTGTTCGACCGCCGGGCCCACGCCGAAAGCGTCCAACAGGTGATCTCCCACCACTACCGTCAGGCGGCCGTGGTCGGCGGTGCCGTGGCCGCGGTCACGGGCGCTGCGTGGGCCTCGGCCAGGCGCGGATGACCTCCGCGACGTGGCCGGTTCGCGCGGCCGGCGCACTGGGCATCGGCTGGGGGATTGCGCTCCTGGGGCGCGGCGGACCCATCTGGCATGAGGTCACCGGGGAGCCGCCAACGCGCGTTGACCTGCTTGCCCTTCGCGCCCTGGGCCTGCGGCATGTCGCGCAGGGCTCCATCCAGGCTGTCGCGCCGACCCGGGCCCGTGGAGCGTTCGTCGCGATCGACCTGCTCCACGTCCTGACGATGCTCCCCCTCGCTGTCGTCGACGAACGGCGTCGTCGCGCGGCAACCCTGACCGGCGCGGTGGCGCTCGCGAACGCCGCGACGACGCTCGCGACCGGTCGCCCCACCAAGGCTGGTGGGCAATGAGCACGGTCGAGCTCGCCGACCCGGGCGGGATCTTCCCGCCCCAGGTGCTGAGGGAGTACGCATTCCTCGGCGACGGGTACCGCGGCGCCCTGATCGGGCCTCGAGGGGACGTGGGATGGCTGTGCGCGCCGGTGTGGGACAGCTCTCCGGCGTTCGCCCAGCTGGTCGGCGGGCGCGGCCTGTACGCGGTGACTCCGCAGGAGCCCTTCGTCTGGGGTGGCTACTACGAACCGGGCAGCCTGATCTGGCGCAGCAGGTGGACGACCCCTGGGGCCAGGGTGGAATGTCGTGAGGCGCTGGCCTGTCCCTCGGACCCGCATCGCCTCGTCCTGCTGCGACGAGTGGAACCGGTGGACCGGTCGTGCCCCGTCGAGGTCGTGCTCCAGGTTGCCCACGGGCTGGGGCGGGATGTCTGCGAGCTGCGCCGCGACGAGGATGGGAGCTGGGTGCTGGATGCCCCGTCGCGGCGGGTTAGGTGGACGGGGGCGGCGGAGGCGGAGGTCGACGCAGACGGTGTGCTGCGCCTGCACCTGGAGGTCCCTCCGGGCGGTCGGCACGACCTGGTGCTCGAGATCAGCGACCGCGTCCTACCGTCGGCGCCGGATCCGACGAGGTTGTGGCAGGCCACCGAGGACTACTGGGCGAGCACGGTGCCCGACTTCGAGTCATCGGCAGCCCCACGGGACGCGCGTCACGCGTACGCCGTCCTACGCGGGCTGACCGCACCGGGCGGCGGGATGGTCGCCGCAGCCACTTTGGGCCTGCCCGAGCGGGCGGAAGCCGGACGCAACTACGACTACCGCTATGTGTGGCTGCGCGACCAGGCCTACGCGGGCTTGGCCGTGGGGGTCGAGCATCCCTATCCGCTGCTTGACGAGGCAGTGGACGTCAGCACTGCCCGCATCCTCGAGCACGGCCCGGACCTGGCTCCCGCGTACCGCCTCGACGGTCGCCCCATCCCGCACGAGACCCACGTCGACCTCCCGGGCTACCCCGGGGGCCGGGTGGTCACCGGTAACTGGGTTCGGGGACAGTTCCAGCTCGACACCTGCGGCGAGCTGCTCCAGCTCTACGCCACCTCGGCACGGTTCGACCACCTCACCGCAGACGACGTCAAGGCCGTCGCGCAGCTCGTGGACCTGATCGACAAGCGGTGGGACGTCCCGGATGCGGGCGTGTGGGAGCTCGACGACGCGTGGTGGACCCAGTCGCGGTTGGCCTGCGTGGCCGGCCTGCGCGTGGCCGCCCGAGACGTTCCGTCCTGCGACGCGGTGCGTGCGGTGGCCCTCGCGGACACCATCCTGGCCGCGGCCTCGGGTCGGGCCCTCGCCGCCGACGGCTCCTGGCGGCGAGCCCCCGACCTGACCGGCGTCGACGCATCCTTGCTGCTGCCACCTGTCCGCGGGGCCCTCTCACCGAACGATCCCCGGAGCCTGGCCACCCTGCGGGCGGTCACGCGCGAGCTGGTCGAGGACGGCTACGTCTACCGCTACTCCACGCCCGACACCCCGCTCGGCACGGCCGAGGGCGCGTTCCTGATGTGCGGTTTCGCCATGTGTCTCGCCCAGCTGGCCGCCGGAGACACGACCGAGGCCTTCCGTTGGTTCGAGCGGCAGCGGGCCGCCTGCGGACCCCCCGGCCTGCTCTCGGAGGAGTTCGACGTCCGCCAGCGCCAGCTCCGCGGCAACCTTCCCCAGGGTTTCGTCCACGCACTGCTCCTGGAGTGCGCGCAGCGATTGGCCACCACGACCGAAGGAACGAGCGCAGCCTGAGGAGGGCCTGTGACCACAACCGCCGACGTGAGCATCGCGCCGCCACTCGAGTCGGCCCTGCGGGAACGGCTCCGGGGGGAGGTGCGGTTCGACCTGGGCAGCCGGGCCGCATACGCCGTGGACTCCTCCAACTACCGCCAAGTGCCCGCCGGCGTCGTCGTGCCGAGCAGCGTCGACGACGCGGCCGCAGCCATCGAGGTGTGCGCGCGGTACGGCATCCCGGTGACCTCCCGCGGCGGCGGCACCAGCCTGGCCGGGCAGACCGCGAACGCCGGCGTGGTGCTGGACTGGACCAAGCACTGCAACCACGTGGTGTCCGTCGACGCGCAGGCGCGACGCTGTGTCGTGGAACCGGGTATCGCGCTCGACGACCTCAACCGGGCCCTCGCCCCGGTCGGCCTGATGTTCGGGCCCAAGCCGGCGACCCACCGCACCTGCACCATCGGCGGGATGGTCGGCAACAACTCGTGCGGCTCCACCGCCCAGGCCTACGGCAAGACGGTCGACAACGTGGCTCGGCTCGAGGTGCTCACCGTGGACGGGCTGCGGATGTGGGTCGGTCCGACCACCGACGACGAGTACGCCGCGGTGCTCGCCGACGGGGGGCGGCGGGCCGAGATCTACCGGGGTCTGCACGAGCTGCGCGAGGACAACCTCGCCCTCATCCGCACCCGATACCCGAGGATCCCGCGCCGAGTCTCGGGCTACAACCTCGACTCGCTGCTGCCCGAGAACCACTTCGATCTGGCGCGGGCACTGGTCGGCTCCGAGGGGACGCTCGTCACCGTGCTGCACGCCGAGCTCGAGCTGGTCGAGGTGCCGAAGGCCAGGTCGATGGTCGTGCTGGGGTATCCCGACGTCGGGGCGGCGGGTGACGCCGTCCCGACCATCCTGCCCCACGAGCCGTGGCTCCTCGAGGGGCTGGACCACGTGCTGATGCAGCTCGAGGAGCAGGCGGGGCTGGCGGGGGAGGCGATCCGCCAGATGCCCTCGGGCAGCGGGTGGCTGATGATCCAGTTCGCCGGCGACGACCAGGAGCAGGCCGACGCGAAGGCCCAGCGGCTGCTGGAGGAACTGGAGGGACACGAGCACGAGCCGGCCCACACGTTCCTGGACGACCCCGCCAAGGAGGACGAGCTGATCGAGGTCCGCGAGGCCGGCCTCGGTGCCACCGCGCACCCGGTCGGCAAGCACGACAACTGGCCGGGGTGGGAGGACTCCGCCGTGCCGCCGGACCGGCTCGGGGACTACCTGCGAGACCTGCGCTCGCTGCTCGACGAGTTCGGCTACGACCGTGACGAGACGGCGCTGTACGGACACTTCGGGCAGGCGTGCGTGCACGTACGCATCCCCTTCGAGCTGCGCGCCGTCGACGGGATCGCCCACTACCGCGCCTTCGCCGAGCGGGCGGCCGACCTCGTCGTGTCCTACGGTGGCTCGCTCTCGGGCGAGCACGGTGATGGCCAGGCCCGCGGCGAGCTGCTGCCGCGCATGTTCGGGGACGACGTCGTCGCGCTGTTCGGGCAGGTCAAGCACCTGTTCGACCCGAGCGACCTGATGAACCCCGGCAAGGTGGTGGCTCCGCGGCGACTCGACGAGGGCCTGCGGCTCGGGGCCGACTATGCCCCCGACGAGCCGCGCACGCACTTCGCGTACAGCGACGACGACGGCAGGTTCTCGCGGGCCACCCTGCGCTGTGTCGGCGTGGGCAGCTGCCGGAGCTCGGTGAGCGAGAACCAGGTCATGTGCCCCTCGTACATGGTCACGCGGGAGGAGGAGCACTCCACCCGGGGAAGGGCGCGGCTGCTCTTCGAGATGGTGCGGGGTACGACGATCACCGACGGCTGGCGGTCCACCGCGGTGCGTGACGCCCTCGACCTGTGCCTGTCCTGCAAGGGGTGCAAGTCCGACTGCCCGGTGGGCGTCGACATGGCTACGTACAAGGCGGAGTTCCTCGCCCACCACTACAAGCACCGGGTACGGCCGGTCGCGCACTACTCGATGGGGTGGCTGCCCCTGTGGGCACGCCTGGCCGGTCGGGCGCCGAGGGTGGTCAACGCCCTCACCAGCCGACCCCCCATCGCGGCGGCGCTCAAGCGCGCCGGCGGGATCGCCCCGGAGCGGCAGATCCCCCGGTTCGACCCGCACCCGTTCGTCCGGTCGTGGAAGCGACGCCCCGGGTGGAGCCGGCCCGCAGCGGCGCCGTCCCGGGGGCCGGTGGTGCTGTGGCCGGACACCTTCACCAACGCCTTCGACCCCGCCATCGCCAGGTCGGCGGTCCTCGTGCTCGAGGATGCCGGGTTCGAGGTGCGGGTGCCGACCGAACCGGTGTGCTGCGGGCTGACCTGGATCTCCACCGGCCAGCTCGACGTCGCCGCGAAGGTCCTGCGCCGGACGCTGCGGGTGCTGCGCGACGACATCCGCGCCGGCGTGCCCGTCGTGGGGCTGGAGCCGTCGTGCACGGCGGTATTTCGCGCCGACGGCCCCGACCTGCTCGACGGCGACCAGGACATGCGCCGGCTGTCGATGCAGACCAGGACGCTGGCCGAGCTGCTTGCGCAGCGGGCCCCGGACTGGACACCGCCGAGCCTGGACGTCGACGCCCTCGTGCAGACCCACTGCCACCAGCACGCCGTCATGGGCACCGACGCCGACGACGCCCTGATGAGCGCGGGCGGCATCGACGCTGACCGGATCGCCTCGGGCTGCTGCGGGCTCGCCGGCAACTTCGGCTTCGAGGACGGCCACTACGAGGTGTCGCGGGCTGCTGGTGAACGCGTGCTCCTCCCCGCGGTACGCGCGGCCTCCGACGACACCGTGATCCTCGCCGACGGCTTCAGCTGCCCACCCAGATCGAGCAGTGCGACACCGGCCGCCACCCGGTGCACCTCGCCGAGCTGCTGGCCTCCGGCCTCGCTGACCGGGCGGCCGGCCCCGAAGCACGCGGAACCCGACCGACAAGGAGAAACCGATGAGCACCCCCAACGTCGCCGACCACGTGCTGCAGCGCCTGCGTGAGTGGGGGGTGGACCAGGTCTTCGGGTACGCGGGTGACGGTATCAACGGACTGCTCGCCGCTTGGGAGCGCGCCGAGGACCAGCCGCGGTTCATCCAGGCCCGACACGAGGAGATGGCCGCGTTCGAGGCCTGCGGGTACGCCAAGCTGAGCGGGCGGGTGGGCGTCTGCACGGCTACCAGCGGGCCGGGCGCCATCCATCTGCTCAACGGCCTCTACGACGCCAATCTCGACCACGTGCCGGTCGTGGCGATCGTTGGCCAGACGGCCCGGTCGGCGATGGGCGGTGCCTACCAGCAGGAGGTCGACCTCCTCACGCTGTACAAGGACGTCGCGGGCGCCTACGTCCAGATGGTCACCGTGCCGGAGCAGCTGCCCAACGTCCTGGACCGGGCGCTGCGCGTCGCGGCCGCGCAGCGCACGGTGACCGCGGTCATCATCCCGAGCGACGTCCAGGAGCTGGAGTACACCCCGCCGGCGCACGCGTTCAAGATGGTGCCCTCGAGCCTGGACCAGACGTTCTCGGAGCCGGTCCCGTCCGACACCGACCTGCAACGTGCCGCCGACGTCGTCAACTCCGGACGCAAGCTCGCCGTCCTCGTCGGGCAGGGGGCGCGCCGCGCTGCCGCGGAGGTCATCGAGCTCGCCGAGCTGCGGGGCGCAGGTGTTGCCAAGGCCCTCCTCGGCAAGGACGTGCTGTCGGACGAGGAGCCGTGGGTGACCGGATCGATCGGATTGCTGGGGACCCGACCCTCCTACGAGCTGATGATGGACTGCGACACCTTGCTCGTCGTCGGCTCGAACTTCCCCTACACGCAGTTCCTGCCGCCCTTCGACGAAGGCACGCCCTCGGTGCGGGCTGTCCAGATCGACGTCGATCCGACCATGGTGGGGCTGCGCTACCCGTTCGAGGTCAACCTCGTCGGCGACAGCGCGCGCACGCTGCGGGCGCTGCTGCCACTCGTGCAGCGCCAGGAGGACCGGACGTGGCGCGAGACGGTGGAGTCCAATGTGCACCGCTGGTGGGAGGTCATGCAGGCGCGCGGCCAGGTGAGCGCCGACCCCATCAACCCCGAGCAGGTCTTCTCGGCACTCTCGCCGCGGCTGCCGCGCGACGTGATGATCTCGGCCGACTCCGGCTCGGGAACGAACTGGTACGCCCGCCACGTGCGGATGCGCGGGACGATGCGGGGCACCCTGTCCGGCACGCTGGCCACCATGGGATGCGGGGTGCCCTATGCCATCGGCGCGAAGTTCGCCCACCCCGACCGACCCGCCCTCGCGTTCGCGGGAGACGGCGCGATGCAGATGAACGGCATGGCCGAGCTGATCACGATCGCGAAGTACTGGAAGGACTGGGCCGATCCCCGGCTCGTCGTGGTCGTCCTGGAGAACGAAGACCTCAACCAGGTCACCTGGGAGCTTCGAGCCATGGGTGGGTCGCCGCAGTTCATTCCCTCCCAGCAGCTCCCGTTTGTCGACTTCGCCGGGTTTGCCCGCTCCCTGGGGCCGCACGCCATCCGGGTCGACGACCCCGAGCGGGTCGACGCGGCCCTGGCCGAGGCCCTCGCCGAGCAGCGGCCCTGCGTCGTGGTGTTCAAGACCGACCCAGCAGTTCCCCCGATCCCGCCGCACGCGACCTGGGAGCAGATCAGGAACGCCGCCGAGTCGGTGGTTCGGGGCGATGCCGACCGGGTCGACGTGATCAAGGAGGGCATCAAGAGCAAGCTGGCCGAGGCGCTCCCCAGCCGTCCGCTGTGAGCGGGACCGTGCTGCACGCAGCGGTGGTCTCCGGCGTCGAGGCCACCGCGTACACCGTGCCCACCGACCAGCCGGAGGCCGACGGCACGATGGCCTGGGACGACACCACCATCGTTGTCGTACAGGTGCATTCCGGGGACGTGGTGGGTACCGGCTGGACCTACGGGTCCGCGGCGATCGCGCCCCTCGTCGAGCAGTCCCTGGCCCCGGTGGTCACCGGCACCAGTGCGATGAGCAACGTCGCCACCTGGTCCGCGATGGTGCGCGCCCTGCGCAACGTCGGCAGGCCCGGCCTGGCGGGAATGGGGATGTCAGCGGTCGACTGCGCCCTCTGGGACCTCAAGGCGCGGCTGGTCGGCCTGCCGTTGCACCAGCTGCTCGGCGCCGAGCGGGACCGGGTGCCGGTGTACGGCTCAGGTGGGTTCACGACCTACGGCCGGGACCGCCTGGAGCAGCAGCTGCGGGGGTGGGTCGAAGACCTCGGTTTGCGACGGGTCAAGATCAAGATCGGCGAGTCCTGGGGGTCGTGCGTCGAGCGTGACCTCGACCGGGTGCGGCACGCGAGGGCAGTGGTCGGCCCCGAGGTCGAGCTGTTCGTGGACGCCAACGGCGGGTACACGGTCGGCCAGGCCACGCGGGTGGGTCAGGCCCTGGACGACCTCGGCGTCACCTGGTTCGAGGAGCCGGTGTCGAGCGACGACCTGGCCGGCCTGGGGACGGTTCGCCGCGCGGTCCTCGCCGACATCAGCGCGGGGGAGTACGGCGACAGCCTCGACTACTTCCACACCATGTGCGAGGCTCAGGTCCTGGACTGCCTGCAGGTCGACGTGACCCGTTGCGGTGGGATCACCGAGCTGCTCCGGATCGCCGCCGTCGCCGCTGCCGCACACCTGGAGGTGTCCGGGCACTGCGCCCCCCATCAGCACGCCCCAGTGCTGGCCGCGGTCCCCAACCTTCGGCACCTGGAGTACTTCCACGACCACGTGCGCATCGAGCGGATGCTCTTCGACGGCATCCGGGCCCCGGTGCAAGGAGACCTCGCTGTGCCCTCAGGACTGCCCGGCAACGGGCTGAGCTTTCGTCCGGACCGGGCCGAACCGTACCGGGCTCGATGACCCGGTGCCGACCGATGCCCGCCCGACCCTTCTGGAGGAGAACGCATGCCCACCTGGCTCGTCGCACTCTCCGTGACCTCGCTGCTGCTCGCGGCCGGGTGCGCCGTGTGGATGGCGGCCGACGTCTGGCGGCGCCCTCAGCAGATGGCGGTGATGAACGTCGTCTGGCCGGTCACGGCCCTGTTTGGAAGCGTTGCAGCCCTTTGGTTCTACCGTAGGCATGGTCGCGCGGGCGCCGACGAGGATCCCGCGATGCCGGTGTCGGTCGGAAAGGGTGCGCTGCACTGTGGCGCCGGGTGCACCCTCGGGGACATCGTCGCGGAGACCTTTGCGTTCCTCGTCCCGGCGGTGCTGGTCGCCTTCGGCTACCCGGGGTTGTTCTCCGAGCGCATGTTCGCCGTGTGGGTGTTGGACTTCCTGGTGGCGTTCGTCATCGGGATCGCCTTCCAGTACTTCGCAATCGCGCCGATGCGTGGCCTGGGCGTGCGCGACGGGATCGTCGCCGCGGTGAAGGCGGACGCGTTGTCGCTGACGGCTTGGCAGGTCGGCATGTACGGCCTGATGGCGGTGCTCGTGTTCGGCGTCTTCCGACCCGTGTTCGGGAGCCAGCCGGCCGCGAGCTCTCCGGTCTTCTGGTTCGCGATGCAGCTCGCGATGCTCGCGGGCTTCGCGACGGCGTACCCGATGAACTGGTGGCTGGTCCGGTCCGGCGTCAAGGAAAGGATGTAGCGCCTCGGACGGGCGAGCGCTGGTGACCCTCCTGCGCTGCGGGTTCCGGGGGCCGGCGCTTGCAGGAACGATTGACCCGCGTCGGCACCGAGGCCCACCTGAACCCCAGAGGTTGCTTAGCATGGCGCCATGTCCTCCGAGGCTCTCACGCAGGAACTGATCCAGGTCGAGCAGCGTGGTTGGGATGCACTGTGCACTGACGAAGGTGCCGCGTACTACCGGGAGCACCTGACCGATGACGCCCTGATGGCCTTCCCCTTCGGAGTCATGGACCGAAGTGAGTCATTGGACGCCATGGACGCCGCTCAACCGTGGTCGAGCTTCCAGATGAAGGACACCCGGGTGATATCGCTCGGCCCGCAGTGCGGCGTGGTCGTGTACTCAGTGACCGCGCAGCGCGAAGGCGAGGCGCCGTTCTCCGCGATCGTGAGCAGCACCTTCGTGCGAACAGGTGGACACTGGAAACTTGCCTTCCACCAGCAGAGCTTCGAATAGCTCCGACCGGGGCTGGACGGCCCTTCGCCTGCTGGTCGCTGACCGGTGGCGGCGGGGGCCGGGTTCAGGCTGTCCGGGCGGCTGACCGCAGAAGCTCGCGGCTCGTCGGCCGATGCCGGCTCAACTGGGCTCCTCTCGGTCGACGTCGTGAATGTCCTGGCCGTCGTCGGGGTCCCCCGAGGCAGCCTCGTCGCCGGGCTCCGATCCTCGGTGCGTCGCGAGCCAGAACTGGACGCCGATGACCAGCAGGTAGCACGTCGTGGCGGCGAAGCCCACCAGCAGCCACACGGCCGGCCCATCGAGCAGAGCGTTGATCGACGCCACCACCAGGATGCTCATGCCGACCGAAGGGAGGTGCATTCCGCCCCAGACCCGCACCCGGCCGGGGGTGCCTGGGACCAGGACGCCGTTGAACCCGTTGGAAGCGTAGGTGCCGACCGCCCCAAAGCCGAGGACCGCGCCCGCGAGGAGCAGCACGGCGTCCAGCGCCGTCGGGAGGCCGGCCTCGGCGTGAGCAGTCACGGCCCCGGCGGTCCAGAGGGTGAGTGTGTACCCGTAGGGCGCCGCGCTGGCCGCGACCACGGCCCTGAGGTGGTCCCGATATCCGGCCTCGCCTTTCACCACTGCTCCTGTCGCTGGTCCTCCACGCCACGGTAGGGCCAATCGGCCGGGTCGTTCTCGTAGAGTCCTGGGCGGATAGACCCTGCGGTGCAACCGATCAGCGTTGCCCGGCAGGCGCCTGAGGGAGGTTGTTGATCGTGGGCTTGTTCGACTTGAGCGGACGCACGGCGTTGGTGACTGGGTCCAGCCGTGGAATCGGCACGGCGCTGGCTGAGGGTCTGCTCGACGCTGGGGCGCGTGTGGTCGTGCATGGCCGCGACCGCTCGCGCGCGGAGGCGACGGCCTCGGCCCTCAGCCTTTCGACTGGGGGCGCGACGCACGTGGCCACCTTCGATGTCACTGACGCGGAGGCGGTCGACCGAGGGGTCGCCGAGATCGAACGGATGTGGGGAGTGCCCGACATCCTGGTCAACAACGCAGGTGTTCAACGCCGAAACCCACTCCTGGACTTCACGAAGGCGGACTGGGATGACCTGGTCGCGACCAACCTGACCAGCGTGTTCCTTGTCGGGCAGCGCGTCGCTCGCGGGATGGCTGCGCGCGGCAGTGGAAAGATCGTGAACATCGGCTCGGTGCAGAGCCGGTTGGCGCGCCCGGGCATCGCCCCATACAGCGCGACGAAGGGCGGCCTGGTGATGCTCACCCGAGGAATGTGCGCCGACCTCGCGTCGTCGGGGATCCAGGCGAATGCCCTGGCGCCGGGCTACGTGGCGACCGAGCTCACGGCCGCCCTGGTCGCCGACGCGGACTTCACGCACTGGGTGGAGAGCCGCACGCCGGCGGGGCGCTGGGGTCGCGTCCAAGACCTGGTCGGCGCGCTGGTCTTCCTCTCTTCGTCGGCCTCGGACTTCGTCAACGGCCAGGTGCTGTATGTCGACGGTGGCATGACCGCGGTGGTGTGAGATGGCGCCGTCAACGGCGCGCCCTGCCGACCGCATCAGCTGGCTTCCCGACTGCCCGAACGTGGGCAATGGCGCTGCTGCAGATCGGGGTGACTTCGTGGTCGCGGCCGACAGCAGGTGCCGGCCGGCGGCTTCGACACGGTGCTCACTGCAAGATCTCGAAACGCCGTCTGTAGTCGGACAACTGGCCCCATCGGGTCGCCCACGTCGCCCACGTTGCGCGCGTGCCCGGGCGTCCTTGAGCACCCAGAAACTGCACGGCCACCACCGCCACCAGGAACAAGGCGCCGAGTGCCGGTGCGTCCAGGGCTTGAGTTGCGCATGGGCGATGCCGACGCTGACCTCGGCTTCAGTCGCGGGTTGCAGGCGCGAGGCGATGCACCGACGCGGCTCGATGTCACGGGGCCGCGCCGAGCTCCTCCTCCTCCACCGCGGCTTCCTTCTTGGACTGCTCGATGTGCTCCTTGACAGTCTCGGTGCTCAGACAGCACTTGTCGGCGATCACATAGACCAGAACGGATAGAGCAGCCAGGATCAGCGCGGACCACTCGAAGTTGAGCAAGCCCAGGTTCCCGGCCCCTGCGGACTGCTCCGGGAAGTTGCCCAAGTAGGAGATCAGAGCCAGTCCACCGAGCCAGGGGAACAGCCAGGCGAAGCCCTGCCAGAAGTGGAGCGGGCCCTGTCGCACCCCGCCGAAGGCCTTGAAGATGGCCAGCAGCACGAAGCCCAGCAGCACCGTGACGTAGAGCTTCCAACCGGTCAGCCACCCGGACCAGTACACGATCAGATTGGAGGCCCAGAAGGCCAGGAGCGGGATCACGTGCCCCCCGGGCAGTCGGAACGGTCGTGGCTGGTCTGGCACCCGCTTGCGAAGCGCGGACAGGACCAGCGGACCGGACGCGAAGGAGAGGACCGTGGCCGAGGTGATGAATCCGACCAGCTGCTGCCAGCTGGGGAAGGGCAGGAACACGATCAGCCCCACGACGAAGGTCACGCCGAGGCTGAACAGTGGGACTCCCCGGTCGGTCGTCTTGGCCAGCCGCTGCGGAGCGTTGCCGTTGCGGGCCATCGCGTAGGACAGGCGAGAGGTCAGGGTGGTGTAGATCAACCCGGTGTCCCCGGGTGAGATGATCGCGTCGATGTAGAGCAGTACCGCCAGCCAGCCCAGTCCCAGAGCAGTCGCCAAGGCGGCCAAGGGCCCAAAGTCGTTCTCGAAGCTCAGGTTCGCCCAGGCGTCGGGGCCCTGGAGCAGGCTGGGTTCCAAGGCACCGATGAAGGCGACCTGCAGCGCGATGTAGATGACCGCGGTGATCAGT
>JBBQNZ010000093.1:0-17340 GCA_038330415.1 Actinomycetales bacterium | reverse complement strand
GTTGGCGCCCTCGACGTCGATCTTGTTGACCGCGACGACGATCGGCACGTCGGCCGCCTGCATGTGGTTGAGCGCCTCGATGGTCTGCGGCATGACGCCGTCATCGGCCGCCACCACCAGGATCGCGATGTCCGTGACCTTCGCACCACGGGCACGCATGGCGGTGAACGCCTCGTGGCCCGGGGTGTCGATGAAGGTGATCGGACGGTCGACGCCCTCGTGCTCGCGGTGGACCTGGTAGGCACCGATGTGCTGGGTGATGCCGCCGGTCTCGCCGCCCGCGACGTTCTCGTTGCGGATGGCGTCGAGGAGCCGGGTCTTTCCGTGGTCGACGTGACCCACGACCGTGACGACCGGCGGACGGGCCTCGAGGTCGTCGTCGTCCTCGCCCTCGATGCCGGTCTCGAGGTCGATGTGGAACGAGTCGAAGAGCTCGCGCTCCTCCTCCTCGGGCGACACCATGCGGATGTCGTAGCCGAGCTCGCCACCGAGCAGCCGGAAGGTGTCCTCGTCGAGGCTCTGCGTCGCCGTGGCCATCTCACCGAGGTGGAACAGCACGGTGACGAGGGCACCCGGGTTCGCGTCGATCTTGTCGGCGAAGTCGGACAGGCTCGCGCCCTGGCGGATCTGGATGATGGTCTTGCCGTCGCCGCGGGGAACGCTCACGCCACCGATCGACGGCGCCTGCATCTCCTCGAACTCCATGCGCTTGGCGCGCTTGGACTTGCGGGCGCGACCGGGACGACCGCCACCGCGGCCGAAGGCACCCTGGGTGCCGCCACGGCCACCGGGGCCGCCGCGGAAACCGCCACCGCCGCCGCCGGGTCGGCCGCCGAAGCCGCCGCCCGCGCCGGGACCGCCACCGGGACGCGCACCGGCAGCACCGGGGCGTGCTCCACCGCGCGCCGGGCGCTCACCCGGACGGGCCACGGCCGAGCGGTCGGGCATCATGCCCGGGCTCGGACGGGCGCCACCGGGGCGCGGCCCGGCCGCGCCGGCACCGCCGGGCCCGGCCGGGCCGCCGGGACGGGTGCCCGGACGGCTCTGCGGACGCGGCATCCCCTGGCTGGGGGCGAACGGGTTGTTGCCGGGCCGTGCCGCCGCCTCGCGGGAGCGGCCCATGCCCTGGCTCTGGGCGAACGGGTTGTTCCCCGGGCGCGGCGTGGCCGGGCGCGGAGCACCCGGACGTGGGGCACCCTTCCCGGCGCCACCCTCACGAGCGGCCGGGGCCACCGGTGCGGCGGGCGCGGACGGGGCCGACGCAGCGGCCGGGGCCGGTGCTGCCGGTGCCGGGGCTGCCGGTGCCGGGGCTGCCGGTGCCGGAGCAGCGGGCGCCGGGGCTGCCGGCGCGGGGGCCGACGTCTTCGGTGCGGGGGTGCTCGGGGCCGGCGCGGCGGGAGCCGCCGAGGCCGGGGCGGGGGCGGCAGGAGCCGCCGCAGCCGGGGCGGGTGCTGCAGCGGCGGGCGCCGGGGCAGCGGGGGCGGCCTGGGTGGCCGGCACCTGGGTCGCCGGGGCAGCCGGCGCAGCCGGGGCAGCCGGAGCCGCCGGGGCCTTCGTGGCGGGGGCAGCCGCAGGAGCCGCGGCCTGTGGGGCCTGGGCGGGGAACTTCTCGTTGTACCTGCGCACGACCGGGGTCTCGATCGTCGAGCTGGCGCTCTTGACGTACTCACCCATGCCGTTCAGGCGCTCGAGGAGGACCTTGCTGGTCACTCCGAGCTCCTTGGCAAGTGCGCTCACACGGACTTTAGACACATCTCTCCTGTCCAGGTCCGTGCTCTGTTGCGCGGACCGTCGTTACAGCTGGGGGGTGCTCATCGCTGAGTACTCATCGGGTGCTCATCAGCGTCAAACCCGCTTTCGGTTCTTGCTCTCGGACGGTGGCTCCTGCGGTTGTGCCCGAACCCAGTCGGAAACCGCTGAGTGGTCGGGTGGCGTGCTGCTGCGCAACGCGCGCCCGAACGCCCGGCGGCGGACGGCGAACTCGAGGCACGAGAGGACCGGATGCAGCCATGCGCCGCGCCCATGTCCACGGTGCTCGGGATCCGGCAGGACGACAGGGATGCCGTCCGCGCCAGGCCCGAGGACCACTCGCAGAAGTGCCGACCGGCTATCCGCCCCACGACACCCGATGCAGGTGCGCACCGGGTGGCCGGGCCGGAGTCCAGTCCGGTCGGTCCGCACCAGTCTACCGCCTAGGGGCGCCGGGGCGCGTCATCGGCGCCGGTGGGAGCCGCGGCCCCCTCGGTGTCGGGGCGGATGTCGATCCGCCAGCCGGTGAGCTTGGCCGCGAGCCGGGCGTTCTGGCCCTCGCGGCCGATGGCCAGCGACAACTGGTAGTCGGGCACGATGACCCGGGCCGAGCGCAGCTGCCGGTCGACGATCTCGACCGACGACACCCGCGCCGGCGACAGCGCGGCCGCGATGAAGGTCGCGGGGTCGTCGGACCAGTCGACGATGTCGATCTTCTCGCCGTGCAGCTCGCTCATGACGGCGCGCACCCGGGCCCCCATCGGGCCGATGCACGAGCCCTTGGCGTTGAGGCCGGCCACCGTGGAGTGCACCGCGATCTTGGTGCGGTGCCCCGCCTCGCGGGCCAGCGCCTCGATCGACACGCTGCCGTCGGCGATCTCGGGCACCTCGAGGGCGAAGAGCTTCTTGACCAGGTTGGGGTGCGTGCGTGACAGGCCGATCTGCGGGCCGCGCATGCCGCGCTTGACCGAGACCACGAAGCAGCGCAGCCGCTGGCCGTGCACGTAGCTCTCACCGGGCACCTGCTCGGCGAGCGGCAGGATGCCCTCGACGGCGCCGAAGTCGACGGTGACGTGCCGCGGGTCGGGGCTCTGCTGGATGATGCCGGCGACGATGTCGCCCTCGCGGCCCTTGAAGTCGCCGAGGATCGCGTCGTCCTCGATGTCGCGCAGGCGCTGGACGATGACCTGGCGGGCGGTGGCCGCCGCGACCCGGCCGAAGCCGGTCGGGGTGTCGTCGAACTCCGGGCCGATCTCGCGACGCGGTCGGGCCGGGTTGCCCTCGTCGTCGAGCTCGCCCTCGGCCGGTGGGACCTCGGTCTCCTCGCGCACCCAGATGACGACGTGCCCGGTCTTGCGGTCGAGCTCGGCGCGCGAGTGGCGGTAGTGCCCGTCGGTGCGCTGGTAGGCGAGCACGAGCGCCTGCTCGATCGCCGGGATCAGCACGTCGAGGGTGATGCCCCGCTCACGCTCGAGGGCGCGCAGGGCGGCCAGGTCGATGTCCATGTCAGCTGTCCTTGCTCTGGTCGGGGCGGGCGAACTCGACCTGCACGGCGGCACGCTCGACCACGGCATACGGGAGCGTCTCGGTGCGGGCGGGAGTGGCCTTGGTGGCGGGGACCTCGAGGGTGACCTCGGTGGCCGAGGCGCCGGTCACCCGCCCGGTGACCTCGCCCCCGTCGTGGTGCACGGTGACGAGCCGGCCGACGTTGCGGCGGAAGTGGCGGGGCGCGGTGAGGGGCCGACCGACGCCCGGGGACGAGACCTCGAGGGTGTAGGGCTGCTCGCCCATGACATCGGAGGCGTCGAGGGCGTCGCCGACCAGGTGGGTGGCGTCGGCGACCTCGTCGAGGGTCAGTGGCTCGGTGGGCTCGGTGACCGTGCCCGCGTTGTCGATGACCCGGTCGACCAGCACCTTGACGACCCGGCGACGCCCGGCCGGGGTGACAGCGACGTCCTCGAGCACGAACGGCCCCGATGCCAGGGCCTGCTGCAGGGTGGGCCGGATGCCGTCGGCTGTGGTCATGGTGCACCGTCCCTTCTCTGCAGTTTGTCGCTCGGCGGAGAACCGCCGGACCCCACTCTAGGACAGAACGGATCACCCCCGAGCCCGTGCGATGATGCGCCCATGACGCAGGGATCACGCCCCGGCGTACCCCGGCGCACCGCCGTGGCGGGGGTCGTGGCCGCGGTCCTGTCGGCCAGCGGCTGCGGCATCCGGCTCGAGGACGACGCACCTCGCCTCCCCCTGCTGCCCACGCGCACCCCGATACCGGCCGAGGCCGAGCTGGCAGCCCTCACGCGCGACACGGCTGCGCTGGCCGCGCTCGCCGACAGCGTCGCGGGCGCGCTCGCCGACAGCGTCGCGGGCGCGCTCGCGGCCGACCTCGCCACCCTGCACCGGCGCCAGCACACCGTGCTGCGCACCACCCTGCTGACCGGCGGCGTGCCCGCCACCGACCTCGACGCGACGCCGACGGCAGCACCCTCACCGACTCCCTCCCCCGCGGCTCGCCGGGCGGCCCTGGAGACTGCGGAAGGGGCGGCCGCGGCATCCGCCGCCTCCTTCGCAGGGGTCGCCGACGACCTGCGGGCCACGATCGCGTCGCTGCACGCGCAGCGGTATGCCGCGGCTGCTCTGCTCGCCGGCCGCCCCCCGACCGTTCCCCTCGACGCCGTCGGTGGTGACGCGGTCGGGGCCATGGCCGGCTCGACCGCGGCGGCGGTCTACTTCGTCGAGGTGGTCGGCGCTCGCTCCACGGGCGCCCAGCGCGCCAGGTCCGACACCACCCTCACCGCGCTGCGCGCCGTGCTGGCCGACCAGCTCGCCGGTGGCGGCCGGCCCGACCCCTCGCTCGGGCACCCGCTGCCGTTCCCCGTCGACGGCCCTGCGGCCGCGGCGCGGCTGGCCCGCGACACCCTGACCACGCTGCGCGCCGGCTACGGCCAGCAGCTCGGGGCGGTGGTGGCCTCGGCCGACGGCCCGGGGCTGGCCGCGCTGACCCGCTGGCTCGGTGCCGTCGAGGTCGAGGCCCATCGGTGGGCCGTTGCCCTCGAGCCGTTCCCGGGGCTGAAGTGAGCGCACCGGTGCTGCTTCCGCGCGCGTGGGTGGAGCAGGTGAGCGGCTATCCCGCCGAGGGTGGGCCCACCGGCGCCGGCTGGCTGGCCACGGTGCCGCGGCTTCTCGCCGAGGGGCTGGAGCGCTGGGCGCTCACCGTCGACGGCGAGCCCCGCACGGGCTGCACGGCGATCGTGGTGCCGGTGCGCCGCGGGGTGCAGCGCCTCGTGCTCAAGGTGACCTGGCCGCACCCGGAGGCCGCGCACGAGTCGCTCGCCCTGCGCACCTGGGGCGGTGAGGGCGCGGTGCGGCTGGTCGCTGCGCTGCCCTCGGACGGGCTGCTCCTGCTCGAGCGGCTCGACGCCGACGCCGACCTCACCCCGGTGTGGGTCGACGAGGCGTGCGAGGTCATCGGCGAGCTGCTCGGCCGGCTGCACGTGCCGGCTCCCCCGCAGCTCGCGCGGCTCGGCCCGTACCTCGCGCCGCACCTGGAGCGGATGGCTCGACGCCCCGCGGTGCCCCGGCGGGTCACCCAGCGCACCGTGGGCCTGGCCCGCGAGCTGCTGGCCGACGACGGCCCCGACCTTCTGCTGCACACCGACCTGCACTTCGAGAACGTCCTGCGGCGTCGTGACGGGACCTACGTGGCGATCGACCCCAAGCCGCTCGCGGGGCACCCCGGCTTCGACGTCTTCCCGGTGCTGCACAACCGGGTCGACGAGCTCGGCACGGGTGCGGCGTTCCGCTGGTCGGTGCGCCACCGCGTCGAGGTGGTCGCCGAGGCCGCCGGCATCGACGTCGACGAGGCGCGGGTCTGGTCGCTGCTGCGGGCGGGCGTCGAGGTCAGCTGGACGAGCCGGGCGGGAGACCCCGAGGCGCTGTCGACGGCCATCGCGCTGCACAAGGCACTGGACGACTGACCGCAGCCCGCTCGTGGCGACGTCCCCGGCATACGGTGGTCCGATGGCGAACCGGCTCGCGGGCTCCTCGAGCCCCTACCTCCTCCAGCACGCGGACAACCCGGTCGACTGGTGGGAGTGGTCGGACGAGGCGTTCGAGGAGGCCCGGCGGCGCGAGCTGCCCGTGCTGCTCAGCGTCGGCTACGCCGCGTGCCACTGGTGCCACGTGATGGCCCACGAGTCGTTCGAGGACGACGAGGTCGCCGCCGTGGTCAACCGGGGCTTCGTGGCGGTCAAGGTCGATCGCGAGGAGCGCCCCGACGTCGACGCGGTCTACATGGCGGCGGTGACGGCGCTCACCGGGCACGGCGGCTGGCCGATGACCTGCCTGCTCACCCCCGACGGCGACCCCTTCTTCGCGGGCACCTACCTGCCCAAGCACCAGCTGCTCGCACTTCTCGCCAACGCCGGCGAGGTCTGGGTGGAGCAGCGCGACCGGGTGCTGGCGTCCGGCGCGAGCGTCGCGGAGCAGCTCAGGCTGCACACCGGCCCGCCCGCGCCCTCACGACTGGATGCCGGGGTGTGCGACACCGCCGCCGGTCGCCTGCGCCCGATGTACGACGAGGCTCGCGGCGGCTTCGGCGGCGCCCCGAAGTTCCCGCCCTCGATGGTGCTGGAGTTCCTGCTGCGCCACCACGCGCGCACCGGCTCGGCCGACGCGCTGGCGATGGCCCGCGGCACCTGCGACGCGATGGCCCGGGGCGGGATGTACGACCAGCTCGGCGGCGGCTTCGCCCGCTACTCCGTCGACGCCGGGTGGGTGGTGCCGCACTTCGAGAAGATGCTCTACGACAACGCCCTGCTGCTGCGCGTCTACGCCCACCTCTGGCGCGCGACCGGCGACCCGCTCGCACGCCGGGTGGCCGAGGAGACCGCCGACTTCCTGCTGCGCGACCTGCGCACCGAGCAGGGCGGGTTCGCGTCGGCCCTGGATGCAGACACCGTCGTCGACGGGCACTCGCACGAGGGCCTCACCTACGCGTGGACGCCCGGCCAGCTCGTCGACGTGCTCGGCGCCGATGACGGCCACCGGGCCGCCGCACTGCTCGAGGTCACGGTTGCCGGCACCTTCGAGGCGGGCGCGTCGACCCTGCAGCTGTTGACCGACCCCGACGACCCGGACTGGTGGGCGAGCACGCGAGAGAGGTTGTTCGCGGCCCGGTCGGAGCGTCCGCAGCCGAGCCGGGACGACAAGGTGGTCGCGGCGTGGAACGGCCTGGCGGTCGCCGCCCTCGCGGATGCCGGCGTGCTGCTGCGGCGCGCCGACCTCGTCGCGGCGGCGGAGACCGCGGCGGCCTTCGTGCTCGACGTCCACGTCGTCGACGGCATCCTTCGGCGCACCTCCCGCGGCGGGGTGGTCGGCACGGCACCCGGGGTGCTCGACGACCACGGCGACCTCGCCGAGGGGCTGCTCGCGCTGCACCAGGCGACCGGGTCACCTCGGTGGTCCGAGGCCGCCGCGTCGCTGCTCGACGGCGCACTGGAGCGGTTCGTCGACGAGCACGGCACGGTGCACGACACCGCCCACGACGCCGCGCCGCTGTTCGTGCGCCCGGCCGGGCGCACCGACAACGCCGAGCCCGCGGGAGTGTCTGCACTGGCGGGGGCGCTGGTGACCCACGCGGCCCTCACCGGGTCGGCGCGGCACCGCGAGGCGGCGGCATCCGCCCTCGACGCCTGCGGCCCGGTGGCCACCCAGGACCCGCGGTTCGCCGGGTGGGCCCTGGCCGTGGCGGAAGCGGTCGCAGCCGGGCCGCTGCAGGTCGCCGTGGTCGGTGACGGCGCGGGAGCGCAGGCGTTGCTCGACGTCGCGCGGGCGGCGACGTCACCCGGCATCGTCGTCGTGCACGGCATGCCGGATGCCGGGGGCGTGCCGCTGCTGGCGGACCGGCCGCTGGTCGGCGGCGCCCCGGCGGCCTACCTGTGCCGGGGCTTCGTGTGCGAGATGCCGGTGACGACGCCCGAGGCACTGCGCGCGGCCCTCGAGGAGGCCTGACCAGGTGACACCTCGTCTCAGAGGGTGAGCAGCGAGTAGGCGGGGTCGCGGTCAGCCATCAGCGCTGCCGCCCGCGCCGGGTCCACCCACGCCGCGGTCGCCCAGACGTCGGCCCAGAGCAGGTCCGGTCCGACCACCGTCGCCGAGCCGTCCCGGCCGATGGCCCGGCCGGTGCCGGGGTCGACCACGTGCGCGCCGCGAGCCGCAGCGCCCGACGTCGCGACCGCCCCCCGCCGCACCGAGACCACCCTGACCACCGCACCGGGATGCCGGGGGTCCTCGATGCCGATCCGCCAGGTCGGTGCCGCCGCCGACGGGCCGCGACCGGCACCGACGACGATGTCGCCGCCGGCCCCGATGCTGTAGGAGATCTCCGGCACTACGTCGAGGTGCGCCGCAGCGGCCGCGACGGCCCAGCCCTTCACCAGACCCGTGGGGTCGAAGGCGAGCCGGCCGCCGGTGCGCCGCCGCCAGGCCTGGAACAGCCCGTCGGTGCGCTCCTCGGCCTCGAGACACAGCTCGGTGACGTCGGCCACCCACGGGTGCGCCTCATCGCGCTCCCCGTGCTGCAGCCGCAGCAGGTCGCTGTCGGCGCGCCAGGTGCTGAGCACCGCGTCGACCTTGCGCAGGTGGGCGTAGACCCGGGCCACGCCGGCCGTGAGGTCAGGGCGGGTCGGCTCGACGGCGCGCACGTGCACGCTGACCGGCATCCCCATGACCTGCTCGACCCAAGCGCGGCGGGCCAGCCGCGGCGGGGTGGGGGCGGCGGGCGTCACCGGGATCTCGGCGGTGATCACAGGTTCGCCTGGTCGATCGCCGACTGTAGCGAGCCGATGTAGCCGTTCGAGGTGTAGGTGGCGCCCGAGACCATGTCGATGTTCGCGCTCTGCTGGTCGACGGTCTCGGAGTTGAGGATGGGCACGGCGTAGGAGTTGATCTCCTGGTCCCTGCCGCTGCTCCAGGGCACCTGGGTGACCGTCGACTTGGTGATCTTGCCGCCCTTGACGGTGATCTCGACCTGCACGTCGCCGAAGCGGGTCGAGACGGCATCCCCGGTGTACTTCTTCGCGGCGGAGGACGAGCCCGAGCTGCCCGAGCTGCCGGAGGAGCCGCTGCTGCCAGCGGATCCGGTGCCCTTCGACGGGCTGCCGGAGCCGCTCGAGCCGGTGCCGATGCCGGTGCCGGACTGGGCGACGATGCTGCTCGACGCCGCGGAGCTGGTCGAGGTGTGGTAGCTGAACAGGAGCACGAGCGCCGAGACGGTGCTCAGCAGCCAGAGGGTGATGCGTCGCATGGTGGGGTTCCTTGGGGCTCAGGTCGGGGCGGGTCAGTAGGCGAAGCGCTCGAGGTGCACGGCGTCACGGGGCACACCGGCGCGGATCGCTGCGTCGCGCGCGGCCGACATCCAGCCGTCGGAACCGCAGATGTAGACGTCGTGGTCGGCGATGTCGGGCACGACCTCGCGCAGCGCCTGCACGTCGGTGAGGTGGCGGGCCTGGGCCGGCAGCCAGCTGGTGCGGCCGGGCACGCGTGGGCCCTCCACCAGCAGGTGGCGGGCGCCACGGGCGGCGGCGAGCGCCGCGATCTCCTCCCCCAGCACGGCATCCTGGCGCGAGCGAACCCGGTGCAGGACGGTGACGTCGCCAGGGGCCTGGTCGAGCCCCTCGAGCAGCGCACGCATCGGGGTGATGCCGATGCCCGAGCCCATGAGCAGCACCTTGCGGTGAGCGCGGACCCCGTCGTGCATCCGCCCGTAGGGTCCCTCGACGAGCACCCGGGTGCCGGGGCGCAGCGCCGCGAGCCGGGCCGAGCCGTCGCCGACGTGGGCCGCGGTGAACCGCAGGGTGCGTCCGTCGGGGGCCGCCGAGATGGAGTAGGGGTTGGCGCGTGTCCATCCCGGGCCATCGACGAAGCGCCACTGGAAGAACTGCCCGGCGCGCACCGGCATCCGGCGTAGGCCCCGGCCACCGACGGTCACCGTGGTGACACCCGGGCCCTCGGTGCGCACGTCGAGGACGCGCAGCGGCGAGCTCAGCGAGCGCCACAGCGGCAGCCAGACCCGGAAGACGAGCACCGCGCCGGCGCACACGACGTACAGGCTCCACCAGAACACGGTCGCGGTGGTGGAGGACAGGAAGTCGGTGCCGGTCCACAGCTGGTGCGGCAGCGCGAGGCCGGCGCCGAGGTAGCCGTAGAGGTGGATGAGGTGCCACGACTCGTAGCGCAGCCGGCGGCGGGCCTTCTTCACCGAGGTCACGACGACCATGACCAGGGCTGCGGTGCCGGCGACCGCGAGCAGCATGCCGGGGTAGTTGACGACGAAGTCGACGATCGTGCCCCACAGGCCCAGGCTCGAGCCCGCGGCGTAGCCGAGCGTGATGAGCACGATGTGCGCCAGCATCAAGGTGAACGACGTGAAGCCGACCAGCCGGTGGGTGCGGGCGAGCTCGTCCTGCCCCCAGGCCTGCTCGACCCACGGCACGCGGGCCATGAGGAACACCTGGAGGAGGAGCAGCGCGGAGGCGACCAGGCCGGTGAGCCGCCCGGTCGACAGCAGCGCGTCGGAGACCGTCGTCAGCTGCTGGATGCCGCCACCCTTGACCCACAGGGCCGTCACCACGAGCATGACGAACCAGCCTGCGACGACGCTGGCGTCGCGCCACCACCGGGGCACCTGGCCGCGACGGCGGACCAGCGGGACCATGGCGACGCCGGCGGCCTGGGCCGCGGGCGCGAGGGCGCCGAGGGCCGCGGTGGACGGCGGGCTGCTGATCGTCATGAGCACAACTTCGGGGACTTTCCTGTGTGCGACCTGTGCCTGCCATCGGCGTGGACCGTGAGCGTGTGGAAACGGTTGCGCAGATCCGCAAGAATGCGCGCGTGAGAGCACCGGTGCCGCCCCCCTCGTTTCCCGTGCCCGAGGGGCTGGGCCGCGACCGTGAGGTGATGCTCCGCACCCGGGTCGAGCGCTGGTGGCCCGACCTGCTGGCCGGCCTCACCGCCGTCTACGGCGCGCAGCGGGCGCCGGTGCTGGGGGCCGACCTGGTCGAGCTCGCGGCCACCGCGTTCAGCGTGCGGTCCGACCGGCTGCACGTGCGCGACCTGGAGCGGATGCTGCGCCCGGACTGGCTCCAGGACCCCGCCATGATCGGCTACGCCGCCTACACCGAGCGGTTCGCCGATGACCTGGGGGGCGTCGCCACGCACCTGCCCTACCTCGACGAGCTGGGGGTGCGCTACCTGCACCTGATGCCGCTGCTGCGGCCGCGCGACGGCGACAACGACGGCGGGTATGCCGTGGCCGACTACCGCTCGGTGCGGCCCGACCTGGGCACGATGGACGACCTCGAGGACCTCGCCGAGCAGCTGCACGACAGCGACATGAGCCTGGTGCTCGACCTGGTGCTCAACCACGTGGCCCGCGAGCACGAGTGGGCGCGGCGGGCGCGGGCCGGCGAGCCGGCCTACCGCGAGTACTTCTACGTCTTCCCCGACCGCGAGATGCCCGACGCCTACGAACGCACCCTGCCCGAGGTGTTCCCCGACTTCGCGCCGGGCAACTTCACCTGGGAGGACGACCTGCAGGGTTGGGTCTGGACGACGTTCAACGAGTTCCAGTGGGACGTCAACTGGGCCAACCCGGCCGTGCTGCGCGAGTACGCCGCGATCATCCTCGAGCTCGCGAACCGCGGTGTCGACGTGCTGCGGCTCGACGCGATCGCCTTCATGTGGAAGCGGCTGGGCACCGACTGCCAGGGCGAGCCCGAGGTGCACGCGATCACCCAGGTGCTCCGGGCGGTGACCCGCATCGCCTGCCCGAGCGTGGCGTTCCTCGCCGAGGCGATCGTGGCTCCGACCAAGCTGCTCGCCTACCTCGGCAACGGTCCCTACACCGGCAAGGTCAGCGACCTCGCGTATCACAACAGCCTCATGGTGCAGATCTGGTCGATGCTGGCCGCCCGCGACGTTCGGCTCGCGGTGCAGGCGCTCGGGTCGCTGCCGCCCAAGCCGCCCACGGCCACCTGGCTGACCTACCTGCGCTGCCACGACGACATCGGCTGGGCGATCATGGACGACGACGCCGCGGCCGTCGGGGTCACCGGCCACGGGCACCGCAGCTTCCTGGCCCACTGGTACGCCGGCGACTTCCCCGGCTCGCCGGCGCGCGGGCTGGTGTTCCAGTACAACCCCGAGACCGATGACCGGCGCACCAGCGGGAGCGCGGCATCCCTGGTCGGCCTCGAGGCGGCGCACTCGGTCGCCGAGGTCGACCGCGCGGCATCCGCGCTGCGTCTGGCGCACGCGCTGGTGCTGGGGTGGGGCGGCATCCCGGTCATCTGGAGCGGTGACGAGCTCGGCCAGCCGAACGACCCGTCGTGGGCGAGCGAGCCCGGGCACGAGGACGACAACCGCTGGGCGCACCGGCCCCGGCTCGACTGGGTCCGCGCCGAGCAGCGGCACGACCGCGGCACCGTGGCCGGGCGGGTGTTCGGCGACCTCGTCGCACTGGTGCGCGCTCGTGGCCGGCTGGTGCACCTGCACGGCTCGGTCGAGACCACCGTCGGGCCGGTCGACGACCCGGGCGTGCTGGTGACGGTGCGCGAGCACCCGGTGGGCCGGTTCGTCGGCGTCTACAACGTCACCCCGCAGGCGCGGCCGTGGCTGGGCTGGCGGGTCAACGCCCTGGGCGTGGCCGACGCCCGCGACGAGGTCACCGGCGAGATGCTGCCCTGGGGCGACGACGGCAACGTCTGGCTGCCGCCCTACGGCGTCCTCTGGCTCACCGCCGACCGCCCGTAGCCCCGACCCCCTGCCGGCGGAACGTGGGTGAAGATCGTCGTCCCGGCGGCGGATATCACCCACGTTCGGGCAGGCCAGGCGGAACGTGGGTGAAGATCGTCGTCCCGGCGGCGGATATCACCCACGTCCGCGCGGCCTGTGGATGACGCCGAGGCCCGTCTCGCAGTTTTCGCCATCCTTCGGGGATGCCGGAGCAGCCAACACCCAGCCGACGAGCGCGCCGCCGTGCCGCCGTCGAGGTGGCTGCTGACTTCGACGGTGTGCTGACCCTCGAGCGACTGCGCAGCCTTGGGTACGACCACGCTGCAGTCAGCCGCGAGGTGGACAACGATCGGTGGACGCGCCTCGGCACGCACACGGTCGCACTGCACACCGGCCCGGTCGACTCGGCGGCCCTGCGCTGGCGCGCGGTGTGGGAGGTCGCCGAGCAGGTGTCCCTCGTCGACGGCGTCTCCGCCCTGCAGGCTGCGGGCATGACCGGCTACACCGAGGACGTCATCCACGTTTCGGTGCCCCGCGGAGCACAGTGCCCGCACGTCGAGGGGGTGCGCATCCACCGGGTCACCCGCCGGGCCGACGAGGCCGTACCCAGCGGCCTGCCACGCACCCGGGTTGAGGTCGCCGCACTGCGGGGTGCCGCCTGGGCCAGGACTGACCGGCAGGCGGCGCTGGTGCTCTGCCTTGCGGTGCAGCAGCGACTGACCACCGGCCAGCGGTTGCTTGCGGCGCTGCCGCGCGTGCGCAACCGTGGCCGACGGCCGTTCGTGCGCCAGGTGCTCAATGACATCGCGGACGGGGCCCAGTCCCTGGGCGAGCTCGACTTCGCCGACATGTGCCGCCGGCACGGCGTCCCGCCACCGGACCGACAGGTGCTGCGGCGCACGGCCCTGGGCCGGGTCTACCTCGACGCGCGCTGGGACGGCCGTCGGTTCGTCGTCGAGATCGACGGCGCCGGGCACCGGGTCGGGCTCGCCGTCACCGACGACAACCTGCGCCAGAACGAGGTGACGCTCGGGGACGACCGGGTGCTGCGGATCGACCTCATCGGGCTGCGAGTGCATGAGGTGGCATTCATGGATCAGGTCCGCCGTGGGGTGGGCGCACGCAACGCTGCCTGACCCCGGCCCTCGACTCCGCAGATGTGGGTGAAGACCGTCGTCTTGGCGGCGGATATCACCCACGTTCGGGGGAGGCTCCGCGGACGTGGGTGAAGATCGTTGCCCTGACGGCAGTTTTCACCCACGTTCGGGCGATCACCAGAGGCCGAGGAGGTCCCCGCCGATCCGGATGATGAACGCTCCGACGACCACCATGAAGACGACCCGCACGAAGCGGTTGCCGCGCGACACGGCGGTGCGGGCCCCGACGTAGCCGCCGGCGACGTTGGCCACAGCCATCACGAGAGCCACCCGCCAGACGATGTGCCCGCCCGGGGCGAAGACGGTGATGGCGCCGAGGTTGGTCGCGAGGTTGGCGATCTTGGCCTTGGCGCTGGCCTCGAGGAACGAGTAGCCCATCAGCCCGACGAGGGTGAGCACGAAGAACGAGCCGGTGCCCGGGCCGAGGGCGCCGTCGTAGACGCCGATGACGAACCCGATCGACATCGCGACGACGGTGTGCCGATGCCCCGACCAGCGCAGCACGGTGGCCTCCCCAAGCGACGGCTTGAGCAGCGTGTAGGCGCCGACGGCGATCAGCATGACCAGGATGATCGGGTTGAAGGCGGCCTTGGGGATGTGCAGCCCGATCAGCGCGCCCACCACCGCCCCCACGTAGGCCACGGCCGCCATCGGCAGGGCGGTGCGCAGGTCGGGCCGCACCCGCGTGTAGTAGGTGCCCGCGGCCGTGGCCGTGCCCCACACCGAGGCGAACTTGTTCGTGGCGAGCACCTGCGCGGGCGCCGCCCCGGGAAGCCCGATGAGCAGGGCCGGCAGCTGGATCAGCCCTCCCCCGCCGACGACGGCATCCACCCACCCCGCCAGGAACCCGGCGACGCCGAGCAGCGCGACGACCCCACCCCCCGGGTCGGTCACGGGGAGCTCAGGCCTCCGCGGCCCAGGCGTCGACGATGTCGAGCACGTCGAGCAGCTGGTGGGCGTGGCCGTCGGGCATGGCGGTGACCTCCACCCGCTGGCCGGCCGGGATGTCCGAGTGCGGGATCCAGATGGCGCGCATGCCCACCTGCTGCGGTCCGTGGACGTCCTCGAAGACCCGGTCGCCGACGTAGACCGCGCGGCGCGGGGCGACGTCGAGCTCCCGGCAGATCGCGCGGAACGCCTCGGGGTGCGGCTTCACGTGGTCGATCTCGCTGGAGTAGAGGTCGGCGTCGAGCAGGTCGAGCACGCCGTCGCGCTCGAAGATGCCGCGGTGGTAGTCGCGGGACCAGATGGTGTTCGAGAGCACCCCAACCTTGATGCCGCGTGCGTGCAGCCCCTCCCACAGCGGGCGTACCTGCGGGTCGGTGCGGGTGTGCGGCTCCCAGAAGCCGCGGTAGGCCGCCAGCGCCAGGTGGTGCCGGTCGTGCGCGGCATCGACCCCCGCGTCGATGAGGATGTCGGCGAGCGCGGCCGAGGTGTGCTCCTCGCGGCCGCGCGCCCAGGCCGTCGACTCGGCCTCGAGGATGCGGTCGGCGAGCCGGTGCGCCTCCTCGAGGTCGGCGTCGGACACGTCGGGCGACTCGACCGGGATGCCGTGCACCTCGCGCGCGAAGACGCGCCACTGCTCGGGCAGGTCGACGGTGTGCCAGGGCGTCAGCGTGCCGCCCCAGTCGAAGACGACCGCGTCGACGGGCTGCGTCACGAGCGGCCGATCTCGGCCAGGATCTCCGTCACCGCCGAGGCGACCGGCAGGTCGCGCCGCTCGCCCGAGCGGCGGTCCTTCAGCTCGAGGGTGCCGTCGGCCAGCCCGCGCCCGACCACCACGATGGTCGGCACGCCGATCAGCTCGGCATCCTTGAACTTCACGCCGGGGCTGGCCTGGCGACGGTCGTCGAGCAGCACCTGCACGCCCTGCGCCTCGAGCGCACGGGTGAGCTCCTCGGCATACGTCGCGACGGCCTCGTCCTTGCCGGTGGCCACGACGTGCACGTCGGCCGGAGCCAGCGCCCGCGGCCAGATCAGCCCGAGGTCGTCGTGGTTGCCCTCGGCCACGCAGGCGACGGCGCGCGACACACCGACGCCGTAGGAGCCCATGATCACCGTGCGCAGCTTGCCGTGCTCGTCGAGCACCTTGAGGTCGAGCGCCTCGGCGTACTTCGTGCCGAGCTGGAAGATGTGCCCCATCTCGATGCCGCGCGCCGACTCCAGGCCGTGGCCGCACGAGGGGCAGGCGTCGCCGTCGCGCACCTCGGCGGCCTCGATGGTGCCGTCGGCGGTGAAGTCGCGCCCGGCGACCAGGTCGAGCACGTGCCGGCCGTTCTCGTCGGCACCCGTCACCCACGCGGTGCCCTCGCTGACCCGCGGGTCGAGCAGGTAGCGGATGCCGGACGCCTTGTCGGCGCCGAGCACGCCGGGCCCGATGTAGCCCTTGGCGAGCACCGGGTGGGCCGCGAAGTCCTTCTCGTCGAACGCCTCGACCGCGGCCGGCTCGACCTGCGCCCCGAGCCGCTTCTCGTCGACCTCGCGGTCGCCGGGCAGGCCGATGGCCAGCGGCTCGCGGGTGCCGTCGGGGTGAGCGAGCACCACGATGACGTTCTTCAGCGTGTCCGAGGCCGCCCAGGCCCGGCCGTCCGAGCGCGGGAACGCCGACTCCAGGTGGGCCACGAGCGTGTCGATGGTCGGGGTGCCGGGGGTGTCCTCGACGTGCGCGGCGGGCACGCCGGCGGCATCCACGGCATCCGGCACCGGCACCCGCACGGCCTCGACGTTGGCCGCATATCCACAGTTGGTGCAGCGCACGTAGGTGTCCTCGCCGTTCTCGGCGGTCGCGAGGAACTCCTCCGACTTCGAGCCGCCCATCGCGCCGGCCATCGCCTGCACGATCACGTAGTGGAAGCCGAGCCGGTCGAAGATGCGCACGTAGGCGTCACGGTGCAGCTGGTAGCTCTTGTCGAGCCCGGCCTCGTCGATGTCGAACGAGTAGCTGTCCTTCATCACGAACTCGCGCCCGCGCAGCACCCCGGCACGGGGGCGGGCCTCGTCGCGGTACTTGATCTGGATCTGGTAGATCGCCAGCGGCAGGTCCTTGTACGAGCTGTAGAGGTCCTTGACCGCGAGGGTGAACATCTCCTCGTGCGTCGGCCCGAGCAGGTAGTCGTTGCCCTTGCGGTCCTTGAGCCGGAAGACGTTGTCGCCGTACTCGTCCCACCGGCCACTGGCCTCGTAGGGCTCGCGGGGCAGCAGCGCGGGGAAGAGCAGCTCCTGGGCGCCGATGGCGTCCATCTCCTCGCGCACGATCGTCTCGACGTTGCGCAGCACCTTCAGACCGAGCGGCAGCCAGGTGTAGATGCCGGGGCTGACCCGGCGGATGTAGCCGGCCCGCACGAGGAGCTGGTGGCTCGGGACCTCGGCGTCCGCCGGGTTCTCGCGAAGGGTTCGCAGGAACAGGGACGACATGCGCATGGCCACGGGACAGCTCCTGGAGGTGGTTGGACAACCCGCCAAGGATAACGACGGGCGCGGATGCCGTTCACTCAGCCTTCGCGTCAGCCGTGGGGTGCGCGGTGAGCTGGGTGTAGCGGGCCCGGACGCCGTGGTCCTCGAAGCCGAGCCGCAGGTAGAGCTCGTGCGCCGGGTTGTCGACGTTGACCGCCAGCCAGGCCTGGTCGCAGCCCACCTTGAC
>JBBQNZ010000092.1:0-17401 GCA_038330415.1 Actinomycetales bacterium | reverse complement strand
ACCCACGGCTGCGACAACCGCGCCACCGGAGCCAACCTCTCCTGCAACGCGTCCAACTCCCCCTGAGCGCCGTACTTCGCGATCATCGCCGGCCGCAGCCTACGCATCTGCCCCGCACCCCACACCGTGCCCAGCTCCAGTAACGCCTCGGTGACCGTCGGCACAGCCTCCGGGGACAGCCTCGGCGCCAACCGGGCCACCTCCCCCAGAGCGCTCAACGCCAACCCCGGCGACACCGACGCGTCCTGCACCCCCGCCCACACCAACCCCAACGCCGAGTCGGGGTCCGGCTCACCCGACGCATCCGGCGCCAAACTCCCCGCCGCCCTGGCCACCCCCGCCACCTCGGTCGCCAGCTTCGCAACCTGCCCCGCACCCCCCTGCCGCAACGACGGCGCATGATCCCGCACCCACGCCTGCGCGTTCATCCCCGACCCGGCCACCACACCCCGCTTGACCGCCTCCACCGCCACCTGCGCACGCAGCGCACCCGCGCGGGCCGCCAGAACGTCCGCCTCGCCCATCAACACGGCCAGCTCGGCATCCGAAGCCTCACGCAACACGCCCCCGAACCCCACCAAGGACTCAGCCGCAGCCGTCATCACGGAGCGACGCTCCGCCAGACCCAACCCCCCGCTGTCCATGCTCCATCATAACCGAACAGGTGTTCGAGAGACAAGACCTCCACCTTCTGAGTTCGCCCACAGCAGAACAGCCTTCACCCGAACGGTCAGGCGTTGTCCTCGGCGTCCTCGGACGCCTCCGAGGCCTCCACCCCGGGCCCGCGCTCCGGCTCCAACGGCGTGTGGCCCGACAGCAGCATCCACCCCATCACCGCGAGCGACGCCACCCACAGCGGCCACCCGAGGACGATCTTCGCCACCCCGAGCCAGGCCACCTCCGCAGACAGGTAGAGCGGCACCATGATCAGCAGCCGCACCGCATAGACCGCGATCAGCACCCAGGTGAGCCGGATGCAGACCCGCACCATCCCGCGGTCGCGCCGCCAGGCGAACGGGTCCTCCTGCGCCCGTGGGTCGCCGGCCCCGACGATGAAGCCGACGGCCGGCCACCGGGTCACCACCGACACCAGGGTCAGCCCGAGGAACGCGGCATTGGTCAGGATGCCGGGCAGGAACGCCGCCTCGGCCCGCCCCGACCGCACCGCGAAGAACGCCGCGATCGCCGTGGCGAAGACCGCACCGGCGACGTGCGAGAGCGACGAGTGCTGCAGGACCCGCACCACGGCGAGGACGACCGCCACCGCGAGCGCCGCCCCGGCGGCGATCTTCACGTCCTGCTGCCACGTCCAGAACGCGACGAACACCACGGTCGGCAGGGCGGTCTCGAGCGACCCGCGCCAGCCACCCAGAGCCGCGGACAGGCGGTGCCGGATGAGGGCCTCGACCGAGTCGGGAGTCGGCGCGGCCAGCACCGCGTCAGGCTCGTCGGTCACTTGGGCACGATCTCGTAGGACGGGTTGAAGATCGTCGGAGTGCCTCGCACCGACGTGACCCGCCCGCGCGCCCGGATGAAGACCCCCGGCTCGATGCCGCCGATCATCCGGCGACCGACCCAGATCAGGTTGACCGATCCGTTGCCGTCCCAGACCTCGGCCACCAGCGCCGGCACGCTGCGCCGGGGCGGCAGCGTGACGGTGCGCACCGTGCCGCAGACCGTGGCCGGATGCCGCAGCGCCAGAGCGGTGAGGTCGTCGCCCCCGGCCGTCTCGGACTGTTCGCGCAGCGACTCCGCCTGGTCCTCCGTAGGGGTCTTGGCCAGGTCGTGGAGCCGTTCGCGCAGACCCATCAGCGCACCTCGGTGATCTCGGGGCCGCGCTGGAACGGGTCGAGGGAGTTCCGCTCGGCCTCGTCCTCCGCATCCAGCGCCTCGGTCTCGGCCGCCGCCGCCGCCTCGGCGTCGCGGGGCAGGGCGAGGGGCAGCAGCTCGCGAGGGGCCATCGGGTCGGTGCCGCGGACCACGACGGCGGCCCTGAAGACCTCGACGAGTGGCTCGGCGGCGGCCTCGTCGATCGCGGCACGGCCCGAGAGCACACCCCGCAGGAACCAGCGCGGGCCGTCGACCCCGAGGAACGTGGCGGGGGCGAAGACGGTGCGACCGTCGGGGCCGGCGGACGGCATCCGGGTGCGCAGCTCGGCGCCGAGCGAACCCACGTGCTCCTCCGCGGTGCCCCCCGAGGTCTCGACGGCCGCGGCGATCTCGGCGCGGATCTCGTCCCACAGTGAGCCGGAGCGCGGGGCGGCGAACGCCTGCAGCTGCAGGGCGGAGTCGTCGATGACGGCCGTTGCGGCATTCACGAGCTGGGTCGCCTGGTCGATCTCGAGGCGCAGCTCCATGCCGGGCACCCCGCGCATCCACAGCGCGCCGAGGTCGACGCGGCCACCACGGCCGTCGACCTCGGTGACGTCGAAGGGCCCGTCGGAGCGGTCGACCAGCAGCGCAGGGGGCGCCTCGGCCTCGGTCACGTCGTCGTCGAGGTCGTCGTGCGCCGGCTCGACGTCCGGGTCGGCGGGAGCCGGTCGGTCGGAGGCCTTGGATCTCTTGAAGATGCTCACGTCTGCGGTCGTCCTCGGTGTGGTCTGGTGTGCTGCGGTTCAGCGGGGGTCGGCGAGGCCGAACCCACCGGTGGATCCGTGACCAGTCTCCCCCCGGGCGCTGTCCGGAAGCGAATCCGTGTCGTCGAAGTCGGCGTGCAGGTAGTGCTGCACGACGAGCTGCGCGATCCGGTCGCCGACCCGCACCGTGAACGGCTCGCGCGGGTCGAGGTTGACCAGGTTGACCAGGATCTCGCCGCGGTAGCCGGAGTCGACCGTGCCCGGGGCGTTGACCACCGTGATGCCGTGCCGTGCGGCCAGCCCCGAGCGCGGGTGCACCAGCCCCACCGTGCCGGGCGGCAGCGCCACCGCGATGCCGGTCGGCACCAGCGCGCGCTCCCCCGGCGCGAGCGTCACCTCCGCGACGCTGGTGAGGTCGGCCCCGGCATCCCCGTCGGTGCTGTACACCGGAACACCCGCGTCCGGGTGCAGTCGGCGGACTGCGACGGGGACGCGGGCGGCGGCGGTCACGATGTGGTGCGGGACGTCGAGCGAGCTGCTCAGGCGGCGCACTCCCGGCAGACCAGGACGCCGGACTTCTCGCTGGCGAGCTGGCTGCGGTGGTGCACCAGGAAGCACCTGGAGCACGTGAACTCGTCGGCCTGGCGCGGGAGGACCCGCACCGAGAGCTCTTCGCCGGACAGGTCTGCCCCCGGAAGCTCGAAGCCCTCCGCCTGCTCGGTCTCGTCGACGTCGACGCTCGAGGCGCGCTTGTCGACGCGACGGCTCTTGAGCTCCTCGATGGAGTCCTCGGACAGCTCGTCGTCGGTCTTGCGCGGTGCGTCGTAGTCGGTTGCCATGTGCTGTGTCCACCCTTCGTCGTTTGACCCGGCCCTGACAACGCACGGATGCCCCCGTTTGTGCCCGCAGAGTTCGCCGTGCGCCGCGATTGTGCACCATCGCGACGCGTGGCGCCACGCCGGGTCCACCCGGTGGTGACTTCGGGGTGTCGTGCAGGGCGCGCCCAGCGCGGTTCCGGATGCCGTGCGGGCGTCGCCCGGGCGACGTCGCCGGGTCAGTCCATCGGCCCGACGTGCCGCGCGGACAGCTCGCGCACGAGCGCACCGAACACCTCGGCCAGCCCCGGCGCCGCACCCCAGACCAGGTCACGGGTGGGCACGTCGTCGACCGGCCCGCCGAGCACCGCACCGGCCTCGCGCGCCACGAGCTCACCGGCCGCGCGGTCCCACGGGTTGAGCGCCGTCTCGTAGTAGGCGTCGAGCCGGCCGGCGGCCAGCCCGCACAGGTCGAGGGCCGCACCGCCGTGCCGGCGGATGTCGCGCACCTGCGGCAGCAGGTCGACGAGCAGCGCGGCCTGCCGGGCCCGGGTCGAGGCCGCGTAGCCGAAGCCGGTGCCGACCAGCGCCATGGCCAGGTCGGTGGCCTCGGTGGCCCGCAGCGTGCGCGAGCCGCCGGATGTGGTGAGCCGGGCACCCCCGCCGCGGTACGCGTGGAACAGCTCGCCGGTCTCGGGGTTGAGCACCGCCCCGGCCACGGACTCCCAGTGGCCGGGCCGGGTGGGGTCGCCGGTGACGACCGCGACCGACACGGCATACGACGGGATGCCGTAGAGGTAGTTGACCGTGCCGTCGATGGGGTCGACCACCCAGGTGAGCCCGCTGGTGCCGGTGGTGCTGCCCTCCTCCTCCCCCATGACCGCGTCGTCGGGGCGCTCCTGCCCGAGCAGCCGCAGGATCAGCTCCTGGCTGCGCTGGTCCATGACGGTGACCGGGTCGGTGTCGCTCGACTTCGACACCACCCGCAGGTCGGCGGGGCGCTCGTCGACGACGAGCCGCCCGGCGGCCTGCGTCACCCGACCGGCCACCGCCTCGAGCTCGGCGAGGTCGACCCCCTCGGGCAGCGCGGATGCCGTCGCCATCAGTCGCTGCCGCAGAGCGCCGGCTTCGCCGCCCGCAGGTTCGGGCAGCAGCCGGGGGCGCAGACCGACGGCCGCACGTCGCCCGGCAGCCAGGTCTCGTGCACGACCACCTCGCTGCGGGCCTCGGCGGCGCGCTCGAGCAGCAGGTCGACCAGGCCCTCGACGAACACCTCGTCGGTGCCCGGCGTCGAAACCCGCACGAAGGGCACCCCGACCCGCTCGGCCGTCTCGGCGGCCTCGGTGTCGAGGTCGTGCACGACCTCCATGTGGTCGGAGATGAACCCGATCGGTGCGCACACCACGGTGACACCACCCTGGGCGGCGAGCTCCTCGATGCGGTCGTTGACGTCGGGCTCGAGCCACGGCTGCTGGGGCGGGCCGGAGCGCGAGCAGAACACCAGCTCGCTCGGCAGCTCGAGCCCCAGCTCGCGGTTCAGCTCGTCGGTGAGCCGGTGGGCCAGCCGCAGGTGCTGGTCGGAGTAGAGGTTGCCCTCTCCGTCGCCCGGCCCGGAGGTGTCGTCCATCGCGTCGGGCACCGAGTGCGTGACGAACAGCAGGTGCGCGGATGCCGGGTCGGGCAGGGCGCCCACCGTCGCGACGAGCGCGCGCAGCCAGGACCGCCCCACCGCGGGGTGCACGGCGTAGGGGCGCACCTTGTCGATGACCAACCCGTCGGCCGCCGGACCGACCGCGTCGACGGCGGCGGCGAGGTCCTCGCGGTACTGACGGCAGGACGAGTAGCACGAGAAGGCGCTCGTGAGCAGGGTGACCACCCGGGTGGCGCCGAGGTCGAGCGCCTCGTGCAGCGCATCGGCGAAGAACGGCTCCGAGTTCCGGTTGCCCCAGAGCGCCGGGGTGGCGATGCCGCGCCGGTCGAGCTCGGCGCGCAGGCGGGCCAGCAGCTCGCGGTTGAGGTCGTTGATCGGGCTGCGGCCGCCGCGGGCGTAGTAGTGCTCGCCCACGGCCTCGAGCCGGGCGTCCGGGATGCCGCGGCCGGCGGTGACCCGGCGCAGGAACGGCACGACCTCCTCGGGCGCCTCCGGGCCCCCGAAGGACCCGAGCAGCACGACGTCGTAGGGAGCGAGCGCATCCGCGGCATCAGACATGGACACAGCGTATGCGGGCATTTCGCGGGCCCCCGGCGTGGGATGCCTCACTGGGCCGCCCGGGATGGCACAGTCGTCCCGACGACGAGCAACACCGGGAGCCCGACATGCAGGACCTTCGCCTCATCGGCGTCCACGAGGACGGCCATCACCTCCTGCTCGCGGACGCCGATGGCGGCCGCTACCGCCTCACCCTCGACGAGGCGCTGCGAGCCGCGGCCCGCCGCGACCGGCCCCGGCTCGGCCAGCTGCAGATCGAGATCGAGGGCGGGCTGCGGCCTCGCGAGGTGCAGGCCCTGATCCGCCGGGGGCTGTCGGCCGAAGAGGTTGCCGACCGCGCCGGGTGGACCGTCGAGAAGGTGCGCCGCTTCGAGGGGCCGGTGCTGGCCGAGCGCGAGCACGTGGCCCAGGTCGCCCAGAAGTGCGCCGTCGGCAGCCGTGGGTCCGGCCCGGTGACCCTCGCCGAGCGGGTGTCCGAGCGGCTGCGCGACCGCGGGGTCGACCGCGACGACGTCGAGTGGGACTCCGCCCGTGACGACGAGGGCGTGTGGCAGCTGAACCTGACCTTCGCCGCCGGTGGGCGCCAGCGCACCGCCACCTGGCGCTACGAGCCGCTGGGCGGTTCGGTGGCCGCCACCAACGACGAGGCGCGCTGGCTGAGCGAGGAGGCCGCGCCGGGCGCGATCCCGACCCCGCACCGGGCCGGTCAGAACGGCGACTCCGACGTCTACGACATCGACGCCGACGGCGGGGTCGACCACGCCGTGCCGGAGCGCGCCCCGCACGAGCCGATCGACCTGATGGCCGCGATGCGCGAGCACTCCAGCCGCGGGCGCCGCCGCCGCCGCCCCTCCCCCTCGAGCACGCCGGGCGACGACCGTCCCCGCGCCGACGCCCTGCCCATCGAAGACCTCGCCACCGACGTCTCCGACGCGCCCCCGCCCCCTGCGGCGCGCGGGCGCAACCCGGTCTCCGCCCACCTCGAGGAGCCGGTCGACGGCCCCGACGCCGACGCGCTCGCGGGCGGGTGGCCCGAGCACGACGACGACACCGCCGCACCGGTCGCTGCGGCGACAGAGGCCAACGCAAACACCGACCCGTCCGACGACGGAGGCGGGTCCGACGACGCACGCCAGGACGACGCCGCGCCGCCGAGGTCGACGCCCTCACGCAAGGGCCGCCCGAGCGTGCCGAGCTGGGACGACATCGTATTCGGCACCCGCGGCGGCGGCTCCGGCTGACGGGTCGGCCGGTGCACCTGCGCACCGCCGTCGCCGGCGACCTGCCGGTGCTGCGCGACATCTTCCGCCGCGCCTCGCTGGGCAACCCGGGCGACGCCGAGATGCTGCTCGCCCACCCCGAGGTGCTGGTGCTGCCCGACACCGAGGTGCTCGCGGGTCGCACCCGGGTGGCCGTCCTCGACGACGGCACCGCCGTCGGGTTCGCCACGGTGCTCGGCGACGGTCCGGTGCGCGAGCTCGAGGACCTGTTCGTCGGCCCCGACGCGCAACGCCGCGGCATCGGGGCCGAGCTGGTGGCGGATGCCGTGTCGCGCGCCCGCGCCGGCGGCGCCACCCGCCTCGAGGTGACCGGCAACCCGCACGCGGCCCGGTTCTACGAGCGGGTGGGTTTCGAGCGCATCGGTGAGGTGCGCACCGAGCTCGGGCCCGGCATCCGGATGCACCTCGAGCTGTAGGGCCTCAGGGGCGGGGCGGCACCGGGCAGACGTCGAGGTCGAACGGCAGCGTGTCCGGAGAAGGGGAGGCAGCCCGGGCGGCCGAGCTGTTCATCCGCCGCATGTAGTGCCGCCGGCAGAGCACCTCGTACTCGACCAGGCCGGTGCTCGCCGTGGCGGTGTCGCCGACCACCACCTGCTCCCCCTCGACCACCATGACGCCGTCGACGATGCGGGCGTTGTGGGTGGCCTTGCGACCGCACCAGCACAGCGCCTCGACCTGCAGCAGCTGCACCCGGTCGGCGAGCTCGATGAGCCGCCGCGAGCCGGGGAACAGCGCGGTGCGGAAGTCGGCGGTGATGCCGAAGGCGTGCACGTCGATGTCGAGCTCGTCGACAACCCGGGCGAGCTGCTCGACCTGCGCCGGGGTGTAGAACTGCGCCTCGTCACAGATGAGGTAGTCGACGCGGGCGCCGGACGTGAGCCGCTCGACCACCTCGTCCCAGAAGTCGAGGTCGTCGTCGACCTCGATCGCCGGGGTCGACAGGCCCAGCCGCGAGGACAGCACCGACTCGCCCATCCGGTCGAGCTTGGTGAAGATCAGCCCCTGGCGGCCGCGGACGGCGTTGTTGTGGTCCATCTGGAGGGCAAGGGTCGACTTGCCGCAGTCCATCGTTCCCGAGAAGAAGACCAGATCCGCCACGAGGGGACACCTTAGGCGACGCGGGTCGCGGGCACGTGGACCACCGGCACGGCCACCTCGTCGTCGCTCAGGGAGCCGTGCAGACCGATCAGGGCCAGCAGCTCGGGGCGGGCCCGGCGCGAGTCGACGACGGCGAAGCGGCCGCGCATCGCGACGACGACGTCGCCGATCCGGGCCAGGTTGTCGGAGGCAACGGCGCCGAACCAGCCTGCGGCGACGGCCTCCTCGCGAGTGCGCACGAGGCCGCGGTCGCCCAGCACTGCGGTCCACGCGGCGTGCACGTCGTCGCGCGCGCCCGGCTCGACGTAGAGCTGGGGTGCCCGGGCCTCGTTGGTGAGGTGCCGCACCCCAGCCGCCAGGAGGGGCTCGTGCGCCACGTCGAGGCGCAGCTCGTGCGGCGAGTCGACCATGCCGTGGTCGGCCGTGACGGTCAGCGAGCAGTCGTCGGGCAGCCGCGCGGCGAGCCGGGCGAGCTCGCGGTCGATGCTCTCGAGCTCGTCACCCCACTGCCACGAGTCGCACCCGTGCACGTGACCGATCTTGTCGAGCTCGCCCCAGTAGAGGTGCACGAGCGCCCGGGGCGCCGACCGCACCGCGGCCAGGGTGGCGTCGACCCGCTGCGGCAGGGTGGCCGCGGCGACGAACCGGCCGCCCCGGATGGCGGCATTGGTCAGGCCCGAGCCGTCGAAGTGGGCGGGCCCGACCCGCACCACCTCGACACCGGCGGCGGCTGCCGCCTCGAACACCGTCGCGTGCGGCTGCCAGGTGCGCGGATCGGGCCCGTCCTCCCAGGACAGCTCGTTGAGCAGCCGGTCGGCCCCGGGCACCAGCACCTCGTAACCGAGCAGCCCGTGCGCCCCGGCCGCCAGGCCGGTGCCGAAGGTGCCCATCGAGGTGGCAGTGGTCGACGGGAAGCCACTGACCACCCGCCGGGTAGTGCCCAGGTGCGACCGCAGCCAGGGCGCGTGCCCGGCCCGGCGCACCAGCAGGTCGTGGCCCAGCCCGTCGACGAGCACGGTGACCGCACGCCGGGTGGGCGGCAGGTCGAACCCGGCCCGAGCCTGACCCGCTCCCCCGCCCCACGGCACACCGAGGCTGCGGGCGACGCTCGGCAGCACGTCGGCGAGCGCGGGGCCGGGGCCGACCGGCGGGCTCGCCGACGGGTCGCCGGTGGGCGGCATCGAGGTCTGCTCAGCCCTGGCCGATGGCGGCGGACAGGTCGCGGGCGAAGCCGAGCGCCTGCGACAGCGCGTCGTCGCCGTCGGCGGCCGCGGAGATGCGCAGCGCGATGTCGTCGCCGGTGATGGTGCCCTCGTAGCCGTGGTCGGCGTCGCACTCGGGGTCGGCGCAGGATGCCGGCACGAGGTCCAGGCGCGCGACGGTGCCCCAGCCCAGGGTCAGCGAGAGCTCGCGGCCCAGGCTGCCCGGCACGTAGGTGGAGGGGTTCTCGACCACGTGGGTGAGCATCACGCCGCGCACCGCCGACAGCGGGATCGACTCGGTGGTCGCGGTCGCGACGTCCTGGGGCGCCGGCGGCTCGTCGGCGTGGTCGTCGGCGTGGGCGATCAGCAGCCGGGTGGGGGTGAGCACGAGCACCGTGATGTGCCGGCGCACCACGTCGCGGTCGAACGTCGTCTCGAGGTGCACGAGGTGGTTCTCGATGGGCTCGCGCACCAGTGCCGCGGCGACGACGTCGGCCACGAGCGCCGGGTAGTAGCCGGCCTTGACGATGGCGTCGGTGAGGTCCGCGGGCAGGACGGGGGCGTCGGAGGTACTGCTCATGGGCACCATTGTGCCCGTCCCGGCCGTGGGCGCCTCCCCGCGCGGCCGCTACGTGAGGGAGCGACGCCCCGGGTCGGTGCGGCGCGGTGCCGGCGCCAGCACGATCTCGGCCCCGAGCACCTCGACCCCGGCCGGGTGGGCGTTGACCGGGTTGAGCTTCAGGGACGCGACCTCCGCGAGGTCGTCGGCGAGCACCGACACCCGGGCGATGAGGTCGGCCAGGGCGGCCCGGTGCACCGGCGTGGCGCCGCGGTGGCCGTGCAGCACCGGGGCGGCCTTCACCGACGAGATGAGCTCGCTCACGGTGACGTCGGTGAGCGGCGGGATGCGGTAGGCGATGTCGTCGAGCAGCTCGGTCGGCATCCCCGCCACGCTGAACCCGATGACCGGGCCGAAGAGCGGGTCCTCGTCGGAGGTGATGACGCACGGCACCCCGGGGGTGGCCATCTTCTGCACGACCAGGCGGTCGGCGTCGAGCGGGGCCAGCCGCTCGGTGAGCGACTCCCACGCGTCGCGCAGCGACTCTTCGGTGCGCAGGTCGACCCGCACCGAGCCGACGCCACCCTGGTGCCGCAGCATCGGCGCCGTCGACTTCAGCACGACCGGGTAGCCGACCCGCTCGGCGGCGGCCACCGCCTCGTCGGCCGTGCGCGCCTCCTCCTTGCCCCAGACGTCGATGCCGTAGGCCTGCAGCAAGGCCGCGGCCTCGTCGTGGGTGAGCCTGCGGCCCTTCGGGTCGACCGAGAGCACGGTGTGCACGACGTCCTCGGCGATGCGCCGGTTGATGCCCGCGGGGGTGACCGGAATGCCGTGGTCCTTGGCCCGCCACTGGCCGTAGCGGGTGGCGGCGGCGAGCGCGCGCACGGCATCCTCCGGCATCGTGTAGACCGGGATGGCGCGGGTCGACCCACCGGTGCCGGTCACCGAGGCGTGCCCGTCGTCGACCCCGCGCATGCCGAGGAACGTTGCGGCACAGGGCTTCTGGGACCCGTCGGCGGCATCGCGCACCGCAGCGGCGACGTCCTCGTCGTTGGTCACGAGCGGGGGGATGAAGCAGGCCAGCACCGAGTCGACCTTGGGGTCGGCGAAGGCGGCCACCAACGCCGTGCGGAACTGCGCGGCCGTGGCGTCGGTGGGCAGCGCCACCGGGCCGTGCGACACGGTGAGCCCCCAGCTGGTGCAGGCGTCGGCGGTGAGCGTGCCGAGCGCCGAGGAGTTGCCCACCACGGCCACCCGGTCGCCCGCGGGCAGCGGCTGGTGCGCGACGAGCTGGGCGATGTCGAAGAGCTGGTGCACGTTCTCGACCCGCATCACGCCGGCCTGCTTGAGCATCGCGGAGAACACCTCGGGGCGCGCCTTGGTCTTGCGCACCCGGTGGCCCGGCGGCACGCCGAACGCGGAGACGCCCGACTTCACCACGATGACCGGCTTGATCAGCGCCAGGTTGCGGGCGACCCGCGAGAACTTGCGGGGGTTGCCCATCGACTCCAGGTAGAGGCCGACGGCGGTGGTGGAGTCGTCGTCGATCCAGTACTGCATGAAGTCGTTGCCGGACACGTCGACCCGGTTGCCGGCCGACCCGAAGGTCGAGATGCCCAGGTTGCGCCGGGCCGCCGACGCCAGCACCGCGATGCCGAGCGCGCCGGACTGGGCGAACAGGCCGAGCTGGCCGTGCGGCGGCAGGGTGGGGGCCAGCGAGGCGTTGAGCCGCACGGCGGGGTCGTTGTTGATCAGCCCGAACGAGTTGGGCCCGACCACGCGCATGCCGGCATTGCGGGCCCGGCGCAGCAGCTCGGCCTGCAGCCGCTCGCCGGCGCGACCCTCCTCGGCGAAGCCCGACGACACCACGAGCAGCGACTTGACCCCGGCCTCGGCGCACTCGTCGACCACCTCGAGCACCGCGTGGGCCGGCACCGCGATCACTGCGAGGTCGACCCGCCCTGGTACGGCGGCCACCGAGGGGTAGGCCGTGCGGCGGCGCAGCGTGCGCACGTTGGGGTTGACCGGGTGGATGCTGCCGGTGAAGCCGGCCTCGACCAGCCGGTCGAGCAGAATGCTGCCGATCGAGTTGCGGCGCCGGCTGGCGCCGATCACCGCTATGGTGCGGGGGGTCAGGATGGAGCGCACGCTCAGGGCCTCGGCGCGGTGCTCGCGCGACATGGCCACGGCCTTGGACGAGTCGGTCGGCTCGATGTCGAACCCCACCTCGACCACGCCGTCCTCGATGTGCCGCTTGACGTCGTAGCCGGCGTCGGCGAAGACCGAGAGCATCTTGCGGTTCTGCGGCAGCACCTCGGCCGTGAACCGCGAGATGCCGAACTCCTGGGCGATCGCGGCGAGGTGCTCGAGCAGCACCGAGCCGATGCCCTTGCCCTGGAAGTGGTCGCTGATGTTGAACGCGACCTCGGCGCTGCGCGCATCGATCCGGTCGTAGCGCCCGATGCCGATGATCTCCTCGCGCATCGTCGCGACGAGCGCGACCCGGTCGGCGTAGTCGACGTGGGTGAAGCGGAGCACGTCGGCGTCGCTCAGCTGGCGCAGCGGCGCGAAGAAGCGCAGGTAGATCGACTCGTCGGACTGGGCGCCGTGGAAGCGCCGGATGCCGTCGCCGTCGGCCGGGCGGATCGGGCGTACGTGGGCGACCGTGCCGTCGCGCAGGACGACGTCGGCCTCCCACTCCACGGGGTAGCCGGGTGGGAGCGGCTCGTCCTCCATGGCCCCATCGTGCCACCCCGCGGACCCGGCCCGTGGCGGCTCACGGTTGCTGGACGCGCAGGGCTCGTGGCTCGCGAGGCAGCGGGCACACTGGGGCCCGTGGAGCTCCGCGACGCGATCCTGCACCGCCGCATGGTGCGCCGTTTCGACCCGGCCTCGCCGGTGGCCCCCGAGGTGGTCCGCGACCTGGTGCAGCTCGCTGTGCGCGCCCCGAGCGCCGGGTTCAGCCAGGGCTGGGACTTCCTGGCCCTGCTCGACCCGGCCGACCGAGCCACGTTCTGGGCGGCCACCGACGACGGCAGCCCTCCGGACGGCTGGACGCGCGGCGTGTCCGCGGCACCCGCGCTGTTGCTCTGCCTCAGCGACCCCGAGACCTACCTCGAGCGCTACGCCCAGCCCGACAAGGGGTGGACCGACCGGTCCACCGACCGCTGGCCGGTGCCCTACTGGGACACCGACGTCGCGATGGCGGCGATGCTGATCCTGCTCGGGGCGCAGGACCTCGGGCTGGGGGCACTGTTCTTCGGGGTGCCGGTGGAGCAGCGCGACGCGGTCCACGAGGCGCACGGCATCCCCGCCGATCGGCGCATCGTGGGAGTGGTCGCGCTCGGTCACGAGGCCGAGCGGGTGTCCGGCTCGCCGCTCACCCGACGGCGGCGCCCCATCGACGACGTCCTGCACGTCGGGCGCTTCGGGAACCACGGAGTGTCGTAGGTGATGCGGCAACCGGGTTTGTGAGGATGGTGCCGACCCCCGTCGCGGCATCCTCGCGACCCTGATCGACCCGGAGCCGAGCCCCACCCGATGGCCAAGCGCAGCAGCACGCCCCCTCCCGCGGACGACTTCACCGAGCGGATCGTCGACATCGACGTCGAGGAGGAGATGCGCAGCGCCTTCCTCGAGTACTCCTACAGCGTCATCTACTCACGGGCGCTGCCCGACGCCCGCGACGGCCTGAAGCCGGTGCAGCGCCGGATCCTGTTCGGCATGAGCGAGCTGGGCCTGCGCCCGGACCGCCCGCACGTGAAGTCGAGCCGGGTCGTCGGCGAGGTCATGGGCAAGTACCACCCGCACGGCGACCAGGCGATCTACGACGCCCTGGTGCGGATGGCCCAGCCGTTCACGATGCGCCTGCCGCTGGTCGACGGACACGGCAACTTCGGCTCCCTCGACGACGGCCCGGCCGCCTCGCGCTACACCGAGGCCCGGATGGCCCCGGCCGCGCTGCTCATGGTGGCCGGCCTCGACGAGGACACCGTCGACTTCGTCCCCAACTACGACGACTCCCTGACCCAGCCCGGCGTGCTGCCGGCCGCCTACCCCAACCTGCTCGTCAACGGCGCCTCCGGCATCGCCGTCGGCATGGCCACCAACATGGCGCCACACAACCTGGTCGAGGTGATCGGCGCCGCCCGACACCTGATCGCCCACCCCGACTGCTCACTCGACGACCTGATGAAGTTCGTGCCCGGCCCCGACCTGCCCGGCGGCGGGCGGATCATCGGCCTCGACGGCATCCGCGACGCCTACCTGAACGGCCGGGGCAGCTTCCGCACCCGCGCCACCGCCCGGGTCGAGAAGCTCACCCCGCGCCGGATGGGCATCGTGGTCACCGAGCTGCCCTACCTGATCGGCCCCGAGAAGGTCATCGAGCGGGTCGCGGCCCTCGTGCAGTCCAAGAAGCTGCAGGGCATCTCCGCCGCCAAGGACCTCACCGACCGCAAGCACGGCCTGCGCCTGGAGTTCGAGGTGAAGAACGGCTTCAACCCCGATGCCGTGCTCGAGCAGCTCTACAAGCTCACCCCGATGGAGGACTCCTTCGGCATCAACAACGTCGCTCTGGTCGACGGCCAGCCGCGCACCCTGGGCCTGAAGCAGCTGCTGCGCACCTACGTCGACTTCCGCATCGGCGTGGTGCGGCGGCGCACCGAGTACCGGCTGCGCCGGCGCCGCGAGCGGCTGCACCTCGTGGAGGGGCTGCTCGTCGCGATCATCGACATCGACGAGGTCATCCAGCTGATCCGCGGCTCCGACGACACCGCGATGGCCAAGGCGCGGCTGATCTCGGTGTTCGAGCTGTCCGAGGCGCAGGCCGACTACATCCTCGAGCTGCAGCTGCGCCGCCTGACCCGGTTCTCGCGGATCGAGCTCGAGACCGAGCGCGAAGAGCTGCTGCGCCAGATCGAGGAGCTCGAGGCGATCCTCGCCGACGAGAAGCTGCTGCACCGCACCGTCTCCAGCGAGCTCGCCGACGTCGCCAAGGCGCACGGCACCCCCCGCCGCACCGTGCTGCTCGAGTCGGCCGGCACCCCTGCGTCGGTCGCGGCCCCGCTGGAGGTCACCGACGACCCGTGCTGGGTGCTGCTGTCGTCGACCGGCCTGCTCGCCCGCACCTCGAGCGGCGACCCCGTGCCGTCGGAGGGCGGGCGTGCCAAGCACGACGCCATCGTCGGGGCCGTGCGCACCACGGCAAGGGGCGAGTTCGCGCTGGTCACCTCGCGCGGCCGGATGCTGCGCATGTCGGCGCTCGAGCTGCCCACCCTGCCTCCGCTCGGTGGCTCACCGAGCCTCTCCGGCGGCGCGCCGCTCGCCGTCTACGTCGACCTGCCGGCCGGCGAGCAGCCGGTCACGATCGTGCCGGTGGATGCGCAAGGCCCGGGCATCGCGCTCGGAACCGCCTTCGGCACCGTCAAGCGGCTCACCACCGACTACCCGGGTCGGCCCGACTGGGAGGCCGTGGCGCTGCGCGACGGTGACTCCGTCGTCGGGGCCGCGCTGCTGCACGACGGCGCAGAGGACCTCGTCTTCGTCACGAGCGACGCCCAGCTGCTGCGGTTCCCTGCGTCGGCCGTACGGCCGCAGGGGCGGGCGGCCGGCGGGATGGCCGGCATCCGGCTCTCCTCCGGAGCCACCGTCACCTTCTTCGGCGCCGTCGACCCGGGCGCCGACAACGTCGTGGTCACCTCGTCGGGGTCGTCCGACGCCCTGCCCGGCACCCAGGCCGGATCGCTGAAGGTCACGCCCTACGCCGAGTATCCGGCCAAGGGCCGCGGCACGGGAGGCGTTCGGGCACACCGGTTCCTGCGCGGTGAGGACACCCTGGTGCTCGCGTGGGTCGGTGCCCGCCCGGCACGAGCTTCGGGTCCGAACGGCGTTGCACTCGAGCTGCCCGAGGCCATCGGCAAGCGCGACGGGTCGGGCGCGGCCCACCCCGCCGTCATAGCAGGTGTCGGCGCGCCGGTGCGCTGACGGGGGCCCAACACCCGTGTTACGCAATCGTTACCGGCTGGGGGCGCGGGATCGTTGCGCTGGGTGTGTAAACGCTTTTACCTTGGTCCCGGTTCCCTCATCGCCGAGGCCGACAACCCGTCTCGGCGCAACCAGTGAAATGGAGGCGGGCAATGGCCCTGAACTCAAAGCGCCGTATTGCGGCGTTGACCGGAGTCCTCGCGGTGGCCCTGACCGCGGCGGCCTGCGGAAGCAGCGACGAACCGAGCGGCGACACTGCCAGCAGCGGTGGCAACAGCAGCATCGACTGTGCGCCCTACAAGGCGTTCGGTGACCTGAGCGGTAAGACGGTCTCCGTCTACACCTCGATCACCGCACCCGAGGATGCGCCGCACCAGGCGTCCTACAAGCCGTTCGAGGACTGCACCGGCGTCACGATCAAGTACGAAGGCTCCAAGGAGTTCGAGGCCCAGCTGCCCGTGCGCGTCAAGGGTGGCAACGCCCCCGACATCGCCTACGTCCCGCAACCCGGTCTGCTCGCGACCCTGGTCGGGACCGGAGCGGTCAAGGAGGCTCCGGCCGAGGTCGTCGCGAACGTCGACAAGAACATGCCCGACTGGAAGGACTACGGCACCGTCGACGGCAAGTTCTACGCCGCCCCGCTCGGCGCCAACGTGAAGTCCTTCGTCTGGTACTCGCCGTCCGCGTTCGCGGACAAGGGCTACGAGGTGCCGAAGACGTGGGCCGAGCTGCTCGCGCTGTCCGACAAGATCGTGGCCGACAACCCCGACGGTGCCGTCAAGCCGTGGTGTGCCGGCATCGAGTCCGGTGATGCCACCGGCTGGCCGGCCACCGACTGGGTCGAGGACGTCATGCTGCGCACCGCCGGCGCCGAGACCTACGACAAGTGGCAGAAGCACGAGATCCCGTTCAACGACCCGGCCGTCGCCACGGCCCTGGCCGAGGTCGGCAAGATCCTCAAGAACGAGAAGTACGTCAACGGTGGCTACGGCAACGTCAAGACGATCGCCTCGACGTCCTTCCAGGACGCCGGCCAGCCGATCCTCGCCGGCGAGTGCTACATGCACCGCCAGGCGTCGTTCTACGCGGCCAACTGGCCCGAGGGCACCAAGGTCGGCCCCGACGGCGACGTGTGGGCCTTCTACCTGCCGGCGCTCGACGACAGCACCCACCCGGTCCTCGGAGGTGGCGAGTTCGTCACCGCCTTCGCCGACCGTCCTGAGGTCAAGGCCTTCCAGACCTACCTGGCTTCGGTCGAGTGGGCCAACGAGCGCGCCAAGACCTGTGGCTCCGGTGGCTGCGTGACCGCCAACAAGAACGCGGACCCGAATCTGCTGACCAACCCGGTCGACAAGCTCTCCGCGGAGATCCTCACCGACAAGGCGGCCACGTTCCGCTTCGACGCGTCGGACCTCATGCCGGGCGCCGTTGGCTCGGGCACCTTCTGGAAGGGCATGGTCAACTGGATCACCGGTCAGGACGACAAGGCCACGCTCGACTACATCGAGCAGTCATGGCCGAAGAGCTGACCCTCAGCTCACCTTGACCTGACCCCAGGTCACCCGAACCGGGGGGGGGGGGGGGGGGCCCCCCCCCCCCCCCCCCGGACCGGATAAACACCACCCCCCCGGGGGGGCGGGAGGGGAGCCCGCACGGGGGGGGGGGGGGGGGGGGGCC
>JBBQNZ010000091.1:0-17436 GCA_038330415.1 Actinomycetales bacterium | reverse complement strand
ACGTACGACTACTACACCGGGGCCCCGGACATGAGCCCCACCGGCGCGCCGAACATCTTCCCCGGGTACGGGCCCAACACCCGCACCGTCATGCAGGTCACGATCGCGGCCACCACCCCGGCTGCGCCGTACGACGTGGCCAAGCTGCGCACCGCGTTCTCCCACAAGGCGAACGGGACCGGCGCCTACGAGGCCAGCCAGCACCCGCCGATCGTCGGCCAGGCTGCCTACAACTCGGCCCTGGGCACCAGCTTCGCCAGCACCGGCGAGTGCAAGGCACCCAGCGTCACCAAGTGCGACGGACTGGTTCGCGTCAACGACTCGGCCAGCTTCTCCTTCAACACGGTGAAGAGCCCGTCGACGAAGACCACGATGTCGGTGGAGCCGAAGGCCATCCACGACGAGATGAACTCGACGACCTTCGACGAGTTCGGCCGGATGCAGGCCACCCTCGGCATCGAGGCGCAACCACCGACCCCGGGTCTGCAGAACGTCACGCTCTACCCGTACACCAACCCGCAGACCGAGCTCATCGACGCCACCAACCTGCCCAAGCAGATGGTCACCGTGGACTCCACCACGGGCTTGCCGGTCAAGGACGTCAAGATCACCGCGATGAGTGACGCCAAGGACGGCACCCAGCTGTGGCGGATCACCCACAACGGTGTGGATACCCACCCGATCCACTTCCACCTGTACGACGTGCAGGTTCTGAACAGGGTCACCTGGGACAACATCATCATCCCGAACGACGCGAACGAGAACGGCTGGAAGGACACCGTGCGGATGAGCCCGCTCGAGGACACCATCGTGGCCCTGCGGCCGGTCATCCCCCAGGTTCCCTTCGAGGTGCCCAACTCGGTGCGGCCACTCAACCCGATGATGCCGGCCAACTCCCCGGACGCGTTCTTCAACACCGACCCGCAGGGCAACCCGCTGGTCACGCCGATCACCAACAAGACCATCAACTTCGGCTGGGAGTACGTGTGGCACTGCCACATCCTCAGCCACGAGGAGATGGACATGATGCGGCCAGTCTCGGTCGCCATGCCGCCCATCAAGGCTGACACCCTGTCAACCTCGGTGGTCAGCTCGAAGGTCCAGGTGAAGTTCAACGACAACTCGATCACCGAGACCCGGTTCGCCCTCGAGCGCACGACGAACGGGACCACGTGGACCGAGGTCGGCAGCCTGCCGATGCCGTTGGGCAACTCCAACGTGCACGCGACTGGCCGCACCATCACCGACACCTCGTCCAACGCGACGACGGCCTACCTCTACCGGGTCGTCGCCGAGAACACCGTGGGCTACGGCTCCGGCATGCCGTCCATGACGGTCAAGTCGACGTCCGCCACTGTGTCCCGCAACGCTCCGGCCACTCCGACCACCCTGACCGCAACCGCGGCCGCGGGCTCGGGCGGCACCATGAAGGTCAACCTGGCCTGGGCCGAGTCGACCACGACCCAGAGTGGTTTCGCGATCCAGCGGTCCACGGACAATGGCGTCACCTACACCCCGCTCACCACAGTTGCAGGCACCGCCCGCACCTACGTGGACAACGCGGTCACGGCCAACGCTACGTACAAGTACCGCGTACAGGCGCTGAGCTTCGCCGGCGACTCGGCGTTCAGCAACATCGCGACGGTCACCGTCACTGCCCCGCCGACCGTTCCTGCGGTGCCCTCCATCCTGACCGCAACCGGCGCCCGGACCAGCAGCACCGCCCAGACGGACACCATCACCTGGACCGCCGTGTCCGGGGCGACCGGCTACCGCATCCAGCGGAGCCTGAGCTCGACGTTCGCCAGTGGCGTGATCACCGCCAACGTCGGCGCGGTCACCAGTTACTCGGTGAGCGTCACGCGGAGCAGGTGGTACTTCCGGATCGCCTCCACCAACGCTGTCGGGACCTCGTCGAACTCGGCCGCCACGTCGATTGCGGCCCAGTGATGCACTGAGCCAACCGCAACGCCCGTCACCCCCGCCGGTCATCTGACCGCCGGGGGTGACGGGCGTCCGGACAGCGCTGTCATCGGCGGGGTGGAATCAGTGGAAGGATGAAGGTCGTGACCGCACTGTTCCAGCTCTTCGCCGACACCCCACTTCTCCTCCTCGCGGTCCTGCTGGCCCTCGGCGCGGCCGTCGGCCACGTGCGGATCGCCGGAGTGCGCCTCGGCCCGGCCGCCGTGCTGTTCGCGGCCCTGGGCGTGTCCGCCTGGGCCGCCTCGACCGGAATCGAGCTGGAGATCCCCGAGGTCATCGGCACCTTCGGGCTGGTGCTGTTCACCTACACGATCGGCGTGGTGTCGGGCACCCACTTCTTCGCCTCGCTGCGCCGGGGGTGGCCCACGATGCTGGTGGTCGCCGGCTCGCTCGCCCTGGTCGGCGCCCTCGCCGTGCTCCTCGGCCAAGTCCTCGGCCTCGCCTCCGGCACCGTCGCCGGCGCCTACGCCGGCGCCCTGACCAACACCCCGGCGCTCGCGGCAGCATCCGCCCGCGCCGCCGACCCGGCCGCGCCCACCATCGGCTACTCGATCACCTACCTCGGCGGCGTCATCGTGATGCTGGCCGTCGCGGCCTGGACGCTGCGCCGCCCGGGCGCGGACCCCCGTCGCGAGGAGATCGGCCACGTGACCGTGCGCGTCGAGGTGCACGAGCCGATCAGCGTGTCGATGCTCGCGGAGGCCCACCACCAGCAGATCGGCGTCTCCCGGCTCAAGCACGCCCACGCCGCGAACCCGACCATCGTCCCGGCCGGAACCGAGATGATCGGCCACAACGACCTGGTGACCGTCGTCGGGCCACGCCCCGTGCTCGACGACGTCGCCGAGCGCCTGGGGCACGTCTCGTCGCACGACATCGTCGAGGACCGCCACGAGCTCGACTTCCGCCGCGTCACCCTGTCGAACAAGGCGCTCGTCGGCCACACCGTCGCCGAGCTCGACCTCGACCGGAAGTTCGGTGCCACCGTCAGCCGGGTGCGCCGCGGTGACGTCGACCTCGTCGCCCACGGCACCTTCGTGCTGGCGATGGGCGACCGGCTGCGGGTCATCGTCCCCCGCGACCGGATGGCCGAGGTCAGCGCACACCTCGGCGACAGCGACCGGGGCATGTCCGACATCAACGTCGGCGGCCTCGCCCTCGGCCTGGCGGCGGGCATCGCCCTGGGGCTGGTGCACGTGCCCACTCCCGGTGGCGGGTTCACCATCGGCGCCGCGGCCGGCACCCTGATGGTCGGCCTGGTCTTCGGCCGGCTGGGCCGGGTCGGGCCGGTCATCACCTCGATGTCGCACGGTGCCGCCCAGTCGCTCTCGGCCCTGGGCATGGTCACCTTCCTCGCCTACGCCGGCGTTCGCGCCGGCCGCACCATCACCGAGGCCCTCGCCTCGGATGCCGGGTGGCGGGTGGCCGTGCTCGGCCTGGTGCTTACCGCATCGGCAGCCGGCCTCCTCCTCCTCGGCATCCACCTGCTGCGCAAGATGTCCTGGCTCGAGACCGCCGGTGCCCTCGCGGGCAGCCAGACCCAGCCGGCGATCCTGGCCTACGTCAACGACAAGACCGGCTACGACACCCGCATCGGCGTCGCCTACGCGCTGGTCTACCCGGTGGCGATGATCGCCAAGATCGTCGTGGCCCAGGTGCTCGCCGGCCTCTGACCGCCCCGGTCAGAGCGGGGATGCCTCGGTGTCGTCGACGTCGAGCCAGTCCGGCCGGGCCTTCTCCTTGCGCCTGTCGAGGAGGCGGCAGACGAACCACGCCGCGAAGTAGAGCGCGGTGAGCGGCGCGGCGAAGACGAACATGGTGAACGGGTCGGCAGTCGGGGTGGCCACGGCGGCGAAGACGAAGATCAGCACCACGGCCACCCGCCACCCCTTGATCAGCCGGCTGGCTGGCATCACGCCGACGGCGTTCAGCCCCACGAGCACCACCGGGAAGAGGAACCCGAGCCCGAACACCAGGATGAAGCGGGTGACGAACGCGAAGTACATCGAGGCCTGCTGGATGTTCGACGTGCCGGCCGGGCTGAGGCCGTACAGGATCTTCAGCGACTGCGGCAGGATCAGGTAGCCGAGGCCGACGCCGAGCAGGAAAAGTGGGATCGTCGCGCCAAGGAAGGCCAGCGAGATCCGCTTCTCTTTGCGCGTCAGCCCGGGCACGATGAACGCCCAGATCTGGTATAGCCAGATCGGGCTCGAGATGATGACGCCGACGAAGATCGACAGGCTGATCAGGTTTGACAGTGCGGCCGTCGCCTCGGCGAAGTTGATGCTCGCCGTGACCTCCGGGCTCGACCGTGCGTACTCGTAGAACGGCGCGGTGAGAACGTCGAAGACCTTCTCGTAGAACAGCCCGGCCACGATCGACGCCACGAGCACTGAGCTGGCCGCGATGAACAGCCGCCGCCGGAACTCGCGGAAGTGTTCACCCAGCGTCATCCGGCCCTCGGGGTCGCGCGGGCGACGGCGCAGTCGAGCCATGGGGTCTGGGATCGGGCGGCGCGGGAGGAGGGTCAGGCCACGGGCCCGGACTGGTTGTCCGTGCGCGGGGCGTTCTCGTGCACGGCGTTGCCGTCACTGGTCGGCACGGTGCGGTCGACGGGGGCGGCCGACTCGATCGGCTCACTGCGCACGGTGGTCGTCGACGCCTCCGACTTCGGGGCCTCCGACTTCGAGGCCTCATTGTCCTTCTTCATCTCGTCGACCTCGGACTTGAACACGCGGGCCGACCTACCGAGGCTGCGCGCGGCATCCGGAAGCTTCTTCCAACCGAAGATGACGATGATCAGCACCGCGATGATAATGATCTCGGTGGGTCCGATCCTGCCCATGGGGTCCATCTCCTGTGCTGTCGTAGAACGTCCGGACCGGTCGAGCACGGTCTCGCGTCAGTGTACGCGCGCCCACGGCGGGAGCCGGTCGGTTCGGCGTGCGCGGCGGGCCGCCTTGGTCGAGGCCCGCTGCTCCCGATACTGCGCGCGCATCCTGTGAGTTGGCTGGACGACGGCGATGAGCGCCGGGTCGATCTCGCGCAGCTCGTCGGCGCGGCTCTCGAGCTCGGCCACGAGCTCGCTGGCCCGCTGCACCTCGCGCGCCAGCGCGGTGGTGCGGCGCCACACCAACCGGGCACGCCACCCGAGGAACGCCGCAGACCCCAGCAGCACCACGGCCCAGAGCAGCACCCACCCCCACCACGGCAGCACGGCGTCAGCTCCCGATCTCGGATGCCGGGTACGCGGTCAGCCCCGCAGCAGCACCGTCACGCACCTCGGCGACCACCTCGGGTGGGTCGAGCACCGTGCCGCGCCCCCCGAGCCGCCACACCAGCCGCCGCAGCCACGCCGTGTCGGCCGTGCGCAGCCGCACCAGCAGGCCCCCACCCTCGGATGCCGGCACGTCCACCGCCGACTCGACGGGGTAGTAGTCGGCCACCCAGGTGGCCCCGGGCAGCAGCCGCAGCGTCACCACGAGGTCGTCGGGTGCCGGTCGGAAGGTGCCTTCGGACAGGTCACGCTCGCGGGCGCCCGCCGGCGGGGTGCCGTCGACATCGAGCACGGTGAGCTCCTCGACCCGGTCCATCCGGAACATCCGGGTGTCCTCGGCGCGGTGGCACCACCCCTCGAGGTACCAGCTGCCGTCCATGCCGACGACCCGCATCGGGTCGACGTCACGCTCGGTGGTCTCGTCACGCGCGGGCACCAGATAGCGCAGGTGGACGCGGCGGTGGTCGGCGATCGCCCGCTGCGCCAGCGCCAGGAGCTCGGGCGAGGCACCGTCCGCGACCTCCGCCCGCACCCGGCGGGCCGGAGCGGCGGCCGCGCCCGCGGCATCCTCGAGCTTGGCCAGGGCGCGCTCGACGGCGTCGCGGTCGCCCAGGCCCGGCACCTCGCGCAGGGCGCGTAGCCCGACGACCAGGGTCACGGCCTCGTCGACGCCCAGCCGCAGCGGGCGGGCGATGGTGTCGGCGTTGCCGACGAAGACCCGACCCTCCTCCCAGTCGGCCTCGATCAGCTCGTCGGGCAGCTGCCCGTAGCCGCACAGGAAGAGCAGGTTCAGGTCGGCCTCGAGCTGCTCGACGCTGACGCCGAGGTCGTCGGCAGCCTGCTGCAGGTCGATGCCCTGGCGGTTGACCAGCCACGGCACCATCGTGAGCAGCCGCGCCAGGCGGGCGGTCGCCGTCTCCTGGGCGAAGCCGGCCATCAGCGCCCACCCCCGTGCGCCACCAGGGCACCGCGCAGCCGGCGCACCACCGAGTCGACGAGCTCGGGCGGCGCCTCGACGACGACGTCGGCGCCGTAGCCCGCGAGCTCCTCGGCGAAGTCCTCGAGGTCGGCGTAGTCGAGGTCGAGGAGGTCCCACGTTTCGTCGACCTCGCCGACGGTGCGGGCCCGGCGGCGCAGGGTGTGGCCACTCCCCCGGCGCACCCGCAGCACGGCCGGGCTGGGCTGGGTGGGAGGCGAGGCCACCCGCTGCACCATCAGCTCGGGCTCGTGGTCGTCGGGCACCTCGAAGGACCCGGGGCGCCCCGCGGTGCGCACTGCCCCGCTGATGCGCGAGAGCCGGAAGACCCGCGCCGCACCCCGGTCGGCGTCGAACGCGTTGAGGTACCACCGGCCGTGCCACGACACCAGCGACCACGGGTGCACGTGCCGCTCGCTCGCCTCCGCGGCCTCGGGGCGGCGGTAGGAGAAGCGCAGCGGCACCCGGCGCAGCACGCCGTCCTTGACCCCGTCGAAGGCCGGCTCGGTGGTGCGCAGCCGCGGCTCGATGCCGATGAGGGCGTCGACGTCGCGCTCGACCCCCGCCGCGCGCAGCTTGCGCAGGGCCTGGGCCGCCGGGCCGGCGAGCGATGCCTGGGCCCAGGTGCGGCTGGCCAGCCCCAGCACGGCCAGCTCGTCGGGCTCGAAGGAGATGTCGGGCAGCGCGTACTCGCGCTGGTGGATGCGGTAGCCGGGCTCGTCCTCGTGCAGCGGGTCGATGTCCTCGGTGACGAGCGGGATGCCGAGCTCGCGCAGCTCGTCCTTGTCACGCTCGAACATCCGCTCGAAGGCCTCGGTCGACGCCGACTGGCCGTACTGGGGCACCAGCTGGCGGATCTGGGCCTTGGCCAGGGGGCGGCGGGTGTAGAGCAGCACCAGCACCAGGTTGAGCAGTCGCTCGGTCTTGACCTGCGCCGCTGACGGGGCCGTCGGGCCGGGCTCGCTGCTCACCCGCCAGACGCTACCCGACGGATACGCTGCGGACCGTGATGCAGTGGCGAGCGGGAACCGTGGCCGAGCAGGTGCGCCACTGGCCCGGTGCCGTGGAGTGCACCGTGGTCCTCGACGACGCGCCCGGGATGCCGGTGCGCGCGCTGGCCTACACCGCCATGGTGGGCGCCCCGCAGTCCGGCGAGCGGGTGCTGCTCAACGCGTCGGCCCTGCTCAAGGGCCTGGGCACCGGCGGCCTGGCGTTCGTCGTGGCCCGGCCGGACCACCTCCCGCCCGACCCGCCGGAGGGGCCCGGCCACATCGTCAAGGCCCGCTACACCCCGATGCAGCAGATGCTGCTCGCGGTCGACGAGCAGGACAGCCCGCACCACCACACCCTCGCCGACGCCGACGACCTGGCCGGGATGCCGGTGGTGGTCGCCGACCTGCACTCCGCGCTCCCCGCGGTGCTGGCCGGCATCCGTGCGGTGAACCCCGAGGCCACGGTGGCGTACGTCATGACCGACGGGGGGGCGCTGCCCGCGGCCTTCTCCCGGGCCGTGGCGGGGCTTGCGGATGCCGGGTGGGTCACCGCCACACTGACCGTCGGTCAGGCCTTCGGCGGCGACCACGAGGCCGTGACGACCCACACCGGGCTGCTGGCGGCGCGGCACGTCGTGGGAGCCGACGTCACCGTGGTCGCCCAGGGGCCCGGCAACGTCGGCACCGGCACCCGGTGGGGCTACTCGGGCGTCGCCTGCGCCGATGCGCTGCACGCCGCCGACGTGCTCGGCGGCCGGGGCGTCGCAGCGCTGCGCGTCTCGGGAGCCGACCGGCGCGACCGGCACCGCGGCATCAGCCACCACAGCCGCACGGCCTACGGGCGGGCCCTGCTCACCCCCGCCGACGTGCCGGTCAGCACGCTGCCCGACCCCGAGCTCGACGCGCTGGTGCGCGACCAGCTCGCGGAGCTGGTCGCCGGCGCCCGGGCGGCCCTGACCGTGGTCGAGGTGCCGGCCGACGGGCTCCTCGAGGCACTGCACACCTCACCGGTCGCCCTGACGACGATGGGGCGGGGTCTGGATGCAGACTCCGCCCCATTCGTCGCGGCAGCGGCCGCGGGGGCTCACGCCGCTGGTCTCAGCGCACGTCCATGAGGTCGACGACGAAGATGAGCGTCTCGCCGGGCTTGATCGCCCCGCCGGCGCCGCGGTCGCCGTAGCCGAGGTGCGGCGGAATGGTGAGCCGGCGACGGCCACCGACCTTCATGCCCTCGATGCCCTGGTCCCAGCCGGCGATGACCATGCCGACGCCGAGGCGGAACTCGAGCGGGTCGCCGCGGTTCCAGGAGGCGTCGAACTCCTCGCCGGTCGAGTGCGCCACGCCCACGTAGTGCGCACGCACGGTGTGGCCCTTGGTGGCCAGCGGGCCGTCACCGACGGTGATGTCCTCGATGACCAGCTCGGTGGGCGGCGCGTCGCCGGGGAAGTCGATCTCCGGGCGGGTGGGCTCGGTGCTTCTCATGACAGGACCTCTCGGTGTGGCGCGGGGGGTGGCTGTGACGTGGGCAGGAGGACCGCTCAGAAGGCGGCGAGGATGTCGACGACGAAGACCAGGTTGTCGGTGCCGGAGATCTTCGGCGGGCTGCCGGCGGTGCCGTAGCCGTCGGCCGGCGGGATGACGAGCAGCACGCGGCTGCCGACCTTCTGGCCCTGCAGGCTGTTGTCCCAGCCCTTGATGACCTGCTGGCCACCGATCGGGAAGTCGAAGTAAGGCTGCTCGGGCCGGCTGGCGCTGGAGTCGAACACGCTGCCGTCCTTGAGGAGGGCGCCCGTGTAGGTGACCCGCACGGTCTGGCCCTTCTTGACCTCGGTGCCGGTGCCCTCGATGAGCGGCTGCACGATCGTCTTGGTGGGCGGCTTGACGCCCTTGACGTTGAACACGGCCGGCTTGCCCGCGGTCATCGTGACGGTGGGCAGGCCCGCCTTCGGCGGCACCGCCTTGCCGGTGGCCTCCTTGAGAGCCTGCGCGGACCCCTTGAGGTCGACCACGAAGACGACCGGGTCGTCCTTCTTCACGCCGATGGCCTCGTTGCCGGTGGCGCCGAAGGCGTCGGCGGGCGTGGAGGTGATGACCACCCGCGAGCCGATCTTCTTGCCGGCGAGCTGGCTCTTGAACGACGGGAACAGGTCCTGCGCACCGAGGTCGAGGCCCACCGCGCCGGTCTTCCACGTGGAGTGCGCGACCTTGCCGTCGCGACCGTTGAGGATGACCGCCTGGATGGAGATGAGGTCGTCCTGCGCCACGACCGGGCCGGTGCCCTCGACCACCACGTCGGACTCGGTCTTGGCGACGGTGAGCGGGGCCTTGACCGTGACGGTCGGCTCCTTGGCCGGGTCGCTGCCGTTGACGGTCACCGCACTGATCGCGGCCGAGGTGGGCGTGCTGGGCTTGCTGGGCGCTTCCTCCCCGCAGGCACTCAGGATGAGCGCGGACGCGAGAACGGTCGCGGACAGGGCGGTGGTGAGTCGACGTGACACGGGAGAGAACCTTCGATCGGGGGGGCTGTCGGGCAGCGCTACAACTTCTCTCACGATAACGGCGGCCCATGTGAACTCCCGCATCATCGGCTGGGAGAAGGCTGACCGCGTGGCGTAGATCACTACCGCCCGGGCCCCTGCCGGCGGTGCCGTCGGCTCAGGCCGACATGCCCTCGATGAGCCGCTCGACGCGCGGGTCCTGCGCGAGGAAAGGGTCCTTGCACAGCACGGTGCGTTGCGCCTGGTCGTTGAGCTTGAGGTGCACCCAGTCGACGGTGAAGTCGCGCCGGTGCTCCTGGGCGGCCCGGATGAAGTCGCCGCGCAGCTTCGCACGGGTGGTGTCGGGTGGGCGCACCTTGGCCGCGAAGATCTCGGGGTCGCTGACGACGCGGGCCACCCGGCCACGGCGCTGGAGCAGGTAGAACAGGCCCCGGCTGCGGTCGATGTCGTGGTAGGCGAGGTCGATCTGCGCCAGCCGGGGGTGGTCGAGGTCGAGCCCGTGCTTGGTGGCGTAATCCTCGATGAGGCGGTACTTGATGACCCAGTCGATCTCGGTGGCCACCAGCCCCAGGTCGGCGTTCTCGACCGCGGTCAGGGTGCGGTCCCACAGCTCGAGCACCCGGGCGTGCAGCGGGTCGCTGGGGCCCTCGCTGGCCACGAACGCGGCGGCCTTCGCGTGGTACTCGCGCTGCAGGTCGAGGGCGCTGAGCTGGCGACCGTTGGCGAGCCGCACGGTGCGCCGACCCGTCGGGTCGTGCGAGATCTCGCGGATGGCGCGGATCGGGTTCTCCAGGGTGAGGTCGCGCATCACCACCCCGGCCTCGATCATCCGCAGCACCAGGTCGCACGAGCCCAGCTTGAGCATGGTGGTCGACTCACTCATGTTGGAGTCGCCGACGATGACGTGCAGCCGGCGGTAGTGCTCGGCGTCGGCGTGGGGCTCGTCGCGGGTGTTGATGATCGGCCGGCTGCGGGTGGTCGCCGACGACACGCCCTCCCAGATGTGGTCGGCACGCTGGCTCACGGCATACGTCGCGCCCTTGGAGGTGGCGACGAGCTTGCCGGCGCCGCAGGTGATCTGCCGGCTGATGAGGAACGGCAGCAGCGTGTCGGAGATGGTGGCGAACTCGCCGGCCCGGGGGACGCAGTAGTTCTCGTGGCAGCCGTAGGAGTTGCCCGCTGAGTCGGTGTTGTTCTTGAAGACGTAGATGTCGCCGGCGACGCCGTCTTCGCGCAGCCGCTGCTGGGCGTCGACGACGAGCCCCTCGATGATCCGCTCCCCCGCCTTGTCGTGCGCGATGACCTGGCGCAGCGAGTCGCACTCGGCGGTGGCGTACTCCGGGTGCGAGCCGACGTCGAGGTAGAGCCGGGAGCCGTTGGTGAGGAACACGTTGCTGGAGCGGCCCCAGGCGACGACCTTGCGGAAGAGGTAGCGCGCCACCTCGTCGGGCGTGAGCGTGCGCTGGCCACCGGTCGAGCAGGTGATGCCGTACTCGTTCTCGATGCCGAAGATGCGCCGGTTGCCGGGAGTGTTCACTCGACCGGGCCCTCCTGCGTGGGGCGCTGCGTCTGTGGGTTGGTGGTGGCGTCGCGCACCGAGCCCGTCGCGCCATCGGCGCCGTCGTCGGCCGGCGGGGCGTCGTGCGTCGGGTCGTCGGTGCTGAGCAGCCGCTCGAGCAGCTGGCCGGTGATGCGGCGGAAGGTGCGCCGCGGCCGGTTGCGGTCGAGCACCGCCACCTCGAGCTGGGCGGGGGCGAGCTCGCGGGCGGGGCCACCGGCGGGGTCGGCGCCGAGCAGGCCCACGGCCAGCAGCAGCGCCTCGGACAGGTTGAGGCCCTCGCGCCACTGCTCCTTCAGGCCGGTCTCGATCTGCTCCGCTCCCCCGCCCATGGCCACGAACCCGTGCTCGTCGCCCACCGAGCCGTCGTAGGTGAGCCGGTAGACCTGGTCGGTGTCGGGGGTCGCGCCGACCTCGGCGACGACGATCTCGACCTCGTAGGGCTTGGACTCCTGCGTGAACACCGCACCGAGGGTCTGGGCGTAGGCGTTGGCCAGACCCCGCGCGGTGACGTCGGACCGGTCGTAGGAGTAGCCGCGCAGGTCGGCGTAGCGCACACCGGCCACCCGGAGGTTCTCGAACTCGTTGTACTTGCCGACCGCTGCGAACGCGATGCGGTCGTAGATCTCGGAGACCTTGTGCAGCGCCCGGCTGGGGTTCTCGCCGACGAAGACGATGCCATTGTCGTAGGCGAGCACCACGATCGCCCGGCCGCGCGCGATTCCCTTGCGTGCGAAGTCGGCCCGGTCCTTCATCAGCTGCTCGGGCGAGACGTAGAACGGCATCCCGGCGGTCATCGGGCGCCTCCCGGGTTGTCGACGCGCGAGGCGATGATGGCGTCGACCACCGGCGCGATCTCGGCATCGGGCACGAACCGCGAGCCCTCGTCGTCGACGACCCCGATGGTCGGCCAGATGCGACGGCCCACGTCGGGCCCGCCGGTGGCCGAGTCGTCGTCGGCGGCGTCGTAGAGCGCCTCGACCGCGGTGCGCACGGCGTCGTCGAGGGTGCCGGCGCGCCGGTAGAGCTTCTTCAGCGAGCCTCGGGCGAACAGCGAGCCCGACCCGACGCTGTGGTGGTCGTGCTCCTCGTAGCAGCCGCCGGTGACGTCGTAGGAGAAGATCCGGCCGATGCCGGTGCCGGCGTCGTAGCCCGCGAAGAGGGGCACCACCGACAGGCCCTGCATCGCCATCGCGAGGTTGCCCCGGATCATCGACGCCAGCCGGTTGGCCTTGCCCTCGAGGGACATCAGGGTGCCCTCGATCTTCTCGTAGTGCTCGAGCTCGACCTGGAACAGCCGCACCAGCTCGATCGCGAGCCCCGCCGTGCCGGCGATGCCGACCAGGCTGAACTCGTCGGTGGCGAAGACCTTCTCCATGTCGCGGTTGGCGATGAGGTTGCCCATGGTCGCCCTCCGGTCGCCGGCCATGACGACGCCGCCGTCGTAGGTGAGCGTGACGATGGTGGTTCCGTGCGGTGCGTCGATGGCGGCACCCGGTGGCAGCGCGCGCCCGGACGGCAGCAGGGTGGGCGCCTGGGCGGAGAGGAACTCGGTGAACGAGGACGAGCCGGGCACGAGGTAGGCCGCGGGCAGCCGTCCGCTGTCGGCTCCGGGGGTCACTGGCCACCCTTCTGGACGAACCCGCGCACGAACTCCTCGGCGTTGCTCTCGAGCACGCCGTCGATCTCGTCGAGGATGTCGTCGATCTCGCTCGACTGCACCTGCGCCGCCGCGCCGGCCGCGGGCTCGGGGGCGTCGTCGGCGCCGCCGTCGTCACGACGTTGCGGGCGAACCTGCTCCTGACCGGCCATGGTGACCCCTCCTCAAGGTGTACTGCCTGCGAGCCTAGTCGGAGGGCTCTGCGTTGGCCGCGAGGGCGCGCAGCAGCGACGCGGCATCCGGGGCGTTGCGCACCAGCTCGCCGACCCCGGCCTCGGTGCCCTTGAGGGGTTCGAGCATCGGCACCCGCTGCAGGGTGCGCTGGCCGGCGACGTCGAAGATCACCGAGTCCCACGACGCCGCGACCACGTCGTCCGGGAACCGCCGCAGGCAGGTGCCCCGGAACCAGGCCCGGGTGTCGGTGGGCGGCTCGTCGACGGCTTGCCGCACGTCGGCCTCGTCGACGAGCACCTCGAGCCGGCCGGTGGCCACCAGCCGGTGCGCGAGGCCGCGGTCGGCGCGCACGTCGGACCACTGGAGGTCGACGGCCTTCAGGCGCGGGTCGCCCCACCCGAGCGAGTCGCGCTCGCGGTAGCCCTCGAGCACGGCCAGCTTGGCGACCCAGTCGACCTCGCGGCGGGCCTCCATCGGGTCGCGGCCGAGCTTGTCGAGCACGACGCCCCACCAGTGCATGACCTCGACGGTGTCGGCGTCGGGCTCGCCCCCCGACTGCTGGTCGACGAACGCGGCGGCGCGGTCGTGGTACTCCCAGAGCAGCTCCAGGGCGGTCATTCGGCGGCCGTCGACGAGCTCGACCTTGGCCTCGAGGGTGGTGTCGTGCGAGACCTCGTGCAGCGTGCCCACCGGGCGGCGCACCGACAGGTCGTCGCGGATGGCGTCGGCCTCGATCATCGCCAGCACCACCGAGGTGGTGCCCATCTTGAGCAGGTTCGCGACGTCGCAGTGGTTGGCGTCACCGAGGATGACGTGCAGCCGGCGGTAGCGGTCGGCGACGGCGTGCGGCTCGTCGCGGGTGTTGATCAGCGGCCGCTTCAGCGTGGTCTCGAGGCCGACCTCGACCTCGAAGAAGTCGCTGCGCTGGGCGATCTGGTAGCCGGGGGTGCGCGAGTCGACGCCGATGCCGACCCGCCCGGAGCCGCACATCACCTGGCGCACGACGAAGAACGGGGTCAGGTGGCGCACGATGCTCGCGAACGGCGTGGAGCGCGCCATCAGGTAGTTCTCGTGGGTGCCGTAAGAAGCGCCCTTGCCGTCGGTGTTGTTCTTGTAGAGGTTGATTCCGGGCGGCACGGTAGCCAGCCGGGCCACGGCCTCGCGCATCACGAGCTCGCCGGCGCGGTCCCAGGTGACGGCGGCGCGCGGAGTGGTGACCTCGGGCGAGCTGTACTCGGGGTGGGCGTGGTCGACGTAGAGCCGGGCGCCGTTGGTCAGCACGACGTTGGCCAGCGTGGGGTCCTCGACGTCGGTGAGCTGGCTCGGGTGGGCGGTGCCGCGGCCCATGTCGAAGCCGCGGGCGTCGCGCAGCGGCGCCTCGTCGGCGTAGTCCCAGCTGGCCCGCGCCGGTCGGATGCCGCGCGAGGCGGCATAGGCCGTGACGACGTCGCCGGAGGCGACCATCGGGTTCGCCGCCGGGTTGCCGGGCACGACGATGCCGTACTCGGTCTCGATCCCCATCACGCGGCGCACGGTCATGTCTCGACCATACTGACCGCGTGCGCAGCTACCGCGGAATGGCCCCTCTCACCGCCCTGGTCTCACTGGTCGGCGACTCGCTGGGCCCACCGGTCGAGCGGCTCGACTTCGACGGCATCCAGCGGGCCCGGGCGCGGGCCCTCCCCCGCAACCCGGTCGTCGACCGGGTCACCGGGGGCACCGACCCGTCGGTCGGCATCACCTACGGCACGGCCCCCGCCCGCGACGAGCACCAGATCCCGCTGCGGATCTACCGGCCGAGGGCGCTGCGCGACGCGCAGACCGACGTGCCGGTCGTCATGTGGTTCCACGGCGGCGGCTGGGTGCTCGGCAACGTGCTCGACTACGACCCGACGTGCACCTTCCTCGCCGCCGCCGTCGGCTGCGTCGTGGTGTCGGTCGACTACCGGATGGCGCCCGAGCACCGGGCCCCGGTCGCCGTCGAGGACTGTGTCGACGCCACGACGTGGGTGGGCGTCAACGGCGACGTGCTGCGCGCCGACACCTCGCGGATGGCGGTGGCCGGCGACTCCGCGGGGGCCAACCTCGCCGCCGTGGTCGCCCAGGTGCTGCGTGACCACGGTGACACCCGGCTCAAGCACCAGGCGCTGATCTACCCGGCCACCGACCTCACCATGTCCTCCCCGTCGGTGCGCGAGCACGCGAACGCCGCCATCCTGACCAAGCGCTCGATGGACGCCTACCGCGACCACTACGTGCCGGCGGGGCACGACCTGCGCGACCCCCTGCTGTCACCGCTGTTCGGCCGGCTCGACGGTCTGCCGCCGGCGTTGGTCCAGACCGCCGACCTCGACCCGATCCGCGACGACGGCATCCGGTACGCCGCCGCGCTGCGCGCCGCCGGGGTGCCCACCCGGCTCACGAACTACCTCAGGGTGCCGCACGGGTTCGCCTTCATGCCGGGTGCCGCGCCCGCGGTGGGGCGCCAGCAGCGGTGGGAGCTGGCCAACGAGCTGACCGACGCGCTCCGCAACGAACGCCGCGGATAGGCTGCGGTCATGCGCGAGGTCGTCGTGTTCTCCGGCTCGGCCCACACCGCGCTCGCCCACCACATCTGCGACGAGCTGGGGGTGACCCTGTCCGAGACGCTGATCAGCCGGTTCAGCAACGACTGCCTGCAGGCCCAGCTGCTCGCGAACTGCCGCCAGCGCGATGTCTACCTCGTGCAGCCGCTGGTGCCGCCGACCCAGGACTCCCTCATGGAGCTGCTCCTGATGATCGATGCGGCTCGAGGCGCCTCGGCCGCGATGATCACGGCGGTCATTCCCCACTACGCCTACGCGCGAAGCGACAAGAAGGACGCCTCCCGCATCTCGCTCGGGGGGCGTCTCGTCGCCGACCTGATCTCGACCGCCGGCGCCGACCGGGTGCTGACCATGAACCTGCACGCGCCGCAGGTGCACGGCTTCTTCTCGGTGCCGGTCGACCACCTCACGGCGCTGGGTGTGCTGGCCGACCACTTCCGCGAGCAGGACCTCGACAACTGCGTCGTGGTCTCCCCCGACCTCGGCAACGCCAAGGACGCCACCCAGTTCTCGCGCCTGCTCGGCCTGCCCGTCGCCGCGGGGTCCAAGCGCCGGCTGGGCGACGACCGCGTCGTCATCGACTCGATCGTCGGCGACGTCGAGGGCAAGCGGGCCATCGTGCTCGACGACGAGATCGCCACCGGCGGCTCGATCGTCGAGCTGCTCGACCGGTTGGCCGACCGCGGCGTCACCGAGGTGGCCGTCGCCTGCACCCACGGGTTGTTCGCCGGGCGGGCCGTCGAGCGGTTGCGGGGCCACCCGATGATCAGCGAGGTCGTCACCACCGACACCGTGCCACCACCGCTGAACTGGCCGGAACTCAAGATTCGTTCTGTCGCAGCCCTGTTCGCCGAAGCGATCAAGCGCATCCACGAGGGCGAGTCGGTGTCGAGCCTGTTCGACGGGGTCGACCCGACGCACGCCCCGCCGCGCCAGCGGTCGCTCTTCGACCGGGTGCACTCGTGAGCCGCTCCCTCCCGGCGGTCTTCGACGTCGCCCTCGTGGTGCTCTTCGCCGCCGTCGGGCGGCGGTCGCACGCCGAGGGCCTCGACGTCACCGGCATCCTGCGCACCGCGGCGCCCTTCCTCGTGGGCACGGCCGCCGGTTGGCTGCTCGCGAGCCTGACCCTCGACAGCGGGTCACGCTCGCTCGCCTTCGGCGCCGTCGTGCTCGTGTGCACCGTGGTGGTTGGGATGCTGCTCCGGCGGGTTCTTGGCGAGGGCACCGCGGTGTCCTTCGTCATCGTCGCCACCACGGTGCTGTCGGTGCTGCTCCTGGGCTGGCGCCTCGTGGCCCGCCTGGTCAGCTGACCTGGCGCACGACCTCGCCGAGCAGGCCCGTCGGGCAGCGCGGCGCCGGTGTCCATGGTGAGGCGGGCCAGGCAGGTCTTCGAGATCTCGTCGTGGTCGCGCCCGACGTCGTCGCAGTGCCGGCGGATGGCGTCGAGCTTGTGCGGGATGCCCTCGGGCCCCAGCCCCAGGTCGAACAGGTTGCACGCGTCGTGCTCCTCCTCGTTCCACGCCGCGCCGATGCCCAGCCAGGCCCGGCCGCCGGCGAGCACGTCGAGCTCGGGCGGGCCGACCACCGAGATATGGAAGTAGTGGTCCATCACCCACAGCGACGCGAGCCCGCCCCGACGGCATCCGGGAGCAGCTCGAGGGAGTGGAGCTGCGCGCTCAGAGGTACTGGCCGGTGTTGGCGACCGTGTTGATCGACTTGCCGGGCTCGGTGCC
>JBBQNZ010000090.1:0-17526 GCA_038330415.1 Actinomycetales bacterium | reverse complement strand
CGGGTCGCCACTGGCCCACGCCTCCATCCCGATCGTGCCGGTGTAGCCCATCTCGGCCAGGGCCCGCGCCACCGCCGGGTAGGCGATCTCCCCGGTACCGGGCTCGCAGCGGCCGGGGACGTCCGCGACCTGGATCTCGCCGATCCAGGGCAGCGCCCGCCGACACAGCCCGATGAGGTTCCCCTCGCCGATCTGCGCTTGGTAGAGGTCGAGCATCATCCGCAGGTGCGGGCTGTCGACGGCGGCGACGAGGGCGAGGCAGTCCTCGGCGCGGGCGAACGGCACCCCGGGGTGGTCCACGGCGAGGTTGAGGTTCTCGAGCACGAACTGCAACCCCGTGCCGCTCCCCCCAGAGAAGACGGCACCCTCGTCATCAGGGCGGTGAATTGTAGGATAGTGTATATGTCCTGACATTACGTCACGAGAGGGAGAAGCCCATGGCCGCAGCAGCCGAGGCGGTGGTCGGCGAGCACTCGCCGCTGCTGACGATGACGCAGACGACGTCGACCGCACTGTGGAACGACAGTGCTGACCCGACCGAGCTCAGCACGGCGATCAGATGGGGGGCCGTCGGTGCGACGTGCAACCCGGTCATCGCGCTCGCGGCGATCCGCGCGGACCAGGAGCGCTGGGAGAGCCGCATCGCCCGGCTCGCCGAGGAGCTGCCGACCGCCACCGAGTCCGAGATCGGCTGGAAGGTGGTCGAGGAGGTCTCCCTCAATGCCGCGAAGCTGCTCGAGCCGACCTTCGACAAGCACGGCGGTCGCAACGGTCGCCTGTCGATGCAGACCGACCCACGGCTTCGCCGCTCGGCGACGAGCCTGGCCGACCAGGCCGAGTACTTCGCCTCGCTCGCACCGAACATCATCGTCAAGATCCCCGCGACGGAGGTGGGGGTCGACGCCATCGAGGAGGCCACCTACCGCGGCGTGAACGTCAACGTCACCGTGTCGTTCACCGTGCCCCAGGCCCTCGCCACCGGCGAGGCGATTGAGCGCGGTCTGCGGCGTCGCGAGGCCGAGGGCAAGGACGTCTCCACGATGGGCCCCGTCGTCACGATCATGGTGGGGCGGCTCGACGACTGGCTCAAGGAGGTCGTTGCCCGCGAGGGCCTGGAGATCGACCCGGAGCACCTCGAGTGGGCCGGCGTCGCTGCCGTCAAGCGCGCGTACGCCCTGTTCACCGAGCGCGGCCTGCGAGCGCGCGTGCTGGCGGCCGCCTACCGCAACCAGCTTCAGTGGACCGAGCTGGTGGGCGGTGACCTCGTGCTCTCGCCGCCCTTCGGCTGGCAGCAGAAGTTCCAGCAGAGCGGCGTCGAGCCGACGCCGCGCATCGACGTGCCGGTCGATCTGGAGATCATCGCCTCGCTCGAGCGGATCGAGGACTTCCGTCGCGCCTACGAGCCCGACGGCATGACCGCAGCAGAGTTCGACGACTTCGGCGCCACCCGCACCACGTTGCGCCAGTTCCTCGGCGCCGACGAAGAGCTCGACCGCCTCGTGCGCGACGTGATCCTGCCCGCTCCCTGATCCAGGGAGGGAACGCGGCAAGGCCCGGGGAGCCACGGCTCCCCGGGCCTTGCCGCGTGCGGCGTCAGACGTTCTGGGGGAAGCCCAGCTCGATGCCACCGTGGCTCGGGTCGAGCCAGCGCGAGGTGACGACCTTGCCGCGGGTGTAGAAGTGCACGCCCTCAATGCCGTGGGCGTGGGTGTCGCCGAACAGGCTGTTCTTCCAGCCGCCGAACGAGAAGTAGGCCATCGGCACCGGGATCGGCACGTTGATGCCGATCATCCCCACCTCGACCTCGTTCTGGAAGCGGCGAGCCGCCCCGCCGTCGTTGGTGAAGATCGCAGTGCCGTTGCCGTAGGGGTTGGAGTTGATCAGCTCCAGCGCCTCGTCGTAGGTCTTGACGCGCAGCACCGACAGCACCGGGCCGAAGATCTCGTCGGTGTAGATCGACATCTCGCGGGTGACGTTGTCGAACAGGGTGGGCCGCAGGAAGTAGCCCTCGCCGTCGGAGTCGATGTCGCCCTCGCGGCCGTCGATGACGAGGGTGGCGCCCGCCTCGGTGCCCGCGTCGAGGTAGGAGGTCACCTTGTCGCGGTGCGCGGCGGTGACCAGCGGGCCCATGTCGCAGCCTCGGGTGCCGTCACCGGTGACGAGCTTGCCGACACGGTCCTGAATCTTCTGCACCAGGTCGTCGGCGATGGTGTCGACGGCGAGCAGTGCCGAGATGGCCATGCACCGCTCGCCGGCCGAGCCGAAGCCGGCGTTGACGGCGGCGTCGGCCGCGAGGTCGAGGTCGGCATCAGGCAGCACGAGCATGTGGTTCTTCGCGCCGCCGAGGGCCTGAACGCGTTTGCCGTGTGCGGTGCCGGTCTCGTAGACGTACTTGGCGATCGGGGTGGAGCCGACGAACGACACGGCCTTGACCTGCGGGTGGGTGAGCAGCGCGTCGACGGCCTCCTTGTCGCCGTGCACGACGCTGAGCACGCCGTCGGGCAGACCGGCCTCTTTCCACAGCGCAGCGACCGCGTTGACAGCCGACGGGTCCTTCTCGCTGGGCTTGATGACCACGGCGTTGCCGCAGGCGATCGCGACCGGCACGAACCACAGCGGAACCATGGCCGGGAAGTTGAACGGGCTGATGACCGCCACGACGCCCAGGCTCTGCCGGATCGAGTAGACATCGACCTTGGTCGAGGCGTTCTCGGTGAAGCCGCCCTTCATCAGGTGCGGAATGCCGCAAGCGAACTCGGCGACCTCGAGGCCGCGGGTCACCTCACCGAGCGCGTCGGAGAGGACCTTGCCGTGCTCGGCGGTGATGAGCGCGGCGATGTCCTCCTTGCGCTCGTTGAGCAGCTCGCGGAAGGCGAAGAGCACCTGGGTGCGCTTGGCCAGTGAGATGCTGCCCCAGCCCGAGGCCCAGGCCTCGTGGGCGGCGGTGACGACCTCGTCGACGAGGTCGGCCGAGGCGAGGTCGAGCTCGCCCGTCTGCACCCCGGTGGCGGGGTTGAAGACGGGGCTGGTGCGCTCGGCGGTGCCCTCCCACGGAGCGCCGTTCAGGAGGTGGGTGATGCGGGTGGGGGTCGTGCTCACGGTGTATCGGTCCTTGTCCGTGTGGATGGTGCATTCAGTGTGTCAGAGGCCACCGGGCCACCGGAATGCGTGGTCATCACCCATTCCCGGCACCGGATCGGTCGAGTTCCAGAGGAGCCCTTGCGACACCTCCCACCCCCGGGGGGCGGCCGAGGAGGTCACCATGGCGGCTCAGTTCTTCTGCAAATGTCAGTACATATTAACATCTGGGGGACAGTGCGGCCAGAGCCGCTCGCGTCACCTCGCGGAACGGGAACGGGTCGGGCGCGATCTTCACGACAGGGTCTCCTCGTCGACGATGTCAACGGCCACGGCCTCCCGGGAGGCCAGCGAGACCGTGCCGGCCTCGCAGACGACAGTGGCGGCGTACCCGTCCCAGGCGGTGGGGCCCACGACCTCCCCGCGGCGGGTCGCGTCGACCCAGGCCTGGACCTCGAGGTCGTAGGCACGGGAGAAGCGGTCCCGGAAGTCGGCCGGCACCATCCCGCCCCACACACCGTCGTCACCGGACGATGGCGCCGTCGTCGTGTAGAGGTCTCCCCACGGCCGGCCCGCGATGGCGGTGCCGCGCTCGCAGACCGCCTCACAGCGCACTTCGTAGCCGACTTGGTTGCGCACGAAGACCTCGTTGGTCACCACGGCTCCACCAGCCATCGCGAAGACCGACACCTGGGGGTCGAGCACCCCCTCGGGGGCCGCGGACGTCGGGGTAGGTGAGTACACCGTGACCTCGGCGATCTCCTGGTCGAACAGGAATCGCGAGACGTCGACCTCGTGGACAAGGCTGTCGCGCACGATCATCTCCGAGCGGAAGGAGTCCGGCACGTCCTTGTTGCGATGCGTGTTGTGCAGCACCAGCAGCCGACCCAGCCGGCCCGAGTCCAGCAGGGACTTCAGACGCGCGTACTCGGGGTCGAAGCGGCGCATGAAGCCCACCTGCACCAGCGGCCGCCCGCCCTCGCGCTCGGCGCGCACGACCCGCAGCGAGGACGCGCCGTCCATCGTCAACGGCTTCTCGCAGAGCACGGCCTTGCCGTGCTCGACGCAGGCCAGAACCTGCTCCTCGTGCACGAAGCCGGGGGAGGCGACGAGCACGGCATCCACCTCGTCGTCGGTGACCAGGGCCAGCGGGTCACCGATGGCGCGCACCCCGTCGAACGTCCCCGCGAGGGCCCCCGCCCGGGCGTCGTCCGGGTCGGACACCGCCACGAGACGGGCACCGGAGACCCGTCGGGCGAGTCGCTCGGCGTGGTCGGCGCCCATCATCCCGACGCCGATGACGCCGACCCTCAGGTCCTAGTCAGTCACTGTTCTTCCCGCTCCTCTTCCGCGATCTCGGTGAGCTCCTCGGAGTCGATCTCCGGGGCAGCACGGGCCCGTGGTCGACCTCCGCCGGCGGCACGACCTTGCCCGGGTCGACGCCGGCCAGCTCGTCGCTCAGCTCATCGACGGGGTTCCGGCTCCGCCGCTGGCGGCGGTCGTGGAGGTGTCGGTCTTGCCGCCCGAGGACGAGCAAGCCGCGAGGGACAGGGCGGCGGCCAGGGAGATGGCGACCGCTGTAGCGGGCTTCTTGCGAATCATGGAGGTCCTACCTTTCGACGTCACTGTCTTGGGGCGACGGTGTTCAGTGGTGGGTCGTTGCTGTGGGGATGTGGGGTGGTACCGGTCGTGCTGTCGGTCGTCGGATGCCGGTCAGCCCTCCTTGGTCCGTCGCCCGCGACGGAGCCCGGTCGGGGCACCTGTCGGGGTGATGAATGGACGCTGGGTGACCTTGTGCCCGGCGTAGGCCTGGTAGGCCTTGGTCGTCGATGCGAGTGAGGAGACCTCGCTCACCGGCACGTCCCACCAGCTGTCGCTGTCGGGAGCGTGCACGAAGGGGTCGGTCTCGACGTGGATGACCACGGGGCCGCCGTCCTGGGGCCAGGCCCGGGCCTGCGCGATCGCGGCCTCGAGCTCCTGGCGCGAGTGCACCTCGATGACGTGGCAGCCCAGGCTGCGGGCGTTGGCCGCGAGGTCGACGGGCACGAAGTCGCCGTCGAGGCGGTGCGAGGCCTCGCCGCGCATCCGGTAGCGGGTGCCGAAGCGCTGCGAGCCCAGGCTCTCCGAGAGCGAGCCGATCGAGTGGAAGCCGTGGTTCTGCACGAGCAGGACGACGACCTTGACCCGCTCCTGCACAGCCGTGACCAGCTCGGTGGGCATCATCAGGTACCCGCCGTCACCGACCATCGCGAAGACCTCACGGGTCGGGTCTGCCAGCTTGATGCCGATCGATCCGGGCACCTCGTAGCCCATGCACGAGTAGCCGTACTCGACGTGGTAGGCCTTCCGGTCACGCACCCGCCAGAGCTTGTGGATGTCGCCGGGCATCGAACCCGCCGCGCAGAGCACGACGTCGCGCGGGTCGGTCTGCTCGTTGACGCAGCCGAGCACCTCGCCCTGCGTGAGCAGGCCCGGCGCCAGCTTCTCCGTGACCGACCGCGGCGGGTCGTACGCGGCATCCACCTGGGCGTCCCATTCCTTCCAGAGCGAGGCCTGACGGCGGTGGTAGGAGCGCGACACCGACCAGCCGTCGAGTGCCGCGGTGAGCGCGGTGAGCGCCTCGCGGGCGTCGGCCACCACGGACAGGCCGCTGTGCTTGCCGGCGTCGAAGGCGGCGACGTTGATGTTGACGAAGCGGACCCCGCCGTCCTGGAAGGCGGTTCGCGATGCCGTGGTGAAGTCCTGGTAGCGGGTCCCGATCCCGATGACGACGTCGGCCTCGCGCGCCAGTGCGTTCGCGGCAGTGGTGCCCGTCGACCCGATGGCGCCCATCAGCTGCGGGTCGCCGTGCCGTAACGACCCCTTGCCGGCCTGCGCCTCACCCACCGGGATGCCGGTCGCGTCGCAGAACGCCTGCAGGGCGGCCTCGGCACCGGAGTAGTGGACGCCACCACCGGCGACGACCAGCGGCCGCTTGGCTGCGCGGATGACCTCGGCGGCAGCAGCAACGCGGGATGCCTCGGGCAACGGCCGCGCCACGTGCCAGGTGCGCTCGGCGAAGAGGGCCTGCGGCCAGTCGTGGGCCTCGGCCTGAACGTCCTGCGGGAGGGCGACCGTCACCGCGCCGGTCTCGGCCGGGTCGGTGAGCACCCGCATGGCGCTCAGCAGGGCCGATGGCAGCTGCTCGGGGCGGTTGACCTCGTCGAAGAACTTCGACAGCGGGCGGAAAGCATCGTTGACGGTCACGTCGCCGGCCCAGGGCAGCTCGAGCTCCTGCAGCACGGGCGAGGTGGCGCGGGTGGCGAAGGTGCCGGACGGCAACAGCAGCACCGGCAGCCGGTTGATCGTCGCCAGCGCGGCACCGGTCAGCATGTTGGTGGAGCCGGGGCCGACCGAGGCGGTGCATGCCCAGGTCTGCAGTCGGTCCTTCTGGCGGGCGTAGGCCACCGCGGTGTGCACCATCGCCTGCTCGTTGCGCGCCAGCACGTACGGCAGGCCGGGCACCTCACCGGCGTCGAGTGCGCGCACCTCCTCCTGGAGGAGGGCCTGGCCGATGCCGGCGACGTTGCCGTGGCCGAAGATGCCGAAGCAGCCGGCGAAGAGCCGTTGGCGCTCGCCGTCGCGCTCTGACCACTGGTTGGCGAGGAAGCGCACGGTCGCCTGGGCGACGGTCAGTCGCACGGTGCCGCTGGGGCTGCTCATCGGGGGTCTCCTCCTACGGGGAGTCGGGGGTCGACGGTCTCATCGGCCCAGAGGTCGCGCACCCAGGCATGGGCCGGGTCGTCGCAGATGCGCCAGGCCCGCTCGGGCCCGGGCCCGGCCATGACGTTGAGGTAGTAGAGGTCGGCGTCGGGGGCGGCCACCGCGGGGCCGTGCCAGCCGTGGGGCACGAACACGACGTCACCGGTGCGAACCTCGGCCAGCACGTCGAGCGGGCGGGCGTCGGAGGAGCCGTAGACCCGTAGGTAGCCGACCGGGTCGGTGCCCCGCGCATCGGTGGAGCGGGTCTCGACGTAGTAGATCTCCTCGAGCGCGGTCTCCTCGCCCGCCCGCTCCTCGTCGTGCTTGTGCGGCGGCCACGAGCTCCAGTTGCCGGCGGGGGTGATCACCTCGCAGACGAGGAACGAGTCGGCGTCTAGCACGTTCGGCAGGCCCATGTTGCGCACCTCCCGGCTCGCGAGCCCGGCCCCCCGCAGCTCGACCGGGACCTCGGCTGCCGTGAGGTGGCGGAACGGCTTGGGCGCGTCGGCCTTGTGGGCGGGGGCCCCGCAGAGGGCCATCCGGCCGGCATCCGGGCCGATCTGGGTGATCCGCAGCAGCGACCCGCGCCCGGCGTAGACCACGTCGCTGGGGCCGTCGAAGACGGAGACCCGCCCGACGAGGGTGACCTCGTGGAGGGTGCCGTCGGCCTCCTCGACCTCGACCCGGAACGAGCCGGCGAGCGGGACGACGAGGGTCTCCTCGTCACCGCTGTCGTGCTCGATCGCTTCGCCGGGCGTCGTCGTGGCGACGCGAAGGCTGGTGTGCCGACACCCCGGAACGGGGTTGGCCGACGTGGGGGTCACCGCGACCTGGAACGCCCCGTCCCGGGCGCTGCCCAGGGGGCGCACGTAGGCGGCGTTGTCGGTACCGGTCCCACTCGGGCTCATGCCACACCACCGTGGACGAGGCCGGAGGCGATGTCGACCGCGGCGGCGACGTCGCCGTCCGGCGGGAACAGCAGGGCCCGGCCGACCACGAGACCGCGCACGGCGGGGATGTCCAGGGCGGCGGCCCACGACGCGTAGGTGTCGTCGGGGTGGCCCTGGGGGTCGCCGCCGAGGAGCAGGGTGGGCAGGGTCGTGGCGTCCATGACCCGCGGGAGGTCGTCGACCACCGGCAGCTTGAGCCAGCTGTGGTCGCTGCGCGCGCCGAGGCCCGAGGCGATGTGCACCGAGCGGATGACCGAGTCGGCGTCGAGCAGGTTGCGGACCCGGCCGTCCTCGACGACGCAGAGGAAGGGCTCCACCATCGCCATCAGGCCCTGGTCCGCGAGCTCGCTGACGGCGCGGGCGCTGGCCTCGAGGGTGGGCGCGGTGCCGGGGTCATCGAGGGCGATGCGGGTGAGCGTCTTCCCGCCGTCGAGTCCTTGGGCGCGGATCGAGGCGGCCGAGTAACCGGTGAAGCGGTCATCGAGCTCGAAGACCGCGCCCTGCAGACCGCCACGGTTCATCGACCCGATGACCACCTTGGCATCGAGGGCACCCAGGAGGAGCAGGTCGTCGAGGATGTCGGCCGTGCCGAGCACCCCGTCGACACCGGGCCGCTCGAGGGCCACGGCCAGGCGCTCGAGCAGGTCGGTGCGGCTGGCCATCGCCATGCCGTCGTCCCTGACCCCCAGCGCGCCGCGGGCCGGGTGGTCCGCCGCGACGATGAGGAGGCGGCCGTCGTCGCCGAGGAGGGGGCGGTGCGCGCGGCCGGCCCAGCTGCGGGCGATGCGGCCGGGGTCGGTCGCGCGGATCTCGGTGAGGTCGGCGCCGGCGACGCCGCCGATGAAGGTGCTCACGCCCTCGGCCCCCGGTCGCCCAGCGCCGCCTCGACTTCGTAGGTGGTCGGCATCGCGGTCGAGCACTCGAGGCGGGATGCGACCAGGGCGCCGGCGACGTTGGCGAACTCGATGGTCCGGCGCAGGTCCCACTCGGCGAGCAGCCCGTGGACGAGCGCCCCTCCGAAGGCGTCCCCGGCGCCGAGGCCGTTGACGACCCGCACCGGGAAGGGGGCTACCTCGATGCGTTCCTCGCGGGTGGCGGCGAGCACGCCCTTCGGGCCCTGCTTGACCACGGCGAGGTCGAGCCCCCGGTCGAGGAGTGCGTCGGCCGCCCGCTGAGGGTCCGTCTCGCCCACGGCCACCTCGCACTCCTCACGGTTGCCGACGGCGACGGTGACGTGCTCCAAGGCCCTGCCGACCTGCGTGCTGGCCTCGACCGGGTCGGCCCAGAACATCGGCCGGTAGTCGAGGTCGAGGATGGTGTGCGCTCGACGGGCGCGCGCCTCCCAGGCGGCGAAGTGGGTCCCCCGGGAGGGCTCCTGCGAGAGCCCGGTGACCGTGGCCCAGAAGACCCGGGCGTTGCGGATCTCGTCGAGCGGCAGGTCGCCGATGGTGAGGAGGAGGTCCGGCGCCGCCGGGTAGCGGTAGAAGTGCAGCGGGAAGTCGTCCGGGGGGAAGACCTCGCAGAACGCGACCGGGGTGGGCGGCCCGGCCCCCTCGATCACGCTGATGTACTGCGGGTCGACACCGAGCCGGGCGCCCTCGCGGCGCACGTAGCGACCGAACGGGTCGTCGCCGACCTTGGTGACCAGTGCGACGGTGTGGCCGTGCCGGGCAGCAGCGACGGCGACGTTGGTCGCGCTGCCGCCGAGGAACTTCTGGAAGGTGCGCACGTCCTCGAGCCCGACCCCGTGCTCGAGGGGGTAGACGTCGACGCCCGTCCTCCCCATGGACACGAGGTCGTGACCCGGCTGAGCACCCATGGCCTAGGCCTGCGCGCCGGCGACGAGCTGGGCGAGTGAGGTTCGGGCGGTCATCGGTCAGGCCTCCACGGTCGGGATCTCGGACATCTGGACGAGGCGCCGCTGCGCGCGCGAGAGCTCGCAGGCCTCGGCGAGGCGGAACGCCTCGAGGGCGTCGCGCACGGTGCACGGGCTGGGCCTGCGCCCCGCGGCGACGTCGATGAAGGCGGTGAGCTCAGCGACGTAGGCCGGCTTGAAGCGCTCCATGAACGACCAGTGCTGCGGGCCGGGAGGGAACGCGACGCCCGGCTCGGCCGAGTGCATGGCCAGGGAGTCGTCCAGGCCGACGGCGATGGTGCCGTCCTGGCCCATGACCTCCATCCGGACGTCGTGCCCGCCACCCGAGTAGCGGGTCGACGTCGCGGTGACGAGGGTGCCGTCGTCGAGGGTGAGGATGGCGGCGGCCGTGTCGACGTCGCCGGCCTCGCCGAAGAAGGGGGCGCCCTTGTTCTCGCCCGTGGCGTAGACGCTGACGCCCTCCCGGCCGGTCACGAACCGCACGATGTCGAAGTCGTGCACCGAGCAGTCGCGGAAGATGCCACCGCTGGTCGGGATGTAGGAGGCGTGCGGCGGGGACTGGTCGTGTGTCGTGGCGCGCACGGCATGGATCGGGCCGAGCTCGCCGGACTGCACGGCGGCACGGGCGCGGAGGTAGCCGGCGTCGAAGCGCCGTTGGAAGCCGACGTGGACCGGGACCTCGGATGCGTCAGCCAGCCTGGTCAGCTCGAGGGTCTCGTCGAGGGTCCGGGCAACGGGCTTCTCGCAGAACGTGGGGATGCCGGCCGCAACGCCCTGTCGCAGCAACGGCGCGTGGCCCGGCGTGGCCGTGGTGATAACGAAACCGTCGATGCCCGAGGCCAGGAGCGACGCGACGTCGGGAGCGACCCCGAGGCCCAGTTCGGCGGCCACCGTGCCGGCGAGCTGGGCGTCCGCATCGGTGACCACGATCTCCTCGACCATGTCGAGGGCATTGAGTGTCGCCGCGTGGAACGCGCCGATCCGTCCGACACCTGCCAGGCCGATCCGCATCCGCACTCCTTCGTGTCGCGCCACTTCTCGTCGGGGCACCGGTCGGTTGCTCAGGCAACTTTCACCCCCAGCACGACACGCTGTCAAGAATTTGTCCTGACATTCTTATATCTGCACTTGAGTAACGGAGCGTGTCGTTACCACGTCATGTCCTACAGTGCTACTCGTGAGCGCCCACCTCGTCAACGTCACGATCGACCGCGACTCGCCGGTACCTCTCTACCACCAGCTGGCCGAGCAGCTCAGCGCGTCGGTTGCCGACGGACGGCTGCAACCGGGCGACCCGTTCGAGAACGAGGTCGCGCTGGCCGCGCGGCTCGGGCTGTCCCGGCCGACCGTGCGGCGCGCGATCCAGGAGATGGTCGACCAGGGCCTCCTGGTCCGGCGGCGGGGCCTCGGCACTCGGGTGGCCAACCGCAAGGTGCACCGCAAGGCCGAGCTGACCAGCCTCTTCGACGACCTGCGCCGGGCGGGCCGGCACCCGAAGACGTCGATCCTGACCCACGAGGTCGTCACCGACGAACGCGCAGCGGCCGCCCTCGACCTGGAGCCGGACACTCCGATGCTGCTCGTCGTGCGGCTGCGCACGGCCGACGGCGACCCGATCGCCTTCATGCACAACTGGCTCCCGCCGCAGTACTCCGACATCTCCCGCGAGGAGCTTCAGGAGATGGGCCTGTACGCCGCCCTGCGCAACCGCGGGGTCCGGCCGGTCGTGGCCCAGCAGACGATCGGGGCGCGGATGCCCACGCCCGCCGAGCGCAAGCACCTCGGCATCCGTGGGCACCACCCGGTGCTGACGATGAGCCGGATGGCGTTCGACGCCTCGGGCCGGGCCGTCGAGTTCGGAGACCACTGCTACCGCGCCGAGGACTACTCGATCGACATCATGGTCGACGAGCGCTGAGCGCTGGTCGGAGCCAGCGCGGGCCCGCCGACCCACGTGTCCTGTCAATAGGTCATCGTGTCCTCTGATCGCAGCGCGCCACCGGCTGCCCGGGTCTGGAGGGGACCGGCCAGAGCCCGCACCCAGGTCGGCGCGCGGCGCCCGTGTGGCGTCAGTCGTCGAGGTCGTCGATGACGTGCCGCAGGTAGCGACGCGGCTCGGCGAGGAAGCTGCGGTGGTGGGTGACCACCTCGAGGTCGTCCCACGTGGTGGGCCGGATGCCGTGCTCGCCCAGCTCGAGCACCAGCGCCCCGGGGATGGCAGCCAGCACCGGTGAGTGGGTGGCCAGCACCACCTGCGTGCGGTCGCGGCGGGCCATCTCGGTGAGCTCGGCGACCAGGTGCAGCTGGGCCGAGAACGACAGCCCGGCCTCGGGCTCGTCCATGACGAACAGCCCCTCGCCCCGGAACCGCCGGGTGCCGAGCAGCGACACGAACGACTCACCGTGCGACATCGCGTGGAAGGTGGGGTCGTTCCCCGGCCCGGGGTTGGTGTCGAGCCAGGTGAACAGGCCGTGCATCGTCTCGGCCCGCACGAAGTATCCCCACCGCGACGCCCCCGGGTCACGCACCACGGTGAGCCACTCGTGCAGCGGCGACTCGCTGGCATGGGTGCGGTGGGTGGCACCGGTGGAGCCACCCTCGGCGTTCATGCCGGCGGCCATCGCGAGCGCCTCGACCAGCGTCGACTTGCCCGAGCCGTTCTCGCCGACGAGCACGGTGCAGCGCGCGAGGTCGAGCCCGTCGGCCAGCACCTGCGCGACCGCCGCGATGGTGAGTGGCCAGACATCGGATGCCGGCAGCTCGGCATCGCGGGCCACCTGCAGCCGGCGAGCCGGCAGGCCCTCGGTCCACGCCTGTGGTCGGCTCGCCATGCGCCGGACGCTAGCCCACCCTCCCGACACCGCCCCTCCCCGACTGTGTAGGTGAGGGGCCGGGCAACACGCCGCAACCGGCCCCCCGGACGCGGCTGCTGACCTACGAAGTCGGGGAGGAACCGGCCACCGTAGGCTTGACCCTCGTGACGGACACCCCCGCCCCCGCGCCCGCCGGCACCGACCCGAGCGCTCACCCCCAGGCCGACCTCGCCGAGGCTGCCCTCCCCGAGACCGACCTGCCCGAGCAGCTCCGCATCCGCCGCGACAAGCGCGACCGCCTGCTCGCGGCCGGCATCCCGGCCTACCCGGTCTCAGTCCCGCGCACCCACTCGCTGGCCGACGTGCGCGAGCAGTGGGGGCACCTCGAGCAGGGCGAGCAGACCCAGGACGTCATCGGTGTGGCCGGTCGCGTCGTCTTCATCCGCAACACCGGCAAGCTCGCGTTCGCGACGCTCCAGGAGGGCATCGGCACCCGCCTGCAGGTCATGCTCAGCCTCGCCGAGGTGGGCGAGCACGCCCTCGCGGCGTGGAAGTCCGACGTCGACCTCGGCGACCACGTGTTCGTGCAGGGCCGGGTGATCAGCTCGCGCCGCGGTGAGCTGTCGGTGCTGGCGAGCCGCTGGGGGATGGCGTCCAAGGCGCTGCGCCCGCTGCCGGTGCTGCACAAGGAGCTCTCCGAGGAGAGCCGGGTCCGCCAGCGCTACGCCGACCTCATCGTGCGCCAGGAGGCCCGCGACATGGTGCGCACCAAGGCCACCGCGCTGCGCGCCATCCGGTCGGTGCTCGAGACCCAGGGCTACCTCGAGGTCGAGACCCCGGTGCTCCAGCTCGTGCACGGTGGCGCCGCGGCCCGGCCGTTCCGCACCCACCTCAACGCCTTCGACCAGGACATGGTGCTGCGCATCGCCCTCGAGCTGAACCTCAAGAAGGCCGTCGTCGGCGGGGTCGACCGGGTCTACGAGATGGGCCGGATCTTCCGCAACGAGGGCATCGACGCCACGCACTCCGCGGAGTTCACGATGCTCGAGGCGTACGAGGCCTGGGGCGACCAGACCTCGATCGGCGCCCTGATGCGCGACCTCTACCTCGGGGTCGCCGACGCCCTCGGCTCGCGCCTCGTCGAGACCCCGGCCGGCACGGTCGACCTCGATGCCGAGTGGCGCTGGCTGCCCGTCTACGACGCGGTCAGCGAGGCCGTCGGCGAGACGGTCACCGTCGAGACGCCGAAGGAGACGCTGCTCGGGTATGCCGCCGCCCACGACGTGGAGGTCGACCCCGCGCTGGAGAAGGACAAGGTCTTCCTCGAGCTGCTCGGCGAGCTCGTCGAGCCGGCCATCCTCCAGCCGACGTTCCTCTGCGACTACCCCGCCATCGCCCAGCCGCTGGCCCGACCGCACCGCGAGAAGGAGGGGCTCATCGAGGCCTGGGACCTCATCATCGGCGGGGTCGAGCGCGGCACCGGCTTCTCCGAGCTCGTCGACCCGGTGGTGCAGCGCGAGGTGCTCACCGCCCAGTCGCTGCGCGCGGCCGGCGGCGACCCCGAGGCGATGCAGCTCGACGAGGACTTCCTGCGCGCACTGGAGTACGGCGCCCCGCCGATGGGCGGCCTGGGGTTGGGCATCGACCGCCTGGTCATGCTGTTCACCAGCGCAAACATCCGCGAGACCATTCTTTTTCCGCACCTGAAGCCGCAGGCCTGAGCATGGCTGCCGTGCGTAGCCACCTCGCCGCGATTCTCGCACCACACCCTACGCCGGAGGTCTGAGCCAATGGACGCCGTGTGGCCCTATCTCGCAGCCATTCTGCCGACGATTCTGGTCGCCATCCTTTTCTACTTCCTCATCAAGAGCATGCTCGAGGGCGACCGGCGCGAACGCATCGCCCAGCGCCGGTTCGAGGCGGAGCAGGATCGGGCACAGGCTGGTTCGGTCGAGAACACCACTGATTCCGAAGGTGAAGGTCCCGTTCCGGGCGATCAGGGCCCTGCCGCCCGACCCTGACAGTAAATACCCGGTGGGATAGTCACAGCACGAAGGTTGCACCATTATCCTGAATTCGCTGCTAATGTCTTTTCCGGCATCATGAAGCTGCCACGGAATCCACCCAAAGCCCCCGAAGGGAAAACCATGGCAAAGAAGGTTCAGGTGCTCCTCGTCGACGACATCGACAAGAGCTCCCCAGCCGACGAGACGGTGTCGTTCTCGCTCGACGGCGTCAGTTACGAGATCGACCTGACCTCGGACAACGCCGCCAAGCTGCGCGACGACCTCGCCGTGTGGATCGGCCACGCCGAGCGCACCGGCGGCCGCCGCGCGACCGCTCGCTCGGCATCCAAGGGCTCCGGCCGCAAGACCGACCTCAGCGCAGTGCGCACGTGGGCCCGCGAGAACGGGCACCAGGTCAGCGAGCGCGGCCGCATCTCGGCCGAGGTCCAGGCCGCCTACGACAAGGCCCACGGCTGAGCGACCAGCACCTCACCGATGCGGCGCCCCCCGACGTGGTGGGCGCCGCTTCGCTGATGTCGCGCCGGCACGCGTGGCTGGCCTTCACCACCGGCGGGATGCCGTTGCCGCACTCGCTCGACGCCCTCGCCGGGTCGCTGGGCACCGACGACACGCGCAGCTGGCAGCAGCGGCTCACCGCCCTCCAGGGCCGGTGGTACGACGTCGATGCCCCACCGCAGGTGGCTGCCGTCTTCGTGCTGCAGTGGCTGCTGCAGGTGGGCGCGCACACCGCAGCCCATGCCGCCGCGGCCGGGCCCTGGCGCGCCGAGCTGAGTGGGCTCACCTTCGACCTCGGGCCCGGGCTGGTCCCCGCCCGTGTGCGGCTCACCGCCCTCGTGCCGGATGCCGGCCCGCTCGCCGAGCGCCTGGCGCGCGCCGAGCGCGGCTACCGCGCGGTTGCCGAACCCGTGGCGACGGCATACCCCGCGGTCGTGCGCCTCGGCCCGCACACTCGCGCCGCCCTGGTCGACGACATGTGGTCCGCTGCCCGGCGCGAGGCGGAGGCCGCGGCCGGGCTGATCCGGCCGGGTGTGCCGCCGCGCGAGTCGTGCTGCCTGATCTATGCGCTGCCGGGGTGCGTCGAGTGTGCCGGCTGCCCGAGGCTCCGCTCGGCCGGGTGACCCGGCGGTTCGGCGGTTCGGCGGTTCGGCGGTTCGGCCGTCAGGGCAGCTCGGCGATGAGGTCGCCGTCGCGCTCCACGCGTTCGAGCACCTCGTCGAACATCAACTGGCGCAAGGCGTCTGGCTGCTCGGCGCCCTGCTCGACCTCGTCCCAGGTGCGGGGGGCGGCGACACAGGGCAGCTCACGGCCGCGCAGTGAGTAGGGGCTGATGGTGGTCTTGGCGGCGACGTTCTGGCTCCAGTCGAGGAAGACCTTGCCGGGTCGCAGCGACTTGGTCATCTTCCACAGCACCAGCGCGGGGTACTTCTTGGTCATCTCCTGCGCCAGCTGCATCGCCAGGTCGCGCACCTGGTCGCTGGTGAGGTCGCCCCCCAGCGCCGCGTAGAGTTGCATCCCCTTGCTGCCGGAGGTCACCGGGAACATCTCGAGCCCGAGCGCCGCCAGCCGGTCGCGCACGAGCAGGGCCACCTTCGCGCACTCGTGCAGGCCTGCGGGCTTGCCCGGGTCGAGGTCGATGACCAGCCGGTCGGGGTTGCGGCGCTCACCGTCGTCGTCGACCGTCCACTGCGGCACGTGGATCTCGAGGCTGTTGAGGTTGACCAGGTAGGTGAGGTCGGCCAGGTCGGTGATCAGCGGGTAGGTGACGTCGTCGATGGGCGCGCGTGGCAACCAGCTCGGGGCACCGGAGGGCAGGTTCTTCTCGAAGAACATCTGGTCCTCGACGCCGTGCGGCCAGCGCACCCGCGTCACCGGGCGAGAGGCGACGTGCGGCAGCATCAGCGGCGCGACCTGGGCGTAGTAGGCGAGCACCTCGCCCTTGGTGGTCTCGGTCGAGGGGTACATCACCTTGTCCAGGCTCGTGAGCCGCAGCTTGCGCCCCGCCACCTCGACCCGGGTCACCTCGGGCACGTACTCAGGCATCGTCGACCTCCTCGAGGTCGGCCGGGGTCAGGTCGCTGCGCACCCCGAGGTAGGCGGGCTGCCGCAGCCGGTGCTGGCCGGTGAGCTCGAGGGTGCGCACCTCGACGACGAGCCGGGGCTCGACCCAGGTGGTGCCGTTGGCGTCGATGGCCGGCACCTCGTCGACGAACGGTGAGGTCGGTCGGGTCAGGGGGCGCAGCCGCTTGGCGAGGGCCTCGCCCGCGGTGCCGGCCAGTCCAGAGCCCACGCGGCCGGCATACCGCCACCCCCCGGCCCCGTCGGGGAGGCCGACGAGCACGGCACCGAGCCGGCCGTTCGACCCGACCTCCGGACGCCATCCACCCACCACGACCGACAGGCTGCTGCGGTGCGCGGTCTTGCGCCAGTCCGGCGAGCGGCGCCCCACGGCATACGGGGCGGTGCGCCGTTTGCTGACGATGCCCTCCAGGCCCTGCTCCTTGGTGGCTGCCAGCAGTTGGGGGCCGTCGTCGTAGACCTCGGGAACCTGCCAGTTCCGGCCGGTCAGGTCGAGCCGGTCCAGCAATGCCCTTCTCGCAGACCATGGTTGGGTAGTGAGGTCGGAGCCGAACAGCCGCAGCAGGTCGAACACCATCAAGGTCACCGGTCTGGTTGCGGCGAGACGCTGGGCGCGGCGGCGGTCGCTCACGTGCATCCGCTCGGTGAGGGCGTGGAAGCTCGGTCGGCCACCGTCGAGGGCGACCACCTCGCCGTCGAGCAGCATGTCGTCGTAGTCGCGGCCGATCTCCTCGAGCTCGGGGTAGGCCGCAGTCACGTCCCGCTCGTTGCGCGACCACACCGTCACCACGCCCTCGCGGACGTCGACGAGCACCCGCATCCCGTCCCACTTGACCTCGTGCACCCACGCCCCACCGGTCGGCACGCGATCGGCGACGGTGGCCAGCATGGGGCGCATGCGCACATCCTGCCGCTCGTCGGGCTATCCGGCGCCTCGGTCGGTGGATGCCGTGCCCGCCCGGCCC
>JBBQNZ010000089.1:0-17829 GCA_038330415.1 Actinomycetales bacterium | reverse complement strand
CGACTGCGGCTTGCGCGCGAGGTGCGCCGCGACGTCGGCGGTCGGCACGGCATCCGTCTCGTCGCCGAGCTCGACAGCAACGTCGGCCATCGCGCGCAGGTACTCGCGCTCGCCGGGAGTCGCCCGCTCGAAACGGGAGCCGAAGAACCCGACCGCCAGCTCGGACTCCGCCTCTGGCGCGGCCACGGCCACGTCGTCGGCGGTCATCGGGGATGCCGGGGCCAGGTCCCAGACCGCCTTGCCATAGGCCTGGATGAAGTAGGGATAGCCGCCGGTCGCCGCGTACATCGCGTCGAGCGCCTCGGCGGTGAACCCGGCGCCCTCGTCCTCGGCCGGGAGTGCAAGGGCGGCATCCGCCGCCGCGCGGTCGAGCCGGTCGATGCGCGAGTAGCGAAAAAGCCTCTCGGAGTACGACTTCGAGGCCGACAGCACCGCCGGCAGGTGGGGCAGCCCGGCGCCGACGACGATCACCGGAAGCCGCGACTGCGAGATCTCGTGGCAGGCGGCACACAGCGCCGAGACGTCGTCGGCACCGAGGTCCTGCATCTCGTCGATGAACACCGCGATGCCGCGCCCGGTGTCGGCGGCCGAGCCACCGAGGTCGGAGAGCAGCTCGACCAGGTCGATCTCGATGTCGCCCGAGTCGGCCCGCCCGGTGACGGCAGGCGCCGTGATGCCGGGGTTCCACCGGTCGCGCAGCTTGGCGGCACCGCGCCCCGAGCCACTCGCCGGCTCGCGCTGGGCGAACGCCTTGACCACACCGAGCGCGTGGTCGCCCGCCCCCCCGGCGGGCCCGAGCTCACGCAGCGCCTGGTGCACGGCCGAGGAGAGCGGGCGGCGCAGCGACTGCTCGGGGCGGGCCTCGAGCTTGCCGGTGCCCCAGCCTGCGCGCACCGCCGCCGAGCGCAGCGCGTTGAGCAGCACGGTCTTGCCGACCCCTCGCAGCCCGGTGAGCACGATCGACCGTTCCGGGCGGCCGCGGGCCACCCGCTCGAGCACCACGTCGAAAGCGTCGAGCTGCTCGTCACGACCGGCGAGCTCGGGGGGGCGCTGCCCGGCGCCGGGGGCGTAGGGGTTCCGGATCGGGTCCACGATCGGAGGGTATACGGCTCTCTAGCGCTGACGGCATACATCCGCAGAAAGCGCTAGGCCGTGTCGCGCCCAGTCGCGCCACTAGGTTTGGGCGCGTGCTCGAGGCTGCGTTCTGGGGTTTCGTCGGCGGTGCCGCCCTGCTCGTCGGCGCCCTCATGGGCCTCTATCTCAAGGTGGGGCTTAGGGCCATCGGGCTGGTGATGGCGTTCGGCGCGGGAGTGCTGATCAGCGCGGTGGCCTTCGAGCTGACCGAGGAGGCCTACCGCTCCGCCGGGAGCATCGCCGCCGCGGTCGGCCTGGCCGCAGGGTCGCTCACCTTCTTCACCGGCGACTGGCTGATCGACCGGCAGGGCGGCCACCGGCGCAAGAGCCCCGTGCACGGCGGGGTGCGCCTGCCCGAGCCGGCCGCCGACACCGACCACCCGGCATCCGGCGGGTCGTCGACGGCAGCTTCAGGAACGGCGGCGGCCAGCGGCATGGCCCTGGTGCTCGGGGCGCTGCTCGACGGCATCCCCGAGTCAGCCGCGATCGGCATCAGCCTGCTCGGCGGGGGCGGGGTGGGCGTCGCCATGGTCGCGGCGGTGTTCCTCTCCAACATCCCCGAGTCGATGTCGGCCACCACCGGTCTCAAGGCGTCCGGCCGCCCGACCGGCTGGATCCTCGGGCTGTGGTCGCTCGTGGTGGGCGCCTCGACCCTGGCCTCGGTCGCCGGCTACGCGCTGCTGGGCGGGGCGTCGGAGGAGACCGTGGCCTTCATCCAGACCTTCGCGGCCGGCGCCATCCTCACCATGCTCGCCGACACGATGATGCCGGAGGCCGTCGAGCACGCCGGCCGGATGGTCGGGCTGCTCACCGTGCTCGGCTTCGCCATGGCGTTCTTCCTCAGCGCCGCCTGAGCCCGGGCCGGTGCACCGCCCTCACGGCACCTGCGGCGCGCTGCCGTCGGCGGTCTCCATCGGCTTGCCGGCCGCGTGCCAGGCGCGCATCCCGCCGGCCATGTTCGCCACCTCGTAGCCCTGCTGGGCCAACCACGGCATCACCCGCTGCACCCGGCCGCCGGAGCGGCAGGTGATGACCAGCGGCTCGTCGGCGTCGAGGAACGGGGCGAGCTCGTCGACCCGGGCGGTCAGCTCTGACATCGGGAGGTGCACGGCGGTCGGGGCGTGCCCGCGGTCCCACTCGTCCTGTTCGCGGATGTCGAGGACGACGGCGTCGTCGGGCAGCGCGGTCACGGGCACGTCGGGGAACTCGCTCATCGCCCCAGCATGCCAAAACTTGCTCCTACTTCAGGAACTTGCTGGTCCTGCGGTCGGCCAGCGGCTTGCCGCTGGTCTGGCAGGTGGCGCAGTACTGCAGCGAGGAGTCGGCGAACGACACGTCGCGCACGACGTCACCGCACTCGGGACAGATCTCGCCGGTGCGCCCGTGCACCCGCATGCCGGCGCGCTTGGCGTCCTTGAGCTCCTTCGCGGGCTTTCCGGATGCCGCGGCCACCGCCGCTGCCAGCGTGCCCCGCAGCGCGGCGTAGAGGCGTTCGACCGCCCCGGAGTCGAGTGTGGCGGCGATGGCGAACGGCGACAGCTTGGCGACGTGCAGCACCTCGTCGGAATAGGCGTTGCCGACCCCGGCGATGATCGACTGGTCGCGCAGCATCCCCTTGACCTGCATCCGGTGCGAAGCCGCGATCGCCGCGAACACCTCGAGGGTGAACGCGTCGGCCATCGGGTCGGGTCCGAGCGAGGCGATGCCGGGCACGGTCGCCGGGTCGTTGACGACGTAGGCCGCCAGCCGCTTCCTGGTGCCCGCCTCGGTGAGGTCGAAGCCCGACCGGTCGTCGAAGCGCACCCGCAGGGCGATCGGCGACTTGCCGGGGCGCAGCACCGTGGCCGGCATCTCATCGGACCACCGCAGCCACCCCGCCCGGGCCAGGTGGAACACGAGGTGCGTTCCGCCGCAGTCGATGTCGATGAACTTCCCGTACCGTGACACGCCGTCGACCGGTGCGCCGACGAGGGCCTGCGGCGGCGGGGTGAAGGTCTTGAGCACTGATATCGAGCCGAGCTCGACCCCGGTCACGACGAGCCCATCGGTGCGCTCACCGAGGAAGTGGACGAGGGCCTGCACCTCGGGCAGCTCGGGCATGGGCCGACGCTACCGCTGGTTCCAGATCATCCGCACCTGGCGCAGCAGCCCGTAGCCGTCGCTGGCCCGCACGACGGGCACCTCGAGCTGCTCGGTCGGGGCGGGCACCAGGTCGTCGTTGGCGACCGGGATGACGTGCGAGAGCACCTGCTCGCTCGGCGACAGCTCGCGGATGGCGATGCCGCGCACGTGGTCGGGGCGGCGGGCGGTGAACTCGGTGTAGAGCCTCGGGTCGTGCTGGCCGTCGTCACCGACCAGCAGCCACTTCACCTGCGGCAGCTCGCGCGCCAGCCGGTGCAGCTGGGCCTGCTTGTGATCCTGACCCGACCGGAACCACCCCGAGTTGGTCGGCCCCCAGTCGGTGAGCAGCATCGGGCCGGCGGGAAAACCGCTGCGCCGCAGGAAGCGGGTGAGCAGCGGGGCGGTGTTCCACGCCCCGGTGGACAGGTAGATGACCGGGGCGTCGGGGTGCTCGGCGAGCAGCTCGCGGTACATCGTGGCCATCCCGGGCACCGGCTTGCGGGCCCCCTCGGAGCGCATGAACGTGTTCCATGCGGCGATCATCGGCCGGGGCAACGACGTCGAGAGCACGGTGTCGTCGATGTCGGAGATGATTCCGTGGGTCACCGTGCTGCCCACGACCAGCACGGGCACGTCGATGGTCTCGGCCCCCGGCGACCCCACGTAGATGTGGTGCCAGCCGGGCGAGAGACCGTGCCCGCGCACGGTGAGGTCGACGTAGCCGCCGCGGTCGGTGCGCGTGGTCACGATGCGCTCGTCGACCCGCACGGTCACCGGCTCGTCGACCGCGGGGGTCGCGAAGAACGCCTTCCAGCCGCGGGTCTCGAGCTCGACGGCCCGCAGCCGCGCGGCATACGTCGGCTCGTCGGGCTCGTCCTCGGGGCGGCCGCGGGTCATGATGACGCGGCCGAACACCCGCAGCTGGCTCACGCTGCCGTAGCCGGTGAGGGGGACGACGCGGGTCGTCCACCCGCGTGACCGCAGCACGCGGCCCTTGCGCCCGTTGTAGGCGTCCTCGAGCACTGCTGCGGCATGGGGTCGCGGCATGGCTCGATGCTAGGGCAGCGCTCAGGCGCGCCCCGGCTCCTCCCGCGTGACGACGCCGGTGACGATCTGGTGGGCGAGCTCGCGCACCTTGATGTTGCGGTCCTGCGAGGTGGTGCGCAGCACCTCGAACGCCGCGTGCTCGGGCAGGCCGCGAAGCGCCATGATGACGCCCTTGGCCTGCTCGATGACGGCCCGGCTGGCCATCGCCTGCTCTAGCTGCCCGGCCAGGCGCTGCACCCCGTCCAGCGCCGAGACGGCGACCACGGCATCGGCGCAGCGCGAGGCGGCGACCCGCACCAGCGAGGTGTCGAAGCCGTCGAAGGCGTTCGGGGCCCAGCCGTAGAGGTTCAGCGCGCCGACGCACTCCGCACCGCTGACCAGCGGCAGGGCGAGGAGGCTGCGCATGCCGTCTTCGCGGCACTCCTTCGCGAACAGCGGCCAGCGACCGTCGGGCGCCACGAGGTCGTCGACGCGGTTCTCGCGGCGGTGCCGGGCCGAGTCGAGGCACGGTCCGTCGCCGAGGGCGTACTGGACGGCGTCGATCTCGAGGGTCTGCACCGTGGTGTAGGCGGCCGTCTGCGGCCGGCCATCGCTCAGCACGGTGACGCCCACCTCTTCGCAGCCCGGCACGTGTCGGCGCACCGCGTGCACCACCCGCTCGAGGTACTCCGACACCTGCTCCATCGACTCCAGCACCCCGCCGATGTCGGTGGTGAGCGCCTCCAGGGCGGCCGGTGGCACCGGGAGCCCCTCGGGCGCGGCAGGCTGCTGCTCGGTCATCGATCCTCCCGTGGTCAGGTGCCCGCCCAGTATCCCCCCACGGCACCCTTACACAGCCGACCTGCGACGATGGCCGGATGCCGGCCCGTCACCGCAAGCAGTCGGCCACCGCGCCGCCGGGCTACTTCGGCTGGGAGGCGGCCGGCCTGCGCTGGCTCGCCGCCGGCGGCAACGGCGCAGCGGCCGTCGTCGAGGTGCTCGACGAGGGCCCGCACCACCTCGACCTGGCCCGCCTCACCAGCGGGGCCCCCACCGAGGCGGCAGCCGAACGCCTGGGGCGCGGGCTCGCGGCCACGCACGCCGCCGGCGCGCCGGCATTCGGCAGCGGCCCGCCGGGGTGGGTGGGCGACGGCTGGCTCGGCCCGCTCAGCGAGCCGCTGCCCCTGGCCCTCGGCGCCTGGGAGACCTGGGGGGAGTTGTACGGGCAGGCCCGCATCGCCGCGCTGCTGCCGCTCGCCCGGGAGCGTGGCGTTCTCGACGAGGCCGAGGCCGCCCTGTTGCGGCGCCTCGCCGAGCGGGTGGCCTCGGGCGTCTTCGACACCGGGGAGCCCCCGGCCCGGCTGCACGGCGACCTGTGGTCGGGCAACGTGCTGTGGACCGCGCAGGAGGCGGTGCTCATCGACCCCGCGGCCCACGGCGGGGCCCGCGAGGCCGACCTCGCGATGCTCGCGCTGTTCGGCGCCCCGCACCTCGCTCGGGTGCTCGCCGCCTACGACGAGGCTGCCCCGCTGGCCGACGGGTGGCGCGACCGGGTGCTGTTGCACCAGGTGCACCCGCTGCTGCTGCACGCCGTGCTGTTCGGCGGGTCGTATGCCGGGCAGACCCTGCGCGCGGCGCGGCGCTACGCCTGAACGTCGGGGAAGGGGTCGGCGACGGCCTGCGGCACGTCCTCCGGCGCGGGGCCGCCCGCCAGGCGACGACGCACCATGATCGCGACGGCGACGGCGGGCGAGGACAGGGCCGCCCCCAGCATGCCGGCCACGGCGGCGCCGATGATCGTCGCACCCAGCACCACGATGGGGTGCAGGCTCAGCGCGGTGCCGGCGAGGCGCACCAGCACCACCGTCTGCACGATGTTCTGCACCACGAGGATGATGACCAGGATGACGATGGCCGTGTCGATGCCGTTGGAGCCCAACGCGATCAGCGTCGCGAAGGCACCGGACACGATGGCGCCGAGGTAGGGGACGTACGAGGTGACGAGGGTGACGACCGCGATGGTGAAGGCGAGCGGCACCCCGAGCAGCCAGGCGGCGCCGCCGATCAGCACGGCCGTGACCACCGCCGAGAGGGTGAGCGCCCAGAAGTAGCGGCGCACCGCCACCGCCGAGTCGTCGACGACCTCGACGCCGACGTCGGCATCCAGGCCGAGGTGCGCGCCGACGAACCGGGTCAGGCCCTGCCAGTCGACGAGCACGTAGTAGACGAGGAACGCGGCGATCGCGATGCCGATGCCGAGCGACACCACGCTGGAGAAGGCGCTCGACAGCGCGCCGAGGGCACCACCGAGCGCCTCGCCGGTGGCTGAGCCCACCTGGTCGGTGACCGAGGCACCGCTGCCGATGTCGATGCCGCGCGACGCCAGCGCCGAGCTCAGGGTGTCAAGGCCCGCGGAGACCTGGGCGCTGATCTGGCCCGACTGCCCCGCGATCCCCGAGACCACCAGCCAGACCGAGCCGGCCACTACCGCCGTGAGGCCCAGCAGCACCAGGAGGGCGCCCCCGGAGCGAGGCACCCCCCGGGCCTGCAGGCGCTCGACGAGGGGGGCGAACAGCGCGCCGAGGACCACCGACAGCACGAGGGGCACGACGAAGCCGGACACCTGCGCGAGCAGCCACAGCACGGCCAGGACGAGCCCCAGCACGCCCAGGAGCAGCCACGACCGCACCCCGAGCCGGGCCAGGTTCGGCGACGCGGCGGCCGACCAGCCGGCGCTGCGGGGTTCGCGCACAGCGGTACCTCCTGAAAGACCGCCGGTGACGGGCGCCCTCGACGTGGCGCCATCGTAGGGCCGGGCACGGCACCCGGGCGGGAGCGTGGCCGTGGGCGGACGGTCGTGACGGCCGTGGCGTGGCCGTGGCGTGGCCGTGAGTAGCCTGCGCTCCATGATCTGGGGCCTGCTCGGAGCGCTCGGCGCGGCGCTCTGCTACGGCGGCGCTTCCATCCTGCAGGCCCTGGCGGCCCGCGAGGAGGCCACCACCGAGGGGCTCGACCCCCGCCTGCTGCTGCGCCTGGTGAAGTCGTGGCGCTACCTCCTCGGTCTCGCCCTCGACGGGTTCGCCTTCGTGCTGTCGATCGCCGCGCTGCAGACCATGCCGCTGTTCGCGGTGCAGGCGATCGTGTCGAGCTTCCTGGCCATCACCGCGGTGCTCGGTGCGATCTTCCTCAAGATGCCGTTGACCCGCCGCGACAAGGTGGCTCTCGGTGTCGTCATCGGCGGCCTGGTCATGGTGGGCATGTCGGCCGCGGAGGACAAGGCGGTCGACGTCAGCTCCGCCGAGCGATGGGGCATCCTCGTCGCCGCGCTCGCCCTCGCCGCCCTCGCCGTGCCGCTGGGCCGACTGACGGGCGCCCGAGGCGCAGCCGCCCTGGGTGGCGTCGCCGGGCTGGGCTTCGGCGCCGTCGCGGTCGCGGCGCGGGTGCTGCCGCAGATCGGCTGGGACACGCTCTTCTCCGACCTGGGTGCCCTCCTGCGCGACCCGGCCACCTACGCGCTGGCGGTGGCGGCCGTGGTCGCCCTCCTGTCCTACTCCACCGCCCTCCAGCGCGGTTCGGTCACCCAGGCCACCGCGCCGCTGGTCGTGGGCGAGACCGTCGCCCCCGCCCTCGTCGGTGTCGTCATGCTCGGTGACGTGCCCCGCGCCGGGTGGGAGTGGGTCGCCGTGGCCGGGTTCGGCCTGGCCGTCGGCGGTGCGCTCGCGCTCGCCGGCCACGGCGAGGTGGCCGAGACCCCGGCCACCGATCGGCCCGAGCCCGAGGTCTCGCCGACCAGCACCTGAGACGGGCCACGCTTCCAACGTGTCCCACGAGCGAAACACCGACGAACGTCCTACCGTGCTCTGGGACTGGAACCGACCGGGGGGTCGCGTCAAGGGCTACCGGTTCGAGTCGCTGCCCGGCTGCTGAGCCCTCCGGTCGCTACGGGCAGGTGCACGGCAGCGACGCGCAGCGAGGGCACCCGGCGGCATAGCGCTGTACCGCCGCGGTGAGGTCGACGTCCACCTGGTTCGCGAGCGACGCGACCCAGGCCAACACGTCGGCGAACTCGTGCTCGCGCTGGGCGTGGTCACCCTTGCGCACGGCCTGCGCCAGCTCCCCCACCTCCTCGGCGAGCCACGCGACGGTGCTCGGCACCCCGCGCTCCCGGTCGCGGGCGCCGTAGGTGCGCTCGATGACGTCCTGGAGGTGCGCGAGGTCCATGCGCGGCAACCTACCCGGCGTCAGTTCAGCGACGCACCGCTCGGGTCGGGCGGGGTCGGCAGCGCACCGAACCGGCCGACGATGGCGCTCTCGCGGCGCAGCAGCGCCAGCACCGTGCGCAGCCGGGTCGCGGCGTCACCGCCCTCCAGCACGCGCTGCCGGTCGGCCGGGTCAAGCGCCATCCGCTCGGCCACCCGGTAGGCCACGGCGGACAGCGGCGCCTCCACCGCCTCGACCTGCGCGCCCAGCCCTGCGAGGTAGGCAGCGTGCGCGCGCAGGGCACGCTCGGCGAGGGCCGCGACCTCAGGGTCGTCGCCGGCGGGAGGCTCGGTCAGCCAGGTGACCAGGCCGGTCGTGAACGGGGTGCCGGAGGTGTCATCGAGGCCGTCGAGCCGGAACCGGCGCACGCCGGTGCCGATGAGGTGCACCATCGGGCCGATCGCACTGTCGGCGAGCGCCATCGCGTCGACCCGCGCCTCGCAGCCGATGCCGTGGAGGTCCTGCACCGCGTCGGCGCCGACCTCGTGGCCCTTGCGGATGAGCAGCACCCCGAACCGGCGGTCGTCCTCGTCGAGCTCGGCGAGGTTGCGGGCGAGCACCAGGTAGCGCGGCTCGAACAGCTGCAGGGGGAGCCGCGCCCCGGGCAGCAGCGGCGTGCCCAGCGGGAAGAGGGGCAGCGACGGCATACGTCACTGTAGGGCGCGACGGTGACGGCCCGACCAGACCCTCGACAGGCGCGCCGGGGTGGGGCGATTCGGGGGATGACGGTGCGGTCGCCTAGACTGGGCGCAGCGGCCCGCCTTCTGCCTCGGGCCCTACTTCTTTGATGTCGATGCCTTCGCGTCGGGGCCAGTTCCCCGCCACGCGGCGCCGCGGCCCAGAGCCCCGCCCGGCAGAACATCCGAGTCGACGCCGACCACGACGGTCGCGACGACCCCATGCCCCATGAAGGAAAACTTCTTGTCCTCCCAGAACTTCGGCATGCTCGGCGTGCCCACCCCCCTGGTCGAGGTCCTCGCCGCCGGCGGGATCACGACCCCCACCCCGATCCAGGCCGCCACGCTGCCCGACTCCCTCGCGGGTCGCGACGTGCTCGGCCGCGGCCGCACCGGCTCCGGCAAGACCATCGCGTTCGTGCTGCCCCTGCTCAGCCGCCTCGCGGCGAGCGGGAAGCGGCCGCAGCCGAAGCGGCCCCGCGCGCTCATCCTCGCCCCCACCCGTGAGCTGGCCACCCAGATCGAGGAGGCGATGACGCCGCTCGCGCAGCGCCTCGGCCTCACCTCCCGCACCGTCTTCGGTGGCGTCGGCCAGAACCCGCAGGTCTCGGCCATCCGCCGCGGGGTCGACGTCGTCGTCGCCTGCCCCGGCCGGCTCGAGGACCTCATCGGCCAGGGCCACGTGTCGCTCGACGCCGTCGAGATCACCGTCATCGACGAGGCCGACCACATGGCCGACCTCGGCTTCCTGCCGCAGGTGCGCCGCCTGCTCGACGCCACGCCCCAGTCCGGGCAGCGGATGCTGTTCTCCGCCACGCTCGACGGCGGCATCAGCGTCATCGCCAAGCGCTACCTGCACAACCCGGTGACGCACCAGGCCGACTCGGCCCAGTCGCCGATCTCGACCATGTCGCACCACGTGCTGCACGTGACCCCCGACGGTCACCTGCCGGTGCTGCTCGACCTGGTCGCCGCCCCCGGCCGCACCGTGGTCTTCACCCGCACCAAGCACCGCGCCAAGAAGCTGGCCCGCCAGCTCAACGGCTCCGGGGTGCCCGCGGTCGAGCTGCACGGCAACCTCAGCCAGAACGCCCGCACCCGCACCATGGACGCCTTCCACTCCGGTGCGGCCCGCACCCTGGTCGCCACCGACATCGCCGCCCGCGGCATCCACGTCGACGACGTCGCGCTGGTCATCCACGCCGACCCGCCGGTCGAGCACAAGGCCTACACGCACCGCTCGGGCCGCACCGCCCGCGCCGGCGCCTCGGGCACGGTCATCACGCTGATGACCGACGACCAGGTGCGCGACGTGCGCGACCTCACCCGCAAGGCCGGCGTGAACCCCACGACCACCCGGGTCACCTCCACCCACCCGCTGCTGCAGGAGCTCGCCCCCGGTGTGCGCTCGTTCGAGGGCGGCATCGCCCTTCCCGAGCCCAGCACGCCGAACCGCCAGGGCGGTGGCCGTGGCCAGCGCAACAGCTCCGGCGGCGGCCAGCGCGGCACCTCCGGTGGCGGCAACGGCCAGCGTCGTCGCGGCGCCGGCGGCTCGTCCGCCCGCCCGGCCTCCGGTCGCCCGGCATCCGTGCACACCTCCTCGTCGCGGCCGGCCCGCTCGGCGGCCTCCTTCTCCGAGGGCGCGAGCCGCCGCTCGCGCTGACTCAGGTGGGCGTGCACCGCCCGCCGGTCACGGCTTCCGTGTCATGAACTGGTTCGAGCAGGTCTGGTCGAGGGTCGTGCCCGAGCAGGGCATCGCCCTGGCCGGGCCGCCCGTGCTCGTCGTGCTCGTCGCGGCGCTCGTGGCGGTGGCGGTCGAGCCGGTCTGGCGGGTGGTGCGCCTCGCGGTCACCCTGGTTCACGAGCTCGGCCACGCCGGCGTCGGGATGCTGTGCGGCCGTCGGTTCACCGGCTTCGTGCTGCGCGGCGACATGTCCGGGCACGCCGTCACGGTGGGCCCGGCACGCGGCGTGGGCCGCGTGCTCACGACCTGGGCGGGCTACCCCGCGCCCGGCGTCGTCGGCGCGCTCGTCGTGTGGCTCGCGGTGCGCGGCTGGTCGGCACCGGTGCTCACCGGCATCCTTGCCGTGCTCGTCACCAGCGTGCTGCGGGTGCGCTCGGGGCTGACCGCCCTGGTCGTGGCCGTCGCCATCGTCGCTGCTGGTGCCCTGTGGTGGGCCGGCTCGCCGCAGCTGCAGGCCCAGGTGGTGGTCGGCGTGGGCCTGGTGCTCATCGTCGGCGCGTGGCGCCACCTCGGTGCGGTGGTGGCCGCGACCGACCCGGCGGTGAGCGACCCCGGGGTGCTGGCGCGCCTCACCCGGGTGCCCAGGACGGTCTGGAACACCACCTTCGCCATCGTGCTCGCCTGGGCCACATGGCTCACCGGGTCGGCGGTGCTCGACGCCTCCGGCGCCCTGCACTGAGCCGCGGCGGCGTAGGCTCCGGCACGACGACGAGCCCACCCCGAGGAGAGCCCGTGCCCGCTCGCAACGCCTACACCTCCGACGAGATCGGGGCCTGTCGCGACAGCTGCGACGCCCTGCTCGCCGTCTGGGCCGCCAACGACGTGGAGGACAGCACCCTCGAGAGCCTGGTGTTCGTGCAGGCGGTCGTGGTGCTCGACGCGTGGTTCGTCCACCGCGAGCGCGACCTCGAGGGCGACGACGGCAACCCCATGAACGAGGTGCGCGTGATCGCCGACTCGGTGGTCGGCAACGCGGGCACCGTGCGGGTCTCGGAGCCGATCCACTGGGCACCCGAGCGCACCGTGCTCCGGTTCGCCGTGGGCGACGAGGTCGAGATGAGCGCCAACGGCTTCGAGCGCCTCGCCGCGGCCTACCTCGCCGCGATCGAGAACACCTACCTCGAGATCGGCGGCTGACCCACCTCGACGTGCGGGCGGCGCTGCCACAGCGCCCAGTCCTCGCTCACCTCGGCCGCGGTGCGCTGCAGCATCGGCAGCAGCTCGTCGCGCAGCCGCTCGGTGCTGGTCTCGGCCGCGTGCACGGTGATGTTCATGGCGGCCCGCACCGCGCCGGTGCCGTCGCGCACCGGCACCGCCACCGATCGCACGCCGGGCGCCAGCTCCTCGTCGGCGAGCGCCCAGCCGCGGGCGCGCACCCGCGCGAGCTCGTCGTCGAGCGCCGCCGGGTCGCGCTCGACGTGGGGCACCAGGCCCGAGCGGCTGGGGGTGGCGAGCACGGCATCCAGCGCCGCCGGGTCGAGCGCCGCGAGCAGCACCTTGCCCTGCGAGGTGGGCGGAGCGGGGAAGCGGGTGCCCACCTCGACGCGCAGCGCGATGATCTTGGGCACCGACACCCGGGCGACGTAGACGATGTCGGACCCGTCGAGCTGGGCCATCGACGAGCTCTCGCCGGTGCGACCGACCAGCGCCTCGAGGCGCGGCCGGGCGATCTCCCACAGCCCCAGCGACGCGACGTAGGCCGTGCCCAGGGTCAGCACCCTCGGGGTGAGCGCGAACTGGCCGTCGCGGGACCGGACATAGCCGAGCTCCTCGAGGGTCAGCAGCAGGCGGCGGGCCGTGGGCCGGGCGAGCCCGGTCGCGTGCGCGACGTCGCTGAGCGACATCTGGGGTCGCTCGCGGTCGAAGCAGGCGATGACGTCCAGACCGCGCGCCAGTGCCTCGACGAAGTCGGGGCCCTGACCACGACCGGCCATGTCGCCTCCCCCACTCTCGCGAATCGTCGGGGGGTCAGTCGTCCTCGCCGGCCCCGGGCTCGCCGAAGACCGTACCCCGGGCCCGCGTGGTGTCCGTGCGGAACTCCGTGTACTGGTACGGGTTGTCGAGCACCTTGTCGTCGTCCTCGGGCAGCGCGGGGTTCATGCCGGCCGTCCAGGCCTCCTCGCCCATCTCGCCGACGAGGTACTCCACGGTCTCGGTGGCACGGCGGCGCAGGTCGGCGAGGTCGACGCCGACCAGCTCGCCCTCGTGCTTGACGACCCGGCCGTCGACGAGCACGGTGTGCACGTCGCCGCGCTGGGCCTGGAAGGCGACGTGGCCGTAGGGGTTGAGCAGCGGGAACGACACCGGCGAGCGGTCGTTGCGGATCAGCACGACATCGGCCTTGGCCCCGGGAACCAGGCGGCCGATCTCGTCGCGGCCCAGGGCGCGGGCGCCGCCCCGGGTGGCCCAGTCGACGACGTGCTCGGCGCGCAGGTGCACGTTGGTGACCGTGTCGCCGGCCGCGTGCGCCTCGAGGTGCTCGCGGGACCGGTCGGCGCCGAGCGTGGTGCGCATCGCCGAGAACAGGTCGCCGCTCCACCACACGCTGGTGTCCATCGAGAGCGACACTGGGATGTCGTGCCGGCGCAGCTGCCAGGTGGGCGGGTAGCCCTGTCCTGCACTCTGTTCCGACTCGGTCGACACCGAGGCCGACCCGCCGGTGGCCGCGATGCGCTGGTAGGAGTCGGTCGACAGCGTGGCGGCGTGCACGTAGACGTTCGACTCGTTCATGAAGCCGTTCTCGTGCATGAGCCGGATGCCGTCGTCGTTCGTCGCGCCCCAGACGCCCGCGTGCGTCGTGACCGGGAGGTCGAGCTCGCGGGCCACCTCGAACGCGGGTCGCTCGGGGAAGGCCGGGTCTCCGGTGACGTCGAAGGCGAGCTGCCAGCCGTAGAGGTCGCCGCGGCGGCGCTCGAGGAAGGAGCGCACCGCCGGGTCGGCCGTCCACTCCCAAGGGCCGGCCTGGATGTTGCCGTAGGCCAGCACGAACCGGCCGGGCACGCTGCTCAGCGCGTCGACCGCCGCCTCGGCGTGCTCGACGGTCTGCAGCCCGTGCGACCAGTCGACGGTGGTGGTCACGCCGGCCTCCAGGGCGTCCCATGCGGACAGCATGTTGCCGGTGTGCACGTCCTGTGGCCGGAAGCGGCGGCCGTGCTCGAGGTAGTACCAGACGAAGTACTGGGTGAGGGTCCAGTCGGCGCCGTAGCCGCGCATCGCGGTCTGCCACATGTGCCGGTGCGTGTCGACCATGCCGGGCATGACGATGCCGCCGGTGGCGTCGATCTCCAGCGCTCCCTCGGGGGCGGTGAGGCCGCTGCCGACCTCGGCGACCCGGTCACCGACGACGAGCACGTCGGCCCCGGTCAGCACGCGGTGCTGGTCGTCCATCGTGAGCACCGTGGCGTTGCGGAACAGCACCGGCCGGCCGGCGGCCACCTCGTCGTGAGCCATGACCTTCTCCCGTTCAACGATTCTCGGACAGGTGTCCGCGCAGCGGCACCCGGATGTCGTCGCCCACTGTCCGCGCGCGGGGCTACGGCTGTCAAGGCCCTCGCCGAGATGCGTGCGCATCGACGAGCCATGGTTGACATGCGACCCAGAGCACGATGAAACTCGAGGTCACGTGATCCGCGGACATCTGTCCGTTCCTGCGTTCCGACGATCCGAGGTGGTGGGCATGGCAGCGCCGTCCGGCCCCCTGTCCGGCCTGCTCGTCGCCGACTTCTCACGCATCCTCGCCGGGCCCTACGCCACCATGCTGCTCGCCGACCTCGGCGCCGAGGTGGTCAAGGTCGAGTCCCCCGCGGGCGACGACACCCGCACCTGGAGCCCGCCGCTGCGCGACGGTGTCTCGACCTACTACCTGGGCGTCAACCGCAACAAGCGCTCGGTGACGCTCGACCTCAAGGACGACACGGACCTCGCCGCGGCCCGCGAACTGGCCCACCGGGCCGACGTGCTCGTCGAGAACTTCAAGCCGGGCGGCCTGGCCCGGTTCGGCCTCGACTACGACAGCGTCAGCGCCGACAACCCCCGCATCGTCTACGCCTCGATCAGCGGCTTCGGCAGCGGCCCCGGCGGGCGCGACCTGCCCGGCTACGACCTCATGGTGCAGGCCATCTCGGGCCTGATGAGCCTGACCGGCAGCCCCGACGGGCCGCCCTACCGGGCAGGAATCTCGGTGTTCGACGTGATGGCCGGCCTGCACGCCACCATCGGCGTGCTCGCCGCGCTCAACGCGCGCCACGAGACCGGCCGCGGCCAGCTCGTCGAGGTGAACCTGCTGTCGTCGGCGCTGTCCGGGATGGTCAACCAGTCCAGCGCCTTCGTCGCCGGGGGCGTCGTCCCGAACCGGATGGGCAACAGCCACCCGAGCCTGTTCCCCTACGAGCCGCTGCCCTGCTCCGACGGCGACCTCATCATCACCGCCGGCAACAACGGCCAGTTCCGCCGCCTGGCCGAGGTGCTCGACCTGCCCGAGCTCGCTGAGGACCCCCGGTTCCGCGGCAACGAGGACCGCACGGCGAACCGCGATGTGCTGCGGCCCCTGCTCGTCGAGCGCCTCGCCACCCGCACCACCATGGAGTGGTTCGAGGTGATCACCGCGGCCGGCGTGCCGTGCGGCCCGATCAACACCATCGACGGCGGGGTCGCGTTCGCCGAGTCGGTCGGCCTCGACCCGGTCGTCTCGGTCGGCGAGGGCGACGCCGCCGTGCCGTCGGTGCGTCACCCCATCCGCCTGTCCGAGACGCCGGCCGACTACCGGCTGCCCCCGCCTGGCCTCGACGAGCACGGCGACGAGATCCGGCGCTGGCTCGCGGAGCCGGCCACCCGCAGCGACGAGGAGCACGACGGATGACGACCTACCCCACCTCGCTGGGCACCTCGAGCGCCGACCAGATCCGCCTGCTCGGCCAGGACCTCACCGCCGAACTGATGGGGAAGGTCGGTTTCGGCGAGCTGGCGTTCTGGCTGGTCGCGATGCGCCGCCCGACCCCGTCGGAGACCAAGGTCTTCGAGGCCGTGCTCGTGGCCCTGGCCGACCACGGGTTCACCCCCACCGCCATCGCGGCGCGGCTCACCTACCTCTCCGCACCCGACTCGCTCCAGGGCGCGCTGGCCGCCGGACTGCTCGGCGGCGGGTCACGCTTCCTCGGCGTGACCGAGGACTGCGCCGCCTTCCTCGACGCCGTGGTCGTCGACCTCGGTGACGACCTGCCCGAGACCGACGAGCAGTGGGATGCCGTGGCGCTCGACGCCGTGCGTCGCACCAAGGAGGCCGGCCGCTACGTGCCGGGCCTGGGCCACCCGGTGCACAAGGACGGCGACCCGCGCACCCCGGTGCTGATCCGCATCGCGCAGGAGGAGGGGCTGCACGGCCCGCACCTGCGGCTGTTCGAGGCCGTCGGCCGGGTGCACGAGCAGGTGCTCGGGAAACGCTTGCCGCTCAACGGCGCCGGGGTCTGCGGGGCGGCCCTGGCCGACCTCGGGCTCCCGGTCGAGATGCTGCGCGGGTTCGCGCTGCTCGCCCGGGCCGCCGGGCTGCTCGGCCAGCTCGCCGAGGAGCGCCGTCGCCCGATCGGCATGGACGTCTACCTCGCGGTCGACCGCAACGCCGAGTACGTCGACCCCGAGTCCTGACCAGAGAGGAACCGCCCCATGGCACAGGTCGTCGCCGTCATCGCCTCGACGCACCATCCCTTCTACTACCGTGCGAGCACCGCTGTGGGAGAGGAGCGCCCGGCGTTCGCCGACGAGTGGGTCGCCAAGATCGAGCTCTTCCGCGAGACGTTGACCCGGGCCCGGCCCGACGTGCTGGTGATGGTGGGCAGCGACCACTTCCACCAGCTGTGGCTCGACAACATGCCGCAGTTCCTGGTCGGGAAGGCGCCTTTCTACGATGCCAACTGGCACAACGAGGAGCGCGAGTTCGGACTGCCCCGGATGACGCTGTCCGGCGACGAGGAGCTGTCGTCGCACGTCCTGCGCGGCGGCCTGGACCGCGACTTCGACCTGGCCTTCAGCAACGAGCTGCGGATCGACCACAGCATCACCTGCCCGATCATCACGTTGCGGCCGCAGGCCGATCTGCCGATCGTGCCGATCTACACCAACATCTTCGCGCCCCCGCTGCCGCAGCCCAAGCGGTTCGTCGCGCTGGGCAAGGCGATCCGGGAGATGGTCGAGTCCTGGGAGAGCGACAAGCGGGTCGCGATCATCGGCACCGGCCACCTGTCGCTCGAGCTGGGCGGGCCCCGCCAGTTCGGCGAGCACGGTCCCGACCCCGAGTTCGACCGCAAGGCCGTCGAGTGGATCGCCGCCGCCGACATCGAGGGCTGCTGTGCCGAGGTGAGCCTCGACAGCCTGCACCTCCCGGGCAACGCCACCCATGGCTTCATGGACTTCATGCTGATGATGGGCGTCGCCGGTGAGGGCGTGCAGGCCGACCACGTCGACTGCCTCGACCTGTTCCACACGATGGAGGCGTACTTCACCTGGTACCCGGAAGGGGCGCTGTCGTGAGCAGGTACCTGGTCAACAAGTTCCTCTACACCATCGACCGCGACCCCGACCTCGTCGAGCGCTACCGGTCGGATCCCGCCGCCACGGTCGCGTGGTGGGAGAACGAGATGGCCGGCTCGATCCTCGGCTGCCACTCCGGCGAGAGGACGACCTGGCTGAGCTTCACCGACGAGGAGCGCCGTGCACTCGTCGCGCAGGACCACGTCGCGCTCTTCGGGATGGGCGCCCACCCGTTCCTGACCCTCACGCTCTTCATCGCGATGTTCGAGCGCGACCACGGGCCGTTGGAGTACCAGATCGGCTACGGCCAGGCCCTCCGGCACCTGTCGCAGCCCTACCCCGACA